>NZ_JBSSGJ010000002.1:0-461001 GCF_054063535.1 Sinomonas sp. RB5
GATCAAACTCTCCGTCAAAGAACACGCCAACCAGGAACCCCAGGAAAATGAGGCACACCCGGCCAGCAGAAAATGATCCGGCATCAAACACCCACCACTGTGCACGGGGGTGCACAGCAACAGGCACATTTGACAACCATAAAAAATGGCATCAACAAACTTGGCACACTATTGAGTTCTCAAACAACACGCCGCACCCGGTAACAACCAGAACGAGTCAGGCCCTCCCGGAGCAACTTCTCAAACCTACCAGAGCGTCTTTCCCGGCGCAAATCCGTGTATTTCGGATTCTCTTCGTGGAAAGCCACCCGAACCGCGTTTCCGGCCGCGACTCATCGCTTCCGTTTCCGGTTCGTCTGGTGGGGTTTGGCCGTCTGTGTCCTCCGCGTTTCCGCGGCAACCCCCGACGACTTCGAAAACATTACCGGTGGGGCAGGTGCCGGGCAAATCGGCTGCATCCCGGGCGTGTCGCACCAGCCTCCCGCAGGCACCCCCGGGGCCGGCGGCCCACTCCCCTCCCCCAAGGCGGCATCCAACGGCGCCCCAGCCTCCCGTGACCGACCCCGGGAACGCCGAAGGGCGGCACCCACGCGGGGTGCCGCCCTTCGGACGGGTCTGGTACTTCGCCGGAAACGGCGCAGTACCTACCAGGACGACTTGGTAACGCCCGGAAGCTCGCCCTTGTGGGCCATCTCGCGGAAGCGGACGCGCGAGATGCCGAACTTCTGGAACGTGCCGCGGGGGCGGCCGTCGATCTGGTCGCGGTTGCGCAGGCGCACCGGCGAGGCGTTGCGCGGGAGCTTCTGCAGACCGAGGCGAGCGGCCTCGCGGGCCTCGTCGGTGGCGTTCTCGTCGACGAGGGTCTTCTTCAGCTCGGCGCGCTTCGCGGCGTAGTGCTCAACGATGGCCTTGCGCTGCTCGTTGCGGGCAATCTTGGACTTCTTGGCCATGTTTAGCGCTCCTCTCGGAAGTCAACGTGCTTGCGGACAACCGGGTCGTACTTCTTCATGACCAGGCGATCGGGGTCGTTCCGGCGGTTCTTGCGGGTCACGTAGGTGTACCCGGTGCCCGCCGTGGACTTGAGCTTGATGATGGGACGAGCGTCCTTGTCCTTCTTGGCCATCAGAGCTTCACACCCTTCGCAAGCAGCTCGGAGACAACCGCGTCAATGCCGCGGACGTCGATGGTCTTGATGCCACGGGCCGACACCGTCAGGGTGACGTTGCGGCGCAGGGACGGGACCCAGTAGCGCTTCTTCTGGATGTTGGGGTCGAACCGACGCTTGGTGCGGCGGTGCGAGTGGGAAATGCTGTGACCGAACGAGGGCGATGCCCCGGTCACCTGGCAATGCGCTGCCATGTTCGCTCCTCCAAGGTGTAGTCAAACAGTTGCAGTAAAAATGGCGTTCCGCATGAGCGTCCCGCCACCTCGATGCACCGTTCGCCTGCAGCTTTCCGGAGGGTGAACCAGGCGGGGTGAGAGCCAGCCGAAGTTCCCTCGCCGCGGTTTGACGGTGACTTCAGTGCCGATAGTGGAAACCACTGCATACGACAGCGTTAAATACTAGGCGGCGCGCCCGGGTGCCGCAAATCAGCGCGCCCCGCCCACCGTCTCCTTGAGCCTGGCGAGGATGCGGCCACCCCAGCCGCCGCCCATGATCGTACGCGCCATCTGGTCTCCCGGGTGGTCCGGGCGGTAGCCCGCCTGGACGATCGTGAGGCGCGTGCCGCCGTCGTGCGCCTCGAGGCGGAAGGCGACGGTCGTGTCCATGTCGTTCCCCTCCCCGTCGTCCGCCCAGGAGATGACGAGCAGGTCCGGCTCGCGGAGCTCGAGGACCTCGCACGCGATGACCCCGGAGAAGCGCGCGGCCGGGATCGGCTCGGTGCGGAAGTGGAAGCGGTGGCCCACCACGGGGGCGAAGTCGTTGGGCATGAGCCACTGGGCGAGCAGCTCGGGCGTGGTGAGCGCGTGCCACACCGCGGCCGGCGGCTGCGGCAGGAAGTCCTCGACGCGGGCGGCGGTCCGGTCCTCGGTGGTGTCGGTCATGGTTCCTCTTTCTCCAGCAGTGCGGCGAGCCGCGGGACGCGGCCTCGCCAGAAGTCCTCGTACGGCTCGAGCCAGGCCCGCAGCAGCGCGAGGGGCTCCGGCGTGAGCGAGTAGTAGCGGTTCCGTCCCGCCTGGCGCTCGGCGACGAGGCCGACGCCGCGCAGCACCTTGAGGTGCTCGGCGACGCTGGGCCGGGCCATCTCGTAGCGGTCGGCGAGCGCCTGCGCCGTCTGCGCGCCCTCGAGGAGCGCCGCGAGGAGGTCCCTCCGGACCGGGTGGGCGAGGGCCGCGAACACGTGGTCGGTGGTGGTTTCCCGGCGCTGACGGGGCATGCGGACAGTTTACGTAGGAAATTTCCTACGCGTCAACCAGCGCGAAGGGGCGGGAATGGATTTGGCACGACTTTAGTTGTAGCTTCAAGTAAGGCCCTGGAGCACACAGCCTTACCCACACAGAAGGAAGACCATCATGAGCGACATCACCATCATCGGAACCGGCAGCATGGCGCGCGGCATCGCCTCCCGCGCGGTCGCCGCGGGCAGGACCGTCCAGCTCCTCGCCCACGAGGACCGCGCGAAGGCAGAGGCGCTCGCCGCGGAGCTCGGCGGGACGGTCACCGCGGGCGTGCTCGGCGACGACATCACGGGCGCCATGGTGGTCCCCGCCGTGTACTTCGACGCCTCGAAGGCCATCGCCTCCCAGTACGGCGACGCCCTCGCCGGCAAGGTCTACGTGGACATCACCAACCCGGTCGACTTCTCCACCTTCGACGGCCTCGCCGTCGCGGCGGGCACCTCCGCGGCCGAGGAGATCCAGAAGCTGACCTCGGCCAAGGTCGTCAAGGCGTTCAACACGACCTTCGGCGGAACGCTCGTCTCCGGCGCGGTGTCGGGCCAGGAGCTCGACGTGCTGATCGCGGGCGACGACGAGGCCGCCGTGCGGTCCGTCGCGGACTTCGTCTCCGCCGCGAGCCTCAACGCCGTGGTAGTCGGGCCGCTGCGCCGCGCCCAGCAGCTCGAGCAGACCGGCTTCCTGAACATCCTGCTCTCGGCCAACGACTCGCTCCCCGAGTACCAGTGGAACTCGGCGCTGAAGTTCCTCCCGGCCGTCTGAGGCGCGCCCGCAGCTCGCGCAGGGGACCGCACCGGGTGTGGTCCCCTGCGCCGCTCCCGCGCGGTGGCCCCTAGCGGCCCTCGGCGAGCGCGGCCAGCCGGTCCACGGAGGCCCGGAGCTTCTCCGGCGTGGTGGCGCGGGCCCGGGGAAGGCGCTGCGGGTCCTCGAGCCGGGTCCAGTCGTAGGTGTGCCGCACGAGCGTGCGCCCCTGCCCCTGCGGCTCGAGCTCCCAGCGCCACAGCTGGCCGATCGGCGCCTTGCCCTCCTCGGCCGGCATCCACGCGATGCGGCGGCCCTCCTCGAACTCGACGACGTGGTTCTCGCGGACCGCTCCCTTGGTCAGGGTCATCCGGAAGACGTCGCCCACGCCCGTGACGCGCTGCCCGGCGGCGGCCTCGCCGAGGTTGTCGTTGCCGTCCCACCGCGGCTGGGCGGCCGGGTCGGCGATGAGGTCGAAGATGGCGGTGTCCGGCGCCTCGATGACGCGCTCGGCGCTCACCACGCGGGACTCTGCGGAGGGGGATTCAGTCATACCGCCAGTCAACCAGCCTGCGCGGACCCGCGGAAGGCGGCGCGGACGACGCCGGCCCCGCGCCTTTCGCTCGCAAGGAGCCGAGGGCGCGGGGCCGGCGTCGTGCATCGAGGGGGAACGGGACTAGGCGCAGACCGGACGGTAGGAGGGGTCCGCGGGACCGGCCTGCAGGAGGGCATTGGAGACGAGGGCCCAGACGTTCGGGTCGTTGGGCGACTGGTCGTGCTCGATGGTGTCGAGCGGGCAGTAGTCCTGGAGCACGAGGTTGGTGACCTGCTTGGACGAGCCTGCCAGCGCCTGGGACGTGTACGGGGTGACCACCTCGTCGTAGCGCGTGGAGATGACGGTGTACGCCGGCCCCGCCACGGTGTCGCCGATGGAGTTGAGCTGGGCCATGAAGGCCGAGCCGGCGTACTGGTCGGCACACGCCTGGCACGCCGTGCTCGTGGCGGTCGTGTCGAGGACCATGCCGGCCGGCGACGGGGCGATGAGTCCCTGCGTCCCGTGGTTTGACGGGGCGATGCCGATCAGCTGGTGCACGTACTTGGCCCCGCCGAGGAAGCCCATGTAGTAGCGCGGCATCATGCCGCCCTGGCTGTGCCCCACGAGGTCGACCTGCTTGGCGCCGGTCGCGCCGAGCACGGACTGCACGAACTGCCCGAGCTGGGCTGCGGAGTCCGTGACGGGGCCGCTCGCGGGCACGCCGTTGACCACGCCGTAGTTGAGGGAGAACACGCAGTAGCCCTGGTCCTTGAGGACCGGCGAGAGCAGGGCCCAGTTCTTGTACATCGTCTCGAACGTGCCGGGGACGAGGACCACCGGGTAGGGGTGCACGGCGGAGGGCTTGCACGTGAAGTCGTTCGCGCCCGGCGGGTCGGGTGAGACCGAGTCTGCCTGGGCGGCGGGCGCCGCGACGAGGCCGAGGGCCAGCAGGGCGGCGGAGAGCAGGGCGGTGAGGTGGATTCGGCGCATCGGCGACCTCCAGTGTCTCGGGCCGCGGGCTCCGTTGCCCGCGGACTGCAAGTTACCCTCCAGTAGGTCCCGCTCGGGCCGCAAGGGTGATCCACGTCATATGCACGGATGTGCAGGAGCCGCCGAGAGCCCAGTCCCAGTTTCCCGCCGCAGCTGCCGGATTCCTGCACATCCTCGCGCCCCCGAGCCGCGCACCCTGGGACCTTCGGCCCCCTTACCCGCGAGTAGCTCCGCGGCGTACCATGGGTCAACAGCTGAAGGGTCACCGGCCCACGGCGGCCCCTGGACGCTAGGGGAACCGCCATGAGCACGGACATCGACCCTGCCAGCGCCGAAGCAGCCAGCACCGAAGCAGCCGGTACCGAGGCGGCCAGTGCTGAAGCGGCCCGCATCTCGGCGGCCAGCGCGGCCGAGGGGAAGGCCCCGGGCTGGGAGGAGTCCCGCGCGGTCGCCGAGGCCAGCCGGCAGACGGCATGGGAGCGGCCGAGCTTCGCCAAGGCCCTCTACCTGGGCGACTTCCAGTGGGACCTCATGCACCCTGTCCCCGAGTCCTCGTCCGAGGACTCCGAGCGCGGGGAAGCGTTCCTCGCCCGGCTCCGCGGGGTGCTGGCGGGGATGGACGGCGGCCGCATCGAGGCCGAGGACCGCGTCCCGGACGAGTACCTCCGCTCCCTCGCGGACATCGGCGCCTTCGGGATGAAGATCCCCACCGAGTACGGCGGCCTCGGCCTCTCCCTCGCCTACTACGGGCGGGCGCTCATGCTCATCGGTTCCCTCCACCCCTCGCTCGGCGCGCTCCTGTCCGCGCACCAGTCCATCGGCGTGCCCGAGCCGGTGAAGATGTTCGGCTCGGCGGAGCAGAAGCGGCAGTTCCTCCCGCGCTGCACGGCGGGTGCCGTGACCGCCTTCCTCCTCACGGAACCGGACGTCGGCTCAGACCCGGCCCGGCTCACCACCACGGCACGGCTCTCCGAGGACGGCCTCAGCTACGTCCTGGACGGGTCCAAGCTGTGGACCACCAACGGCGTGATCGCCGAGCTCGTGGTCATCATGGCCACGGTCCTCCCCCACGGATCCGCCAGCACGGCGGGAGGGGAAGCCGTCCCGGCCGGCAAGGGCGGGATCACGGCGTTCGTCGTGGAGATGGACACCCCCGGGATCACCGTGGAGAACCGCAACTCCTTCATGGGGCTCAAGGGCCTGGAGAACGGCGTGACCCGGTTCGACGGCGTCCGGGTGCCCGCCGCGAACCGCGTGGGCCGGGAGGGGCAGGGCCTCAAGATCGCGCTCACCACCCTCAACACCGGCCGGCTCTCGATCCCGGCCATGTGCGCCGGGGGCGCGAAGTGGTCCCTCAAGATCGCCCGCGGCTGGTCCTCGGCCCGCGTCCAGTGGGGCCGCCCGATCGGCGAGCACGAGGCCGTCGCCACGAAGATCGCCTTCATGGCCGCAACCACGTTCGCGCTTGAGGCCGTCTTCGAGGTCTCCGCCGCGCTCGCCGACGCGGGCATGAAGGACGTCCGGATCGAGGCGGCGCTGGCCAAGCTGTGGTCCTCGGAGATGGCGTACACCGTCGCCGACGAGCTCGTGCAGATCCGTGGCGGCCGCGGCTACGAGACCGCCGAGTCGCTGAGGGCCCGGGGAGAGCGGGCGGTGCCGGCCGAGCAGCTGCTGCGCGACCTGCGCATCAACCGCATCTTCGAGGGCTCCACCGAGATCATGCGCCTGCTGATCGCCCGCGAGGCGGTCGACGCCCACCTCGCCGCCGCCGGCGACCTCGCCCGCGCCGACGCGACCCTCTCCGAGAAGGCCCGCGCCGCCAAGGACGCCTCGGGCTTCTACATGAAGTGGCTCCCCCGGCTCCTGGCGGGCGAGGGCAACGACCCGCGCGCCTACCGTGAGTTCGGCACCCTCGCCAAGCACCTGCGCTATGTGGAGCGGGCCTCCCGCCGCCTGGCCCGGCACACGTTCGTGGGCATGGGCCGCTGGCAGGCCGCCCTCGAGCACCGGCAGGCATTCCTCGGACGGATCGTGGACATCGGCGCCGAGCTGTTCGCCATGGCGGCCACGTGCGCGTGGTCCGAGCACCTCCGCTCGGCCGGGGCCAACGGGGCGGAGAGCGCCCGTGACCTCGCCGAGGCCTTCTGCGAGCAGTCTCGGCACCGGGTCGAGGCGCTCTTCGCGGCGCTGTGGGACAACACGGACGACGCCGACCGGCGCCTCGCGCGCCGCGTCCTCGCCGGCGGGTTCACGTGGCTCGAGGACGGTGTGCTCGATCCGTCCGAGGGCACCGGGCCGTGGATCGCGCCGCGCGGCGATGGTGCGGCCACGCGGCCGGACCTGCACCGCGACGTGCGGTGAGCCGGACGCGCCCGGCGCACGGCCGGCGTCGTGCGCCCGGCCTTCACCCCGCGTCGGCGAGGATGAGCTCCAGAAGGGCGCCCATGAGCCCCTCGTCGAGCCCCAGGCCCGCGAGCGCGGCCACGACCGCGGCGGGCGGGGCGCCTGAGGCGACGAGCGCGTAGACCTTGCCCTTGACGGCGAACTCCGCGTGCACGTCGGTCAGGAGCCGCTCGACGGCGGGGACGGTCTGGTTGGGCGCGAGGCCGAAGCCGTCGCCTGCCGTGACGGTGAGGGCCTCGGAGGCGTCGATGCCCTCGGCCGCCACGCGCAGGGTCGCGGCCTGATCGTCGTACTCGGCCACGGCGTCCAGCTCCCTGCCGCCCGCCGTGACGCGCACGGCACCGGGCCGGCTGATCCCCTCGATCGCGATCTCCCAGGCCCGGGTGCGCGGCACGCCGTCGGCGCTCCCGTGCGCGGGCCCCACCCGCAGGCTGCCGGCGTCCCAGTCGAACACGATGGGCGTCCGCACCTGGTGCTCGCGCCGCCCGGCGGCGCCGCTGCCGTCGTCCTCGACCAGCTCGAACGTGCCGGAGGCGCCCCCGAAGACGCGCACCGCGATCCGCTCGGGGCAGGCGGCCCCGTTCGCGGGCGGCCCTGCGGCCAGCGGCAGGATCGCCCCGGCCCGGGCCAGGACGGGGATCGACTCGAGCGTGCGGAACATCTGCACCCGGCGGCCGCCCCGGTAGCGCGTCCCGGTGAAGACGTCGAACCAGTCGCCGGGCGGGAGCCAGGCCGTGACGCTCGCGCGGTGGAGCGCCCGGTCCCGGGGCGAGACGATCGGGGCGACCATGAGCTCGGACCCGAAGAGGAACTGGTTCGGGACCTCGTACGCCTCGGCGGCCTCGGGATGCTCGTAGTACAGGGGCTCAACGAGGGGCCGGCCCTCGCCGGCGGCCCGGTGGTTCATCGTGTGGAGGTAGGGCACGAGCCGGTGCCGCAGCCGCAGGAACTCCTCCATCGCCGCCTCCGCGTCGGGCCGGAACCGCCAGGGCTCCTTCCCCGTGAACGGCATCGACGAGCTGTGCAGGCGCGTGATCGGCGAGAAGACCCCGAGCTGGACCCACCGGGCCGCGAGGTCGTCGTCCTTGTAGCCGCCCATGTGGCCGCCGATGTCGTGGCTCCACCAGCCGTACCCGACGTTCGAGGCGGTCGCCGTGAAGTAGGGCTGGAACGCGAGGGACTCCCACGTGACGATCGTGTCTCCGGAGAACCCGATCGGATACCGGTGGCTGCCGGGGCCGGCGTACCGGGAGAAGGTGAGGGGCAGGCGCCCCCCGCGGGCCGAATCGAGGAAGTGCACATGGTTGAGCACCCACAGCGGGTCGAGGCCGCGCAGGCGCGAGTACGGTCCTGACTGCCAGTCGAGCCACCAGAAGTCCACCCCCGCCTCCTCGAGCGGGTGGTGGACCTCGCGCAGGTAGGCGCTGAGGAACTCCGGGTCTGCGGGGTCGAACGCGATCGCCTCCCCGGCCGCAGGGTCGAGGCCGAGGGCGAGCGCGGCGCGCTCGTACGCCTCCTCATGGGCGGCGATCCCGTCCGCGGGGTGGACGTTGAGGGTCAGCGCGAGGCCCCGCCCGTGGAGCCACCGGGCGAAGCCCTCCGGGTCGGGGAAGAGCTCGCGGTTCCAGGTGTAGCCCGTCCAGCCGGACCCGTGCGCGGGATCGATCTCCGTGAGGTGCCAGTCCATGTCCAGGACGGCGACGGAGAGGGGGACCTCCGCCGCCGCGAACCGCTCGATCACGCCCCGGTACTCCTCCTCGGAGTACCGGTGGTACCGGCTCCACCAGTTCCCGAGGGCGAAGCGGGGCACGAGCGGGGTGGGGCCGGAGATGCGGTAGAAGTCGCGCAGGCAGGCACGGTAGTCGCGCCCGTAGCCGAAGAAGTAGAGGTCCACCCGCCCTCCGGCGTTGCCGTCGGAGCCCGGGCGGCTCCGGGGGGCGAGCCAGCCGTCGTCGTCGAAGACGAGCGTGCCGCTGTCGTCGAGGACCGAGAAGCCGTAGCGGGACATCAGTCCCGGCTCGAGCGCGCACGCGCCGTCCACCCCGTCGAGGGTGCGCGCCGTCCCGCCCAGGTTCCGCTCGCCCTCCTCGCCGTAGTGCCACACGCTGTGGTAGTTGCTCACCCCGCCCAGGACCTTCACCGAGAGCCCGTGCGGGGCGAACTCGCCCCGGTCGTAGACGAGGTGGAGGTGCTCGGTGAGGATCTCGAGCCGGCCCTCCGAGTCGAGGACCCTGAACTCCGGCGGCTCCAGGTCGCGGTGCAGGACCGCCTGGGAGGCACGGTCCTCGAAGTCCCCGTCGGGAGAGTACTCGAGGCGCAGCAGGCGCGAGGTCAGCACGGTGATCCTGTAGTGGGGACCGCGCACGACGGCGGCGGGCCGGGCGCAGGGCGAGGTCACCGGGCGGAGGTGGTCGGGCAGGCGGACGGTCCTCGTGGTCTCGGTCACGTGCTGGAGCCTACCCGCGGAGGGCGGGGCCGAACCGCTGGGCACGACGGCGGCGGGCGCTGTGCCCTGGCCTGGACTGCGACGTGAGGTGGGCCGGGCTCGGCAGGCGGGCGGCCGGCGTCGTGCGCGGCGAGCGCGGTCAGCGGTCCAGCGTGACGGTGCGCAGGTCGAGGCGCCGCAGCACGCGGTCGACCAGCTCGGGGTCGTTGCCCGGCTCGTTGCGCGCGGCGAGCATCTCCCGCCGGGCCGCGGCCAGGGCATCGCGCTGGGCGCGCTCCATCGCGGCGAGCACGGCCTGGATCCGGCGCATCTTCTCGGGATCCTCGGCGTAGTCCGCCTGGAGGATGGTGTGCAGCGAGGACATGCGCCGGGCCAGTGCCCGGCGGCGCCCCTCCGGGAGCTTCTGCGCCGCCGGCGAGGTGCGCAGGGCCTCGAGCGCCACCCGCTCGGCGCGGCGTGCGAGGGCCCGCTGGGCGCGCTGCTCGGCAGCGCGGTCGTCGGGCAGGTGCAGCATGCGCATGAGCCACGGCAGGGTCAGGCCGGGCAGCACGAGCGTGACCACGAGCACCGAGGCCGCCGCCGCGACGGCGAAGTTGCGCCCCGGCGTCGGGGAGCCGTCCGCGAGCGTGGTCGGCAGGGCCAGTGCGAGCGCGAGGGTGGCCAGGCCGCGCATGCCGCACCAGGTCAGGACCACCACCTCCCTGAGCGAGCCGGGCGTCTTCTCCCGCCGCTCGGCCCCGCCGATCCAGTACATCGCGTACATCCACACGAAGCGCACGGCGACGGCGGTCGCGCAGATTCCGGCGATCCCGGGGACGAACGTCAGCAGGTTGGCTCCCTCGGCCTCGACGACCGAGCGCATCTCGATGCCCACGAGCCCGAAGGCCACCCCGGTGGTCAGCAGCTCGAGGACGTCCCAGAAGGCCGACCGGGTGAGCCGCTCCCCCGAGTCCTGGGGCCGCGCGCGCCGCCCGAGCTCGACTGCCGTCACGACCACCGCGACGACACCGGAGCAGTGGACCACCTCGGCGAGCAGGTACACGGCGTACGGCGCCACGAGGGACGCCGCGCTGCGGGCCACGAGGTCCGGGACGAAGCGGGTGAGCGCCCCGACGACCCACGCCATCGCGAAACCGAGCAGCGCTGCGCCGGCGGCTCCGACGAGGAACTGCGGGACGACGCTCCAGCCCACCCGGCCATGGCTGACCGTCGCGGACACCGCGGCCTGGAAGATCACGATGGCCATCGCGTCGTTGAACAGGCCCTCGGTCTGGAGCACCGTGAGCAGCCGGCGCTGCATGCTGACCTTGCCGGCGATCGCCTCGACGGCCACGGGGTCCGGCGGGGCGACGATGGCTCCGAGGGCAAGGGCGAGCGGAAGCCCGACCGCCGGGACCAGCCACCAGGTGACCGCCGCGACCGCCGCCACGGTCGCGGCGACCAGCAGCACGGCCAGGAGCACGAGGGAGCGCCAGCGCAGCCTGAACACGGACCAGCTCGAGCGCTGGGCCGCGGCGAACAGCAGCGGCGGCAGGAAGAGCGGCAGGATCAGCTCGGGGTCGATGTGGACGTTCGGGACGAACGGCAGCGACGCGGCGAGCGCCGAGAAGACGAGCATGAGGATCGGATAGGGCAGGCGGATCCGCTCCCCGACCCCCACGATGAGGACCGTCCCGAACAGCAGGCCGACCACCAGCAGCAGAAATTCCATGGGCCCCCTTCGCCTCAGGAGCATCTTTCCACGCTGGGGGCCGGCCCCTGCGCCTCAGAGGGGCCGGCCCTCAGAAGGGTCCGCGCCTCAGAGGGGCCGGGCGGGCGACGGCGACCACTCGCCGTCGTGCGCCGGCGCCGCCTCCGCTGCGGCCTCCGCAGCGGCTACGGAACCGCTCCCCGCCGCGGCCTGCGCGGCCATCCGGCCGGAGGCGCGCCGCCGCACGAACGGGTACACGACCAACAGCAGCGCGAGGGCGCCCAGGCTCAGCCAGACCTGCGGAGCGGCGTCCGGGTCGAGGGCCATGAGGACCACGATGAGCACCACCGCCGCCAGGACCACGGCGTTGAGCCACGGGTGCAGCCACATCTTCAGGGCCAGTCCTGCGCGCTCCTGGGCGCTCATCCGGTTGCGGAGGCGCCACTGCGTGAGCGCGACGAACGCGTACACGAACAGCGCGACGCAGCCGGCCGAGTTCATGATGAAGTCGAAGACGTCCTTGGGGGCGGCGTAGTTCGCGGCGATCGCCCCGTAGCCGACCACGGTCGAGAGCAGGATGGCCTTCCACGGAACGCCCGCCCGGTTGCGGTCCTCCACCCAGCGCGGAGCGTAGCCGTGCTTCGAGAGGGCGAAGAGCATCCGCGAGCCCGAGTACAGGCCGGAGTTGAGCACCGAGAGCGCCGCGGTGAGCACCACCGCGTTCATCACCTGCTCGGCGCCGGGGAGCCCGAAGCGGCCGAACGCGAACGCGAACGGGCTGGCCTTCGCGGGAAGCTCGTCCCAGGGGACCACCATGAGCAGGATCGCGACCGAGCCGACGTAGAAGAGCAGGATGCGCCACACCACGGTGTTGGTCGACTTGGCCACCGCGCGGGCGGCCTGGTCCGACTCGGCGGCTGCCATCGTGACGATCTCGGTGCCGAAGTAGCTGAAGATGACCACGGCGACCCCGTTGAAGACGGCCGCCCATCCGTGCGGCATGAAGCCGTGGGCGGTGAGGTTCGCCGCCGAACCGGTCGAGCCAGGGATGACGCCGAGGACGTAGAGGGCGCCGACCCCGAGGAACACCACGATGGTGGTCACCTTGATCGAGGCGAGCCAGAATTCCGTCTCGCCGAAGGAGCGCAGCGACATGAGGTTGGTGACCGTGAACACGAGCATGCCGGCGAGCGCGAACGTCCAGTCGGGCACGGCCGGGAACCACTCGTGGAAGATCCGGCCGACGACGACGGCCTCGAAGGCCACCACCCCGACCCAGAAGTACCAGTAGAGCCAGCCGATCGTGAAGCCCGCCCAGTTGCCGAGCCCGTCCCGGGCGTACTCCATGAAGGAGCCCACCACCGGCCTGTTCGTGGACATCTCGCCCAGCATCCGCATCACCAGGACCACGAGCGCGCCGCCGATCGCGTAGGACAGCAGGGCGGCCGGGCCCACGCTGCGGATCACCGAGCCGGACCCCACGAAGAGGCTCGCGCCGATGATGCCGCCGAGGGCGATCATGGTCAGGTGCCGCGGTTTCAGGCTCGCGCGGTGCGCGGACTCCGTCGTCCTGCTCGCGCCGGCCTCGGCGGCTCGTCGGGTGGGCCCAGCGGGGTTCCCAGGTGCCTGCATGCGGATCTCCGTTCCATCCGGGGGGGCGATCGGCGTGGTGCCGATCACAGTGCCCCGTCAGGATGCGGGATGCAGGTCAGGCCCGGCGATGGTCGGACTGCACCACGTGCGCGGGGATCGCTGGACTGTTCGTCCCGAGAGTGTCCGTCCCGACGGCGCTCAGCCCTTGCCGAGCCACGCGGAGGCCGCGACCACGAGCGCTGCCGTGCCGGTGGTGAGGGTCGGCTGGAGGACCGGGGCGAACATCGGCGAGTGGTTGGCGGGCAGCGCGCTGACCGTGCCGGCGGCCTCCGCCGCGGCGTACACCTCGGGGTCGGTGCCGCCCACGCCCCAGTAGGTGTAGGGCACTCCGAGCGCGGTGGGGACGTCGCTGAAGTCCTCGCTCGCCGTCTGCCGGCCGAAGTCCTGGATGGCGCCGGCGGGGAAGTAGTCCTCGAAGGCCTCGGCGACGTCTGCGGTCGCCTCGGCGCTGTTGTCGGTGAGCGGGTAGCTGTTGTAGACCTCGAACTCGGGCTCCTTGGGCGAGCCGGATGCCGCGGACTCCGCCGTGGCGATGCGCTCGATCGCCGCGAGGAGCTGGTCGCGGATGGGCCTGCTGTACGTGCGGATGTTGAGCTCGAGGACGGCGTGGTCGTCGATGATGTTGCTCTTCGCGCCGACCGCGATCCGGCCGACCGTGAGCACGGCGAACTCTCCGGGCTGGACCTCGCGGGCCACGACGCCCTGGAGGCGCACGACCACCATGGACGCGAGCACGGCCGGGTCGATGGACAGGTGCGGCATCGAGCCGTGGCTCCCGCGCCCGTAGAGGGTGATGCGGACGCTGTCCGCCATCGACAGGAAGGGGCCCGCGTGCGGGCCCACCGTGCCGGCGGGGTGGACCAGCACGTGCTGGGCGAGGGCGACGTCCGGGGTGGGGATCAGGCCCGCCAGCCCGGCGTCGACCATGCCCCTCGCCCCGTCGCCAAGCTCCTCCGCGGGCTGGAACAGGGCGATCAGCGTGCCGGACCAGGCCTCCCGCTGCTCGGCGAACAGCCTCGCCGCGCCGAGGAGCGTGCTGATGTGGACGTCGTGCCCGCACGCGTGCATCACGGCGGTCTGGCTGCCCGCGTCGTCGACCGCGGTGACGGTGCTCGCGTAGTCGAGCCCGGTCGCCTCCCTGACCGGGAGCGCGTCCATGTCCGCGCGGAGCAGGACGGTCGGGCCGTCGCCGTTGGAGAGGAGGCCGACGACGCCGGTGCCGCCGATCCCGGGGTGGACCTCGAAGCCGAACTCCCCCAGCTGGTCCGCGACGACCCCGGCCGTGCGGACTTCCTGATGGCTCAGCTCAGGATTGCGGTGGAAGTCCTTGTAGAGCGACTCCTGCCAGTCCCTGAGGGAATCCTGGCCGGACAGGATCGTGCGTGCGGATCCGGTGGGTGCCATGGCCTGTGTCCTCCTGCGCGGGTGGTCCAGTCGTAGGCTCCCGAGCCTAGTTGCGCCGCCCCGCCGACACACCGGTTGGCGCGGCCGGGCAGCGCAGCCTACGTCCGCAGGGCAAGCCAGAGGTGCGCGGCGACGTCCGGATCGTCGAAGTCGACGCCGAGCAGCTCGCCCGCGCGGGCCATCCGATGCCGTACCGAGTTGCGATGCACGCCGAGGTCCCGCGCGCTCGCCTCCCAGTGGCCGCGATTCTTCAGGTAGGCGCGCACGGTCGGGAGCAGCTCCCCGCCCGCGGCGGCGAGCGCGGCGGCCCACTCGTCTGCTGGCAGCTCGAGTCCGTGGCCCACCCGGACCACCTTCCCGACGGGTGCCTGCCGGGCGGCATCGGCCACCTGGCCCGCGATCTCGCGGACGCGCCGCAGCGGCACCGGACCGCCCCAGGCGCCGTGGGCCCCCGAGGGCAGCCGCGGCCGCGGCGCATCGGCAGGGAGCAGGAGGTGCAGCAGGCTTCCGGACTCGACCGCGAGCGCCGCGGCCGCCCCGTCCGGAAGACCCGGCGTGGCGAGCACCGCGAGGTACACCGACTCGGGCAGCGCCGTGCCCATCTGCCCCGCGAGGAGGCGGGCCGCGTCGTCGTGACCGGCGAGGACCAGCGCCACGAGCATCCCGTCGCCCCGGGCCCGTTCCTCCTCCGCCCGGCGCAGCGCCGCAGCCCGGTGGGCCAGCAGCGTGGACGCCGTGAGGAACAGGTGGCGTTCCGGCGGGGCGAGCTGGCCGCCGCGGCCCACGGCAAGGTAGGCGCGCCCGGCGCCGGACTCCACCGGGTACAGCGCCGCGGGGCCCGCCGAGATCTGGACCGTCGCCGTGGCGCCCCGGCCGGCGGCCCGCAGCGCGGCCGCCTCCCGGCGCAGCTCGTCGAGGAGGCCCGGCGCGGGCACCTCCCCCGCGGGCCCCGCGCACGAGGCCCGCCGCTCGCCTCCCGGGAGGTAGGCCACCCAGGTGCCCAGGGCGTGGGCGAGCTCGCGGACGATGGAGGGCTCGGCGTCGTCCCCCGACGCGGCCCTTGTGAGGGCCACCTGGAGGCCCAGCAGGGCAGTCAGCTCGGCCTCTCCCCCGCGGCGCACCAGCTCCCAGTAGGCGCGGGAGACCGCGAGGAAGGGCGACTCACGAGGGACGGTCAGCAGCGGCAGCCCCGCCTCGGCGCACGCCTCGCGGAGCTCGTCGGGGACCATGCTGTGCCCCGAGCCGAGGCCCAGCCCGAGCGCCGCAACCCGGCCCGCCACGAGCCTGGCCACGTAGGCCCGGGCAGCCTCCGCGCGCTCAGGGCCGTCCCGGCCCGCCAGCTGCATGCCCACCGTGAGGAGCAGCTCCCCGCCGTCGAGGAACACGGTGGGGTCCTCGAGCTCGGACACGTGCACGCCCGTGAGCTCGACCCGCGGCAGCGGGACGGGCCAGTACGGGACCAGGTCTCCGCGGGCGGCCTCGGCGAGCTGGGCGAGCGTGATCATCGCCGGGCCCCACGGCGGCCCGGGCCGGGTGTCCATTCCTGCCCACCTCGTTGTGCAATCAGTCTCATGGGAACCAAGTATGGGCCAGAACGTCCAAAGACTCTGAGCCCCCGGCTCTCTACTGTGGTCGCAACCACACCAGCCCCACGCCGGGAGGACCCATGACCGCCACCACCGTAGCCCCGTCCGCCGATCCGGCCGCCGTGCCGCAGCGCGCCCGCCGCCTGGCCACCGCGCTGCCCGGGCCGCGCTCGCGGGAGCTCGAAGCCGAGCGCCGTCGCCACGTCACCGAGGGCTTCGGCGTCACCCTGCCGGTGTTCATCGACCACGCCGAGGGCCCGCTGCTCGTGGACGTGGACGGCAACCGGATCATCGACTTCGCCTCGGGCATCGCCGTGACCAGCGTCGGCGCCGCGAACCCGCGTGTGGCCGAGCGCGCCGCCGCCCAGCTGGGCCGCTTCACCCACACGTGCTTCATGGTCACCGAGTACTCCTCCTTCGTGGAGGTGTGCCGCTGGCTCAACGAGCACACGCCCGGCGACTTCGACAAGCGCACCGCGCTCTTCTCGACCGGCGCGGAGGCGGTCGAGAACGCCGTCAAGATCGCCCGCTCGGCGACCCGCCGCTCCAACGTCCTCGTGTTCGACGAGGCCTACCACGGCCGCACCCAGCTGACCATGGCCATGACGGCCAAGGAGAACCCGTACCGGCTCAACTTCGGCCCACTCCCGGGCTCGGTGTTCCGCGGCCCGACGGCGCCCGCGCACCTCGCGCCGGCCGATCCGGCCGCGGCCGCGCAGTTCGTGGCCGAGGCGCTCGGCGGCGTCGAGACAGTCCTGGCGGAGGCAGGCCCCGAGACCTTCGCGGCCATGGTGATCGAGCCGATCCAGGGGGAGGGCGGCTTCGTGGTGCACGCGCCCGGCTTCCTCGCGGGGCTGCGGGAGATCGCGACGCGGCACGGGATCGTCCTCGTGGTCGACGAGATCCAGGCCGGCATGGGCCGCACCGGCGCCCTCTTCGCGTCCGAGCACGACGGCGTGGCCGGGGACATCACCCTCTCCGCGAAGGCCCTCGGCGCGGGCCTGCCGCTCTCGGCGGTGACCGGCCGGGCCGAGCTCATGAACGCCGTCCACGCAGGCGGCCTCGGCGGCACCTACGCCGGCAACCCCGTAGCGTGCGAGGCGGCGCTCGCCGTCTTCGAACTCCTCGAGGACGGCTCGCTGCTCGCCGGGGCCCGGGACATCGAGGCGGCGGTCCGCGGGCGCTTCGAGCCGCTCCTCGCGCACGACGGCGTGGCATCCGTTCGCGGCCGCGGCGCCATGATGGCGGTCGAGTTCGGGGACGCCTCCGGCCCACGTGCCGACGTGGCGAAGGCCGCGGCCGCAGCCGCCAACGCCGCCGGGGTCCTGACCCTCACGTGCGGGACCCACGGGAACGTGATCCGGCTCCTGCCGCCCCTCGGCGTCGAGCCCGAGGTCCTCGATGAGGGGCTGGCGGTGCTCGAGGCCGCGATCCGCGGAGCGCTCTCATGACCGCGGCGGAGAATGCCCGCCCTTTCGGACAGGACCCCCGTCTGGGGCGCAGGGCAATGACCGAAGCGCGGGGTGTTTCCGCCGCGACCGCCCCGCTCGACGGCGTTCTGGTGGCCGACTTCTCGCGGGTGCTCGCCGGGCCGCTGGCAACGATGACCCTCGCGGACCTCGGCGCGCGGGTGGTCAAGGTCGAGCGGCCCGGGTGCGGGGACGACACGCGGCACTGGGGACCGCCGTTCTCCGCCACCGGGGCCACCTACTTCGAGAGCGTGAACCGGAACAAGGAATCGGTCGAGCTGGACCTGGCCGATCCGGAGGGGCTCGGACTCGCCCGGGAGCTCGCGCTCCGCGCCGACGTGCTCGTGGAGAACTTCAAGCCCGGCGGCCTCGAGAAGCTCGGGCTCGGGTACGAGGCGCTCGCTGCAGTGAACCCCGGGCTGGTGTACGCCTCGATCTCCGGGTTCGGCTCCACGGGCGGCCGCGACCTGCCGGGCTACGACTTCATCGTGCAGGCGCTCGGCGGCCTCATGTCCATCACCGGGGCCCCGGACGGAGTGCCGGGGGCCGGCCCGATGAAGGCGGGGGTGGCCCTCGTGGACGTGCTCACGGCCAAGGACACGACGATCGGGATCCTCGCCGCCCTCGCCGAGCGGAACCGCACCGGGCGCGGGCGCCGCATCGAGGTGAACCTGCTCTCGTCCCTCCAGGGGGCGCTGGCCAACCAGGCCCAGGCGTACCTGGGGGCGGGGGTGGTGCCGGGGCGGATGGGCAACGACCACCCCTCGATCGTCCCGTACCAGCTGCTCGCGACCGCCGATGCGCCGCTGGCCGTGGCCGCCGGCAATGACTCCCAGTTCGCGCGGCTGTGCGACGCGATCGGGTCCCCGGCCCTGGCCGCGGACCCCCGGTTTGCCACGAACAGGGCCCGCGTCGCGCACCGCGCCGAGCTCGTGGCGCTGCTCGAGCGGGGACTCGCGTCGGCCTCGGCCCAGGTGTGGCAGGACAAGCTCTCCGCCCTCGGCGTCCCGTGCGGGCGGGTGGCCGGGATCGGGGAGGGCCTCGACTACGCCGAGTCGCTCGGGCTCTCGCCCACGGTCGAGGTCCGCGACCGCTCGGGCGCCGTGGTGGCCCGGCAGGTCCGCCACCCCATCACCTGGACCCCGCCGCTGCCGCCCCGCACCCAGGCGCCCCCCGCGCTGGGAGCCGACACGGCCGACGTCGTGCGCTGGCTGCGCACGTGACTCCCCAGCCCCGCGTACGTGACTCCCCAGCCCCGCGTACGTGACTCCCCAGCCCCGCGTGCGTGACTCCCCAGCCCCGCGTACGTGACTCCGCAGCCCCGCGGACGTGCCTCCCCAACCCGACGGAGGTGACTCCTCAACGTTGAGGAGGCACCTCCGCACCGTTGGGGAGGCACCTCCGCAACGTTGGGGAGGCACCTCCGCCCCGCTCCCCCGAATCCTGAGCACCGAAAGGAACACCCTCCCGATGACGACCGCCACCGCTAGCCTTGCGGGCATGGACACCGCCGCAGGCACCCACAGCTCCCCCGACCCCACGGACCTGATCTCGTTCGACTCGCTCCTCTCCGACGAGGAACTCGCTCTGCGGGACCGCGTGCGCGCGTTCGTCCGCGCGGAGGTCAGGCCGAACATTGCCCGCTGGTACGAGGACGCGCACTTCCCGCTCGAGATCGTCCCCGAGCTCGCCAAGCTCGGCCTGCTGGGCATGCACTTGACCGGGTACGGCTGCGCGGGCCGCTCGGCGGTCGAGTACGGCCTCGCCGGCGCCGAGCTCGAGGCCGGCGACTCGGGCCTGCGCACCTTCGTCTCCGTCCAGGGCTCCCTCGCGATGTCCGCGATCCACAAGCACGGCTCCGCGGAGCAGAAGGCCGAGTGGCTGCCGCAGATGGCCGCGGGCGAGGCGATCGGCTGCTTCGGCCTCACCGAGCCCACCGCCGGCTCCGACCCCGGGGCCATGAAGACCTACGCCCGCCGCGACGGCTCCGGCGAGGACGCGGACTGGATCCTCACCGGCACCAAGCGCTGGATCGGCCTCGCCAACGTCGCCAAGGTCGCCGTCATCTGGGCCATGACCGACGCCGGCGTGCGCGGCTTCCTCGTCCCCACCGCGACCCCCGGCTACACCGCCACCCCGATCCAGCCCAAGCTCTCCATGCGCGCCTCGATCCAGTGCGAAATCGAGCTCGATCAGGTCCGCCTCCCCCACGATGCGGTCCTGCCGAACGTCACCGGCCTCAAGGGCCCCTTCTCCTGCCTGAACGAGGCCCGCTACGGCATCATCTGGGGCGCCATGGGCGCCGCCCGCGACGCCTTCGAGGACGCGCTCGCCTACTCCAAGGAGCGGCTCCAGTTCGGCCGCCCGCTTGCCGGCTACCAGCTGACCCAGGCCAAGCTGGTCGACATGGCTCTGGAGATCAACAAGGGCTTCCTCCTCGCCCTCCACCTAGGCCGGCTCAAGGACGCCGGGAAGCTCGCCCACCACCAGATCTCCGTCGGCAAGCTCAACAACTGCCGCGAGGCCATCGAGATCTGCCGCGAGGCCCGCACCATCCTCGGCGGCAACGGCATCACCCTCGAGCACTCCCCCCTGCGGCACGCCAACAACCTCGAATCCGTGCGCACCTACGAGGGCACCGACGAGGTCCACACCCTCATCCTCGGCCAGCAGCTCACCGGAGAGGCGGCCTTCCGGTGACGGCGGGCATGGACACCGCCGCGGCGCACGACGCCGGCCCCGTCACCTCATCCGCACAGGCTCCCGTCCCGCTGCGCCTCCTCATCGGCGGCGAGTGGGTGGCGGGCGACGGCGAGCCGCTCGCCTCCCGCAACCCCGCCCGCCCCGAGCAGGTGGTGGCGGAGGGCACCCAAGCCGTGCCGGCCGACGTCGACCGCGCGATGCACGCCGCCCGCACCGCCCAGCGCGAGTGGGCGCGCACGCCGATCCATGAGCGCGGCGCCGTCCTGGCCCGGGCAGCCGCGGCGCTCGAGGAGCGCGCGGACCAGCATGGGCTCGAACTGGCCCGCGAGGAGGGCAAGAGCCTCGCCGAGGGCACGGGCGAGGTGCTGCGTGCGGCGCAGATCCTGCGCTACTGCGCCGGAGAGGGCGACCGGGCGGCCGGCGAGCACTACGCGTCCCCGCGCCGCGGCGAACGGATCCTCGTCACGCGCAAGCCGCTCGGCGTCGTGGGGGTCGTGACGCCGTTCAACTTCCCGATCGCGATCCCGGCGTGGAAGATCGCGCCCGCGCTCGTGCACGGCAACGCAGTGGTCTGGAAGCCGGCCTCGACCGTGCCGCTGCTGGCGACGCGGCTCGCGGAGGCCCTCGACGGGGCGGGGCTGCCCGCCGGGGTGCTCAACCTGCTCATCGGCCCCGGTGCGCTCGGCACGGAGCTCGTGCGGCACCCCGGGCTCGACGGGCTCTCCTTCACGGGCTCGACCGGGGTGGGCCGGGCGCTCGCCGGCGAAGCCGCCTCCCGAGGGGTGCCGTTCCAGGGCGAGATGGGCGGGAAGAACGCGGCGATCGTGCTCGCGGACGCCAACCTCGACCTCGCCGCCGAGCAGGTGCTCTTCGGCGCGTTCCGCTCGACCGGGCAGAAGTGCACGGCCACGTCACGGCTCGTCGTGGCCGAGGAGGTGGCGGACGCGTTCCTCGCGCGCCTGGCGGCCCGGCTCGACGCGTGGAGGGTGGGCGATCCCAGCGACCCCTCCACGCACATGGGCCCGCTCGTGACGGAGTCCGCGGCGCAGGGCGTGCGGGCCGCGGTCGCCGCTGCCGAGGCCGAGGGCGCCCGTGTGCTCTACCGCGGGCAGGCGCCCGGGGCGGAGGCGCACGACGCCGGTGCCGCGCCTTCCGCCTTCGTCCCGCCGACGGTCCTCGAGGTCGGCCCGGACAGCGTCGCCTGGCGCGAGGAGCTCTTCGGGCCGGTGCTCGCGGTGCGCCGAGCTGCCTCGGTTGAGGAGGCCTTCGCCCTCGCGGAGGACTCGGAGTTCGGGCTCTCCGCGGCCCTCTTCACGCGGGACATCGCCACGGCGCTCGAGGCGGTGGACGCGCTCGATGTCGGCATCCTGCACGTCAACTCCGAGTCGGCGGGCGCGGACCCGCATGTGCCGTTCGGCGGGGCGAAGAAGTCCGGCTACGGCCCCAAGGAGCAGGGCGCCGCGGCGCGCGAGTTCTTCACGCACACCACCACGGTGTACCTGCGGGGGTAGCGGTTCAGGGGCGCGCCGTCCTCCGCCGCCGCCGGAGGACGACGGCGCGCCCGGTCAGGCCGAGGGCGAACATCACCACGCCCGCGACCACGGACTGCCAGGGCAGGGTCGCGACGAGGATGAGGCAGCCGGCGGCTCCGAGCACGTTGAGGGTCCGCGGCCAGCGCCGGTCCGCGGCCGGCTGGGTGAAGGCGGAGGCGTTCGCGACCGCGTAGTACACCAGCACGCCGAAGGACGAGAAGCCGATGACCCCGCGCAGGTCCGTGGTCAGGACGAGGAGGCTGACCACCACGGCGAGGGCCAGCTCGGCGTGGTGCGGGACCCGGTGCACGGGGTGGACCGCGCCGAGCCACGCGGGGAGGTCGCGCTCGCGGGCCATCGCGAGGCTGGTGCGCCCGATCCCGGCGATGAGCGCGAGCAGCGCGCCGAGGCTCGCGACCGCGCCGCCGATGCGCACCACGGGACCGAGCCCGTCCAGGCCCACGGCGTGGGCGGCGTCGGCCAAGGGCGCGGAGGAGCCGGCGAGGACGCCGGGGCCGGCCGCGGCGAGCGCCGTGACGCCGACGATCGCGTAGACCACGACCGCGATCCCCAGCGCGAGCGGAATGGCCCGGGGGATCGTGGTCCTCGGGTCGCGGACCTCCTCCCCCATGGTGGCAATGCGGGCATAGCCGGCGAAGGCGAAGAACAGCAGGCCCGCGGCCTGCAGCACTCCGTAGACCCCGCCGGAGCCCGCGGGCTGCCCCGCCGCGAGGGTTCCCGGGCCCGCGTGGCCGCTGGCCCAGAGCCCGATGACGAGCACCGCCAGGGCAGCGAGGGTGATGGTGACGAGGACGCGTGTGAGCTGGGCGGTCCGGGTCACCCCGCGGTAGTTCAGCCCCGCGAGCGCGAGGACCGCGGCCACCGCGACGAGCCGCTGGATCCACCCGGCCCCGGGGACCGACGCGGGCACCGCGTAGCTCGCGAAGGTCAGGGCCATCGCCGCGCACGAGGCCGTCTTGCCGACCACGAACCCCCACCCGGCGGTGAACCCCCACCACGGGCCGAGTCGCTCGCGGCCGTAGACGTAGGTGCCGCCCGAGGTCGGGTAGGCGGCGGCCAGCTGGGCGGACGCCGTCGCGTTGCAGTACGCGACGAACGCCGCGACCGCGAGGCCCAGGAGCAGCCACGAGCCGGCCGCGCGGGAGGCGGGGCCGAACGCGGCGAACACGCCCGCACCGATCATGGAGCCGAGGCCGATCACCACGGCATCGAACAGCCCGAGCCTGCGGGCGAGCCGGGGATGGGTCACAGCACCACCCTAGCGGGGCCAGGGCGCTGGCAGTCCCTCGCTCCGGGGACGGCCAGCGCCGGCTCGCCGCAGCACTATGCCCCTCGGGTCCTGCCTTGGATCGCCATGGCGCCCGCAAGGGAGAGGACAACGCCGGCGATGGCCACTGCGAGCATCGGGCCGAATCCTCCCGAGGCCTCGATGAGCGTCCCGCTGAGGATCGGGCCGATCGCGAAACCGCCGCCGATCATCAGATTCGTCGTGTTCATGACGTGGCCGCCGCCGCCGAGATCGGAAAGGGAGGAGAGGAGGTACGGAAGGATGAACGTCCAGGCGAACTTGAACACGAAGGCCGCAATCGCGAATTGGACGACACCGGGGCCGCCGAACAGGAGGGCGACGCCGACTGCGAGCGCGATGTACCCGCCCAGCAGGAACCACCGACGGTGAGGGCTGTCGCCCAGGATCGTCGCGATCAGCGGTGAGATGATCCCGGGGATGGTGGCGAGCGCGAGGACGATGCTCGTCGTCGAGAGTCCGATTCCCGAGCCGCCGGCGATCTGGCCCATGAAGGACCACACGCCGCTGAGCCCCACGTAGAAGAGAAGCACCGCGATGAGGCCGACCCCGAACTTCACCTTGTTCACCGGCCGGACCTCGGTCGATGTCGCGTCGCTGCCTGCTCCCTCCGCCTGCTGGGGGCGGCGCAGGGCTTCGCCGTCGATGAGGCGGACGAAGGGCAGGCAGCAGGCGGCGAGTCCTGCGAGCGTCCAGTACATGGCTCCGACCTTCGCAGCGGCGAAGAGGGCCGGGAAGACCGCCAGGATGATGGCACCCATGATGAGCTGGAACACCACGAAGATGCCGAAGGCACGGCTCGGGTTCGAGGTCTTGCCCGAGAGCGTGAGGATGACCACCGTGATGGAGCCCGCCGCCAGTGACGTCACGAAGCGCAGCGCCATCAAGAGAACGAAGCTCGTGGCGAACCCCGAGGCGACATTGCCGGCAATGACGATGCCAGTGAACACGTACACGGCGGTCACCAGATTGACCCGGCGTAACCACAGGTACGCCGGCACGGTGGCGAGGCTGAACGCACCGAGCTCAAGGGAGAAGAGCGATCCGACCTCGGTCGGGGTGAGGCCGAACTGCTGCACGAGTTTGCCGGCGATCACCGGCGCGATGAGCAGCACGGTATAGAGCACGGCGCTGAACACGGCGATGAACGTGTAGATGCCGCGGTCGCTGCCCACTCGTGGGCGCGCAGAAGCAAGGGTTGCCATGGCTGGGCCTTTCCAGGAAGAAGCTGGGGTAGCGGTGGTTCTCGGTGCCGTCAGGCGCGCCTGGCGGCGGTGGCGACTTCGGCGGCGTCGTACACCTTCCGCCCTGCGAACCAGGTCTCGACGGCACGGATGTTGCGGACCTCGTCGAGGGGGATGTCGTGGGGGTTGTCTGTCAGGAGGATGAAGTCTGCGGACTTGCCCGGCGCCAGGGACCCCGCAACGTCGCTGATGCCCATGGCCTCTGCGGAATCAGTGGTGTAGGCGCGGATCGCTTCGTCGAGCGTGATCGCCTGCTCCGGCCAGAGCTCCCCCGGGAACTGGCCGCTCGGGTCCTGACGGGTGACGAGACCGTAGATCGCCTCCCACGCGTTCGGCGAGACGCTGACGGGCCAGTCGGAGCCGCCCGCGAGCCGGGCACCGGCGTCGAGCAGAGTGCGGTTGGGCTGCATCCTCGAGGCCCGCTCCGGGGGAAGGACCGTCGCGATGGCTTCCGAGATCACTCCGGGGAACCACAGCGCGGGCGAGATGTCAGCCGTGACGTCGAGCTCGGCGAAGCGGGCGATGTCGTCCGGGTGGACGAACTGTCCGTGGGCAATGTGATAGCGCGGGTCCCTGAACCCGGCGGCACGCACCTTCGCGACGGTGTCGAGCACCAGACGGACCGATGCATCACCGGTGCAGTGGATCTTCGCCGAGATGCCCCGACGAGCTGTTCCCAGAAGCCACCCCTCCAAGTCCTCGGCAGGCATTGTGGTGGTGCCGCAGTGGCACTCGGGGAAGCCGACGCCGTCGAGATACGGCTCGAGGAACGCGCCCGTGCCCGCTGGGGGCACGCCGTCCAGGAAGATCTTGATGAAGTCCGGGCGATGGTGGGGCGAACGGGTCTCCTCGCGATGCTCGATGATGCCTTCTCCGAGGGGAGTGGTCCCGAAAATGAAGTCGTTGGCCTGCATCGACGTCACCACCCATGCGCGGAGGGCGCCGGCGTCGTCAAGCTCCTTGAGGGCACGCATGGTCTGCAGCGACGCGGCTGCATCCTGGAAGGCAGTGATGCCGTAGGAGTGGAGGATCTCAATGCCCCGCGACGAGGCGCGGGCAAGGTCGGCGGTGGTGGTGGGCTGGAGGCGGGCCAAGGTCTGCTCCGCGATGACGCCGGCCGCCTCGATGAGGACCCCGGTCGGGCGGCCGTCCCCCGAACGTAGGATCTGGCCTCCGTCCGGATCAACGGTGGTCTCACCGATGCCCGAAAGCTCGAGTGCCCTCGAGTTCGCCCACCGGTTGTGCTTCGAGTCGTCCTTGAAAAGGGCCGGACGCCCTCCTGTGGCGGCATCGAGGCGTGCAAGGGCCTCCGGAGTATTGATCTCCTTTAGGAGTCCGGAACCCCAGCTTCCGCCTACCACCCAGCGGTCCGAGGGAAGTCCCGCCGCGTACTCCGAGATAGCGGCGAGGAATTGGTCGAGAGTCAGAGTCGGCGGGGCATCCAGCTCGAAGAGGTCCATGTGGCCGGCGATGAGATGGTGGTTGTGCACGTCGAGCAGACCCGGCATGACGTAGGCGCCTTGAAGGTCGACCACCTCTGTCGCGGGTCCACGCAGCGCCTCGGCCCCTTCTCCCAGTGCCGCGACACGGCCGCCCACGACGGCGAGCGCGTGGGTCCGCCTGACGCTCCCGTCTAACGTCTCAATGGTTCCGTTGACCAGCAGCAGCTCTGCGAACGTGTGTGCCACGGCGACCTCCTCGTCCATGATGTGGATCACACCACGACGATAGATGCGTCAACGGATACGGCCCTTGACCGCCAGCGACCGCTCCTTGTGTTTGCGCGCTCAGTCCCCGCCGAAGGCAGCCTCGACCTCGCGGGGGTCGACGTCCTCGATCCTGGCCGGGTGCCACCGCGGCGCGCCGTCCTTGTCGACCAGGAGCGCCCTGATCCCCTCGCGCATGTCGCCGCGGGCCACGAGCGCTGCACCGAGCCGGAGGTCCTGCGCGAGCACGTCGACCACGTCCATGACGGCCGCGCGCCGCAGCGACTCGAGCGTGACCACGGCCGAGAAGGGGCACACGGACCGGATCGCCTCCTCGGCCGCGCGGGCGCCCTCGTGGCCCTCGGCGGCGAGCTCGACCAGCCGGTCCAGGATCGTCTGGGCGTCATCGCCCGCGTACGCCTCGTCCACCCATTCCCTCTCGGCGGCGAGCGGCGCCTCGGGGGCCGGCAGCGCGAGGGACCGCACGGCGTCGTGCGCGGCCCCCAGCGCCGTCTCCTCGGTCACCTCAGGGGCGCCGAGCCTCGCGCCCAGGAGCTCCACGAGCTCGCCAAGCCGATCCGACGGCACGAGGTGGTCCGCCCAGCCCAGGTACACGGCATCGGCGCCGGTCGCGGTGGAGGATGTGAGCGCGAGGTGCGTGCCGAGCTCGCCCGGGGCACGGGCGAGCAGCGCGGCCATGCCGACGTCCGGGGTGAACCCGATCCGCGTCTCCGGCATCGCGACCGAGGTCCGCTCCGTCACGACGCGCACCGACCCGTGCGCCGAGATGCCGAGGCCGCCGCCCATCGTGATCCCGTCCATGAGCGGCACGTACGGCTTGGGGTAGCCCGCGATCAGGGCGTTGAGGCGGTACTCGTCGGCCCAGAACGCGACCGCGGCCTCGTCGGGGCCGTCCCGCAGGGCACGGACGTCGCCGCCCGCGCACAGCCCGCGGCCTTCCCCGCGCACGACGATGGCGCGCACCTCGGGCTCCTCGGCCCACCGCTCGAGGGCCTCCTCCATGGCCAGGACCATGTCCCGGTCGAGGGAGTTGAGGGCGCGGGGCCGGTCCAGGGTGATGATGCCGAGGGGCCTCCGGGTCTCGGCGCGGACGTGCTGGCTCATCGGGCTGGCTCCTCTTCGCGGACGGTGGGGCTGCTCTGGCGGGTCCGGTCGGCGGCAGCCCCGCGGCAGGCCCCGACGAAGGCGCTCATGATGGCCTCGAGCTGCCCGGGCGCGGCGCCGGCGGTCTGCCGGTCCTCGGGATGCCACTGGACCGCGACGAGCCAGGTCGCCGGGTCGGCGGCCTCGAGCGCCTCGACCACGCCGTCGGGAGCCGTGGCGGCGACGCGCAGGCTCGCGCCGAGCCGGGCCGCCGCCTGGTGGTGGCCCGAGACCACGCGCGCCCGCTCCCCGAGCATGCCGGCCAGGCGGGTTCCGGGCTCGATCGCCACGTCGTGGAGGACCATCGGTCCGGTGGGGTCGACGTGGTTGCGGTGCATGCCCGGCGCGCCGTCCGGCGCGGTGGGGGGAAGGTCCTCGTGCAGGGACCCGCCGAGCACCACGTTGACCAGCTGCAGGCCGCGGCAGATCCCGAGGACGGGACGGGCGCTGGCGAGCGCCGCGCGCACGAGGCGCGCCTCGGCGTCGTCCGCGGCCCGGTCCACCCCGTCGATCGAGGGGTGCGCCGCGTCCCCGCCGTACAGGGCGGGGTCCACGTCGCCGCCGCCCATGACGACGACGCCGTCGAAGTCCTCGGCCGCGGGCAGGGCGCCGGTGGCGGCGTCGAGCACGACCGGTTGCGCCCCCGCGGCCTCGAGCGCGCCAGCCGCGCTCGCGGTGAGGCCCGCGAGTTCGGCGTGGAACCACGGCTCGTGGGAGGGCGCGGTGTCCGCCCAGGTCACGGCGATGCGCGGCGCCGCGCCCGGCGTGCTCATGCGTGCCCGTCCCCGCCGGCAGCCGGATAGAGGGGGTTGTGGCCGGCGGCGATGCGCTCGGCCTCGGGCGGCGGCCCGGGCGGGGTCCCGTCGCCGAACGGCCGGCCGCCGAGTTCCTCGCGGCCGTGCGGGGTGAGCCAGTTCGACAGGTCCGGGCCGTCGGGAACGATGCCGGTGGGATTGATGTCCTCGTGGACGATGTAGTAGTGCCGCTTGATCTGCACGAAGTCGATCGTGTCGCCGAAGCCGGGCGTCTGGAACAGGTCCCGGGCGTAGCCCCACAGGGCCGGCATCTCGCTGAGCTTGTTCCGGTTGCACTTGAAGTGGCCGTGGTAGACCGGGTCGAAGCGCGCGAGCGTGGTGAAGAGGCGCACGTCGGCCTCGGTGATGGTGTCCCCGACGAGGTAGCGCTGGCGGCTGAGGCGGTTCTCGAGCCAGTCCATGGCGTCCCAGAGGCGGGCGTAGGCGCGGCTGTAGGAGGCCTGGGAGCCGGCGAAGCCACAGCGGTAGACGCCGTTGTTGACGTCCGCGAAGACCCTGGCGTTGACCTCGTCGATTTCGGCGCGGAGGGGCTCGGGGTACAGGTCCGGGGCGCCCTCGCGGTGGAAGGCCGTCCACTCGAGCTCGAAGTCGAGGGTGATCTGCGGGTAGTCGTTGGTCACGACGGCGCCGCTGGGCACGTCCACGATCGCGGGGACGGTGATGCCGCGGGGGTAGTCCGGGAAGCGGCGGAAGTAGGACTCCTGGAGCCGCTCGACGCCGAGCACGGGGTCGAGGCCGTCCGGGTCGAGGTCGAAGGTCCACGAGCGCGCATCGTGGGTGGGGCCGGGGAGGCCGAGCGAGAGGGCGTCCTCGAGGCCGAGCAGGCGGCGCACGATCACGGTCCTGTTGGCCCACGGGCACGCGCGGGCGGCGACGAGGCGGTAGCGCCCGCTCTCCGCGGGCCACGCCCTCGCCCCGTCCGGCGCGGGGCTGCCGGGCGGGAACGTGCCGTCCCGCGTGATGCGGTCCTCGATGTAGTTGGTGTCCCGGGTGAACTCCTCGCCCGTGTGGACGTAGGCGCCCTTGGTGCTGAATGCGTCGCTGCCAGCCATGCGGCCAGCCTAGCGGTCCGCCTCAGCCGATGCCCGCCGGTGCCGGTTCCTGCTCCGGCAGCCCGGCCGGCTTCCCCGCGCGGGCCGTGCGCCCGGAGACCCGGCGTTCGAGGTACCGGGCGAAGTGGGAGATGAGGATGTTCGTGACCACGTAGACCGCCGCGATGACGAGGAAGGTCTGGATGAGGTGGTTCGTGTAGGCCGTGAGGTTGTTCGCGGTCTTCATCAGCTCCGGGTAGCTCACGGCGTAGCCGAGCGTCGTGTCCTTCAGGAGCACCACGAGCTGGGCCACCATCGAGGGCACGACGATCCGGACGGCCTGCGGCAGCACGACGAACCGGGTCGCCTGCGACTGCTGCATGCCCAGGCTCAGGGCCGCCTCGGTCTGGCCCGCCGGCAGGGCGAGGATGCCGGCGCGGAAGATCTCCGCCATCACCGCCGAACTGCACAGCGTGATGGGGATGACGAGCTTCCAGAAGATGTCCGGATTGATCCCGTAGGACGGCAGGCCGCTGACGAAGACGTACACCACGAGCAGCAGCGGCACCGAACGGAAGAACTCGATGTAGGCGGTGGCCGGCCAGCGCAGCCAGGGGCGCCGCGAGGTGCGCCCGAGGGCCATGACCAACGCCGTGGGGATCGCGAAGAGCGCCGAGGCGGCCGCCGCGAGCGCCGTGTTGCCGAGCCCCGCGAGCAGGAACTGGATGTAGGGCCACTGGGTGAACTCGGCCCAGCGGTCCGCCGCGAGCTGCCCCGCCTGGCCGAAGCGCTGCACGACGAGAAAGGCCACGGCCAGGATGGCGAGGACGCTCAGCGCCGTGACGATCCGGATGGTGCGCCGGCCGCGGGGGCCGACGGCGTCGAAGATGTGCTCCTGGGTGCTCACCGCTGGACCCTCCACCGCTTCTCGAGCCGCGCGCCGACCCCGCCCGCGAGCAGCGAGATGATCACGTAGGCGAAAGCGACGACGACGTACGCCGTGAGGCCGAGCGCCGCCTGGTTGTTGATCTCGGAGACCTGCAGCGTGAGGTCCTTGACGCCGATCACGCCGGCGAGCGAGGAACTCAGCAGGATCCCGATGAACACGTTCACGAGCGGCTGGACCACGCTCCGGTAGGCCTGCGGGAACAGGACGTGGCGGAGCACGCCGGAGAAGTCGAGGCCGATCGAGCGTGCGGCCTCGATCTGCCCGACCGAGACGGCGTTGATGCCGGTGCGGATCGCCTCGCAGGTGAAGGCTCCGCCGAGCAGCGTCATGGACAGGGCCGCGCAGGTGAAGAGGTCGAACGTCAGCCCGATGTCCGGCAGCCCGAACGTCACGACGACCAGGAGGCTGATGAGCGGGATGTTGACGAACAGCTCCACATACACCCGCCCCACCGCGCGCAGCGGCACGATGGGGCTGATGCGGAAGGCTGCCATCACCGTGCCGAGCACGAGCGAGCCCAGGAAGCTCACCGCGGTGAGCCTGAGCGTCATCCACAGCCCGTCGAGCAGCTCCGGGAGGTAGGTGGTGAACAGCTCCTGCATGGCGGCCGGGTCAGGAGGCGATGGCCGGCGGCTTGGGCGGATCCGTCTTGACGACCTGGCCCACGGTGGCCTTCCAGAGCGCGGCCCAGGTGCCGTCCTCCTCGATGGACTTGAGCCAGGCGTTGACGAACGCTAGCGCGTCGCTGCCCTTGTGCAGCCCGATGCCGTACGGGTCGGAGTTGCCGAACGGGTCGCCGACGATCTTGACGTCCTTGTTCTTGGCCACGTCCGAGAGCAGGATCGACTGGTCGATCACGTAGGCGTCCACGCGGCCCTGCTGGACGGCGGCGAGGCACTTGGGGTTGTCGTCGAAGGTCTGCACGTTCGCCTTCGGCGCGTACTTCTGCAGGAGGGCGACGCCGGTGCTCGCGGCCTGGGTTGCGACGTTCTTGCCGGCGAGGTCGTCGACAGAGTTGATGCTCGAGTTCGTCGACTTCACGAGGATGGCCGACTTCGACTCGTAGTACGGCCCGGCGAAGTCGACCTTCTGCTGCCGCGCCGGCGTGATGGAGTAGGTGGCGATGACCAGGTCCACGGACTGGTTCTGCAGCAGGGTCTCGCGGGTGTCCACCGTGACCTGGCTGAGGTTCTCCTTGGGCTGGCCGGTGATGTACTTCGCGAGCAGCTGGGAGATGCCGGCGTCGAAGCCCGCCACCTTCCCGGTGGCCGGATCCCGCAGGGAGAACAGCGAGGACGTGTCGGTGCCGCCGCGGTTGATCGCGCCGCGGGCCTTGATGGCCTTGGCCCACGCGTTCCCGTCCACGAGGGAGGCGTCGGCGACCTTGCCCTTGGACAGGACCGCGTCGTACGCCGCGAGGTCGATCACGGACCCGGAGGCGCCCGCCGAGCCCGAGCCGGACGGCGCCGGGAGCGAGGGGCTGCTCGAGCATGCTGCCAGGGCGCCCGCGCCCAGCGTTCCCAGGCCGATGCCGAGGAGCTTCCTCCTGCTGAGCTGGAGCCCGGCGATCTCGATCCGTTCCATGGCTGTACCTCCACGACGTCTGGCCCGCGAGCGCGGGCCGTCCAATAGCGGGGCCGGCGCCCCTCGACGATCTACGATTCGCAAGTCTAAGCATGATTTCCGTCACGCACGCGGGTGCACCGCGGGAAACGTGGGACTACTGTGAAATTCCCGAGACCCTCCGAACGCTAGGACGTGGACGTGGACCTGGACGTTGAAGCGACCGAACCGGCCGTCTCGAAGGAGACGATGGCGTGGATCACGCGGCTGATCGGGCTCGACACCACGAGCCGGGACACGAACCTGCCGCTCATCGACCTCGTCGCCGCTCAGGTGCGCCGCCACGGCGTCGAACCCGTCCTCGTCCCGAATGCGGACGGGAGCAAGGCCAACCTCATCGCCACCTTCCCGGCCACGGACGGCTCCGTCCACGGCGGGATCGTCCTCTCGGGCCACACGGACGTGGTCCCCGTGGACGGCCAGGAATGGTCGAGCGCCCCGTTCACGCCCGAGGTCCGCGAGGGGCGGCTGTACGGCCGGGGCGCGTGCGACATGAAGGGGTTCGTGGGCGCCGTCGTCGCCCGGATCGGGCAGATCGCCGCCGCAGACCTGCGGGAACCGCTCCACCTCGCGTTCTCCTACGACGAGGAGATCGGCTGCCTCGGCGCGGAGGACCTCGTCAAGGACATGGTGGGCCGGGGGCTCAGGCCGAGGGCGTGCATTGTCGGCGAGCCCACCGGCATGCGGGTGATCCGCGGCCACAAGTCCATCAACCTCGTCCGCGTGGACTTCCGCGGGGTCGCCGCGCACTCCTCGCTCACGCCGAACGGCGTCAACGCCATCGAGCACGCCGCGGCGTTCGCCCGCTTCGTGCGCTCGGTCGCGGACGAGTTCCGCGAGCAGGGCCCGTACGACGACGCATTCGACGTCCCGTACACGACCTGCACCGTGAACCTCATCGAGGGCGGGATCGCCGTCAACACGATCCCGGCGGACTGCAGCCTCCACTTCGAGTTCCGCTCCATCGGCGGGGTCGATTCCCGCGCCCTCCTCGAGCGCTTCCGGACCGAGCTCGCGCGGATCGAGGGCGAGATGAAGGCGGAGCACCCGCAGGCGGGCCTCGACGTGACCATCGTCGCCGCCGCACCCGGTCTCGAGACCGCCGTGGACGCCGAGGTGGTCCGCCTGGCCGCGGCGTGGGGCGGGGAGCCGAGCACGGAGAAGGTCGCCTACGGCACGGAGGCGGGCCTGTTCGACCAGGGCGGCATCCCCACGGTGGTGTGCGGCCCGGGGGACATCGCCCAGGCCCACTCCGCCGACGAGTACGTCGACCTGGACCAGCTGGCACGCTGCGAGGCGTTCCTCGACCGCGTCATCGCCCATCTGACCACCTGAGAGGCCCGGACCCACCCGAAGGAGCGCCATGCCAGCCACCCCCGCCACCGCCGCGGTCACCCCGGAACGGCTCGCCGCGGCCCGCAGGGCCGTCGTCAGCAGCTCGATCGGCGCCGCCCTCGAATGGTTCGACATCATCGTCTACGCCTCGTTCGCGATCGTCATCGCCGAGAACTTCTTCCCCGAGGGGGACAGCACCCTCGGGCTCATCCTCACCTTCGCGACGTTCGCCATCTCCTACCTCGTCCGGCCGCTCGGCGGGATGTTCCTCGGCTCGTACGGCGACCGCCACGGCCGCAAGAAGGCCCTGACCGTGACGCTCGCGCTCATGATGGTCGGAACCCTCATCATGGCCATCGCCCCGACCCACGCGCTCGTCGGGGCATGGGCGGGGATCATCATCCTCGTCTCGCGGCTCGTCCAGGGCTTCTCCGCCGGCGGCGAGTTCGGCACGGCCACGACCTTCCTCGTCGAGACCGCCCCGCACCGGAAGGCCTACTACGCCTCGTGGCAGGTCGCGGCCCAAGGCATCTCGATGTTCCTGGCCTCCGCGTTCGGGTTCGCCCTGTTCAGCTGGCTCTCCAAGGACCAGCTGTACTCGTGGGGCTGGCGCATCCCCTTCATCCTGGGGATCTTCATCGGCCCGGTGGGCCTCTACATCCGCTCGCGCCTGACCGAGACGGAGGAGTTCGAGCGGAGCGAGAAGCACGCCGCGCCGATCCGCGCCGTCTTCTCCACGCACCTCGGCCGCCTCCTCACCGCCTCGGCGAGCATCGGCGTCGCGACGATCTCGATCTACCTCATCCTCTACATGCCCACGTTCGCGGTGAAGAGCCTGCACGTGCCGGCGAGCGCCGCGTACCTCGGCGGCGTGGTCGCGGGGCTCGTGATCCTCGCCGGGACGCCGTTCGTCGGCAGCCTCGCGGACCGGGTGGGGCCGGCGCGGCTCATGCTCTGGGCCGCCGTGGCGGCCCTGGTGCTCGCGTGGCCGCTGTTCCAGCTCCTCATCAGCGCGCCCACCCTGCCGGTCTTCATCCTCGTCATCACGGTCCTCGGCGTCCTGTGCGCGCTCTACTTCGGCCCGCTGCCCACCCTGCTCACCGAGATCTTCCCCATCAACGTGCGCACCACGGGGGTCGGCGTGGCCTACAACGTGGGCGTCACCGTGATGGGCGGCCTCGCACCCCTCGTGCTCACGTGGCTCCTGGGCATCACCCACGCGCTCAGCGCGCCGAGCTTCTACTACATGGCGGTCGCCGTGATCTCCCTGATCGGGCTCGCCGTCGCGAAGCGCCGCTACCACGCACGGTGAGACTGGGTTTCACCACCGCGCCCGAGACCGCTAGCGTGGGTGGCGGAACACACCATCGACGGCGAGGACGTGACCCATGGCCCCCACCAGCAGCGATCCGGGCAGCACTGATCTGGGCAGCTACGCAACGCTCGAGCTCGACCTCACGGACGGCATCCTGACCCTCACCGTGAACCGCCCCGAGGCCCTCAATGCGCTCTCGCAGCAGGTCATCTCGGACCTGTGGAAGGCCTTCACGGCGATCGAGGACTCCTGCACGCACGACGCCGGGTGGCCGGTGCGCGGCGTGATCCTCACCGGGGCGGGGGGCAAGGCCTTCGTGGCGGGCGCGGACATCCGGGAGATGGCGTCGATGGAGCCCGACGACGCGGCGGAGTACGCGCGCTCTGCCCAGGGCGTGACGCTCCTGATCGAGAAGGTGCCCGTGCCGGTCATCGCGGCCGTGGACGGGTTCGCCCTCGGCGGCGGCTGCGAGCTGGCGCTCGCGTGCGACTTCATCTACGCCTCCGAGGCGGCCCAGTTCGGCCAGCCCGAGGTGAACCTCGGCCTCGTGCCCGGCTTCGGCGGGTCCGTCCGCCTCCCCCAGCGCGTGGGACTGGGTCCCGCGCGCGAGCTGATCTACACGGGCCGCCGGATCGACGCGGCCGAGGCGCTGCGCCTCGGCCTCGTCAACCGCGTCCTTCCGACCCGCCAGGAGCTCCTCGCGGCGGCGCGTGCCACCCTCGGCGAGATCGCCCCGAAGGCCCCGCTCGCCGTCGGCCTCGCCAAGCAGTCGATCACGGGCGCCTACGGGCTGCACACGGGCCAGGGCCTCGAGATCGAGGCCGGGCTGTTCCGGGAGGCGTTCACCACCGAGGACATGCGCGAGGGCACCACCGCGTTCCTCGAGAAGCGCAAGGCCTCGTTCTCCGGGAAGTAGGGCGCGCGCTGTGGCCCGGGGCACAGCCGGTTGAGATTTCAACCAACGCACGGCTGAGGGCAAGGACCGCCACAGCAAAACGACAGGGTGCGCCGCGATGGTTGAACCATGACGGCGACACTCCCCACTCCCCAGCCTCGCACCGAGGCGCTGCCCCGGGTGACCCGGCGCGCGGCCCTGAGCCGTGAGCTCAGGGCCCGCGGCCGGCGACGCCTCGCCGGCGCGGATCTGCTCACCGTGGCCGCGTGGGGCTCGGCGGCCGCCGCCGTGGCCCTGTACCTCGCGGACGGGGCGGCCGGCCAGTTCGGCTCCGTGGCCTCGGCGCTCACGGCGATCGGCATCATCGCCGGGCTCATCGGCACGGACCTCGTGCTCGTGATGCTCCTCCTGGCGGCTCGGCTGCCTTGGATCGACCGGGCGATCGGCCACGACCGGGCCATGGCCGTCCACGGCAGCCTCGGCAAGCCCTCGCTCTACCTGCTCCTGGCCCACATGGTCTTCCTCCTGCTCGGCTACGGCGCCTCCGAGGGCCTCAACCCGATCGCCGAGGCCGTGAGCCTGTGGAACCTCGTGCCGGACATGTGGCTCGCGTTCGTCTCGATCGCGCTGTTCATCGCCGTGGTCGTGACCTCCCTCGTGGCGGTGCGGCGCAAGATGCCGTACGAGTTCTGGCACGCCATCCACCTGCTCTCCTACGCCGCTGTCCTCACGGCCATCCCCCACCAGTTCAGCGTCGGCTCGCTCTTCGCCGAGGGGCACTGGCAGCGGCTCTACTGGGAGGTCTTCTACTGGGGCGTGGTCGTGTCCCTCGTCTGGTTCCGCGTGGTCACCCCGGTGGTGCGCACGTGGCGCCACCAGCTCACGGTGAGCCGCGTGGTGCAGGAGGGGAACGGCGTCGTGAGCATCGAGATGACGGGCCTGCGCCTGCACGAGCTCACCGGGGAGGGCGGCCGGTTCTTCGTCTGGCGCTTCCTCGCCCCCGGCCTGTGGTGGCACGCCCACCCGTTCAGCCTCTCCGCCGAGCCGCACGGCGAAGCCCTGCGCATCACCGTCCGCAACCTCGGCCGCGGCAGCGCCGCCCTCGCCCGGCTCCGCCCGGGCACCAAGGTGGCCCTCGCGGGGCCCTACGGCAACTTCGCCCACAGCTCCCGCACCCGCCCCGGCTTGGTCCTCGTGGGCTCGGGCATCGGCATCACCCCGATCCGCGCCCTGCTCGAGCGGGCCGAGTTCGCCCCGGGCGACGCGACCGTGATCCTGCGGGCCAGCGCCCCGCACCAGCTCTACCTGCGCGAGGAGATCGCCGCCCTGTGCCGGGCCCGCGGCGCAGTGCTGTACGAGCTCGTGGGCCGGCGCGCCCGCGGCAGCTCCTGGCTCCCCCGGCACCAGACGGGGCTGCACCTGACCGACTACCTCCCCGCCAGCGCCCCCACGCTGGCCGACTCGGACGTCTACGTCTGCGGGCCCCGCGAGTGGTCCGACGCCGTCCTCGCCGACGCGAAGGCCGCCGGCGCCCGGGACGAGACCCTCCATCGCGAAAGGTTCGACTGGTGAGAAAACGCGCAGCACTCTCCGCCTCCGTCGCCTCCCTCGGAATCCTCGCCATCGGCTGGCAGGCCGGCGCGCACGCCCTCGAGGCCAGCCAGCCCACGGCCGCCGGCACCACCGGGACCGCGGGCACCACCGGCACGGGAAGCACGACGGCGGGCTCCGCCTCGGGCGCGTCCGGCACCTCGGGCGGCACGGCCTCGGGCTCGGGCACCGCGTCCCAGGCGACCGCCGGAGCCCAGGCCAAGGCCCAGGCCACGTACGCGGGACAGGCCGTCTCGACCCGCTACGGCGACGTCCAGGTCCAGATCACCGTGCAGAACGGCAAGATCACCGACGTGACGGCCCTGCACCTGACCGACGCCGAGATGCGCTCCCAGATGATCAGCGCCAACGCGGCGCCGATCCTGCGCTCCGAGGTCCTGCAGGCCCAGTCGGCCAACGTCCAGACCGTCAGCGGCGCCACGATCACCTCCGACGCCTACCTCCAGTCCCTCCAGGCGGCCCTCGATGCAGCCCATCTCTGATCCGATCCCCGCCCTCCCTGCGCCCGGTACCGCGGCGCCTGGCACCCCGGCGTCCGGCGCTCCGGCCCTGCGCGCCCGGACGTTCGTCTGCATGGGCACCGTGGTCAGCCTCACGGTCCCCGTGCGTCCCGGCGACGGGCTGCAGGCCGACCTCGACCGGCTCGAGGCCGCGACCGCCGTGGTGGAGGACCAGTTCGCGGCCCTCGACGCCCAGTTCAGCCTCTACCGGCCGGACTCAGAGGCCAGCCGGATCGCCCGCGGCGAGCTGACCCTCCTGCAGGCCAGCCCGCTCATGCGGGACCTGTACGCGGACGCGGTTCGGTGGCGCCGCCGCACCGAGGGCGCCTTCACCCCCGAGCGCCCGGACGGGCTCCTGGACCTGAGCGGGCTCGTCAAGGGCTACGCCATCGCCGAGGCGGGCCGATCGCTCGCCGCGCTCGGGCTGCACGATTGGTGCCTCAATGCCGGGGGCGACGTGCTCGTCTCCGGTTCGCCGGCGCCGTCGCCCGCAGGTGCGTCCCCGTGGCTCGCCGGGATCGTGGATCCCGCCGACCGGCGGACCCTGCTGGGCGCCTACCCGCTCGGCGCGCAGGCCCCCGCCCAGCTCGCGCAGCCCCTCGCCCGGCTCGCGCAGCCCCCCGCCCGGCTCGCGCTGGCCACCTCCGGCTCGGCCGAGCGCGGCGACCACATCTGGACCGTCGGGCTGCGCGGGCCGTCCGGCCCCCGCCGTGCCGAGTTCACCCAGGTGAGCGTGGCCGCCCAGGACATCGTCACCGCGGACGTCCTGGCGACGGCGATCGTGGCCGGCGGCCGGCCTGCCCTCGATGCGGTCACCGCCCGCTGGGACGTGGACGTGCTCGCGGTGGCACGCGACGGCGGGCTGCTCGCCACGCCCGGGTTCCGCGCCCCGAGCGCCGCGTAGCGTCGCCCGGCTTCGGCCTCAGAGGCGGGTGGGCTCCGGGTACTTGGGGCTCAGGCCGTCGCCCGAGGACCGGCCGGTGATGCGCCGCACGACCCAGGGCCACGCGTACTCCCGGGTCCACGCGGCATTCGCGCGGAACTGCTCCACGCGGCTCATCTTCGGCAGCGGCACGGCGTCGGGGACCTCGGCGAGCCCCTCGTGCTCGAGCAGCTCGAGGACGCGGTTGGCCATGGTCGCGTGCCCGAGGGCGGACATGTGCATCCGGTCCACGTCCCACATGCGCCAGTCCTGGAACTCGTGGAAGCGCCAGTAGTCCACGAGGGTGGCGCCGTGGCGGTCCGCGATCCAGCGGACCTGCTCGTTGTAGATGGCGGTGCGGCCGCGCATCGTGCCGAACACCTTGGAGGAGCCGGCGTCGAACCCGGTGAAGAGCAGGACGCGCGCGCCCGCGCCCGCGAGTCGGGCCACCGCGGCGTCGTACCCCTCCATGAGCGCATCGATGTCCACCGTGGGCCGGAGGATGTCGTTGGCCCCGGCGTAGAGGGTCACGATCGTGGGGCGCAGCGCGAGCGCCGGCTCGATCTGCTCGGCGAGGATCTGGCGGATCTTGCGGCCGCGGATCGCGAGGTTGGCGTAGCCCAGGTCCGGATCGGCCCTCTGGAGCTGCTCGGCCACGCGGTCCGCCCAGCCGCGCACGCCGTTGGGACGGGCCGGGTCCGGATCGCCGACGCCCTCCGTGAAGGAGTCGCCCAAGGCCACGAAGCGGGAGGTGAAGGACTCGCTCACGGTGCCACCTCGCCGTCGTGCGCCGGGCCGAGGAGCCCCTCACGGGACGGGTCCCGGAAGATCCAGCTCTCCGGCTGCAGCCTGCCGACGACCTTCTCGCCGATGTCCGCCAGCCGGGCCACATCCTCCGCGCCGAGGGCATCGAACACGAGCTGCCGCACGCGCCCCACGTGCTCGGGGGCGAGGTCCACGATCGTCTCCCAGCCGGCGTCGGTGAGGTGCGCGGTGGTGACGCGGGCGTCGTCCGGAGAAGGGCGCCGGTCGATCCAGCCGCGTGCCTGGAGCTTCGTCACCACGTGCGAGAGGCGCGAGAGCGAGGCCGAGGTGCGGGAGGCGAGCTCCTTCATGGGGAGCATGCGGCCCTCGGCCTCGGAGAGCATCGCGAGCACGTTGTAGTCGAAGAGGGACAGCTTGTTCAGCTGGGTCAGGTGCGCGTCGAGGGCGGCCGGCAGGAGCGTGGTCACGCTCAGCAGGGCAAGCCACGCCCGGCGCTCCTGGGCGTCAAGCCAGCGGGATTCCGTCACGGGTACCAAGCATAGGCTGTAGGGATGCTCATCGTTTCGCTCACCTACAGGGTGCCCATGGATGTCGTCGAGGCCCATCTCGAGGCGCACCGGAGCTGGCTCCGCGACGCGGTGGACCGCGGGCTCGTGGTCGCCGCGGGGCGCAAGAACCCGCGCACCGGCGGCATCCTCCTCTCCCTCGCGGAGCGAGGTGCGCTCGAGGCCGCGATCGCCGAGGACCCGTTCTCGGTGCACGGGGTGGCCGACTTCGAGGTGACCGAGGCGGACATGACCACCGCGGCCGCGGGGTTCGAGGCGCTGCTCGCCTGAGGGCGCTCCGGACTGTTCCCTCCGGCCCCGCTGTTCCCTCCCGCCCCGGGGCGCCATAGCCTGTGCCCATTGGGCTCCGGGCGTCCCCACGGCGTACCCCGGCGTTATCCCAGCGGAGGGAAGGCCATGGCTGACGGACTCGCAGGAATCGATCACATCGTGGTGCTCATGCTCGAGAACCGCTCGTTCGACCATGTGCTCGGGTACCTCTACCACGCCGCGGGGAACGTGTCGCCGAGCGGGGCGCCGTTCGAGGGCCTCACAGGCACCGAAAGCTGCCCGGGCCCCGATGGCAAGCCCGTGGCGGTCTACCCCATCACTCCGACGACCCCCGACGCCTACTTCATGCCTGGGGCCGACCCGGGTGAGGGCTTCCCGCGGGCCAACGCCCAGCTCTTCGGGACCACGAAGCCCGCTCCGGGAGCGGTGCCCACCATGACCGGGTTCGTGTCCGACTACGCGCAGGCCATCAAGGACAACCAGGCGAAGAAGTGGTACGTGGTCCCCGGCACGGCGCCGGGCTGGATCATGGGCTGCTTCGCCCCGGAGACGCTCCCCGTGCTCAGCGGGCTCGCGCGCGGGTTCGCCGTGTGCGACCACTGGTTCAGCTCCGTGCCCACAGAGACCATGCCCAACCGGGCCTTCACGTGCGCCGGGACGAGCCAGGGCCACATGGACGACGTCACGAAGTCGTTCACCGTGCCGAGCATCTTCGGGCTCCTCGGCCAGCACGGCGTGCCGTGGAAGATCTACGGCTACAGCAAGCCGCCGCTGACCCGCCTCAACTTTCCGGACACGCAGAAGGCCCCGGCGGCGAACATCGGCCTGTTCAAGGACTTCCGCGCCGACGCCGCAGCAGGGAGCCTGCCCGCGTTCGCCTTCGTGGAGCCGGCCTGGAGTTCCACCGGCAACAGCCAGCACCCCAACTACAGCATGGCCGCAGGGGAGCAGCTCATCCTCGACACCTACAGCGCACTCCGCGCCGGACCGGCCTGGGCAAGGACGCTCCTGATCGTGACCTATGACGAGCACGGCGGATGCTACGACCACGTCCCGCCGCCAGGCGGGGCGGTCCGGCCGGACGACTCGCCGGGAGAGTTCGGATTCGACTTCACGCGCTTCGGCCCCCGGGTCCCCACGGTCCTCGTGAGCCCGCTCATCCCGCCCGGCACGGTGTTCCGCGTGCCCGCGGGATCCACGCCCCTCGACCACACGAGCATCCTGGCCACCGTGGAACACCGGTTCGGGCTGCCGCCGCTCACCCGCAGGGACGCGGCCGCGCCGGACGTCGGGGCCGTCCTCACGCTCGCCACACCCCGGAGCGACGACCCCCTGGCCGGGGTCTCGGCGCCGCCGCAGCCTCCCGTCCCCGCAGCCCTGGCGGCCACGCCCGCGCATCTGGCGGACGTCCGGGACGAGCTCATGGCGCGCTTCACGCCGGGGGACGTGGTGGGCTGACCCTCGGGCGCAGGCTGGGGCGTGCCATTCTGCTCACCAATCCTCGGCGCCCCGGCGTGTCCTTGAGCGACACGCCGCGTAGAGGCCCCTCCGCCGCCCAGCGCGAGCAGGAACGCACGCGCCCGGGAATTCCCCATGATGGTTGAATGTTCAAGCAAATATGGACTTCGGCATCTTCACTTTCGGCGAGCTCACGCGCGGCCCTTCCGGCAGCGCGCGCAGCGCCGCCCAGCGCATCGACGAGACCCTCCGGCTCGCCACCCTCGCGGACGAGGCGGGCCTGGACGTGATCGGCCTCGGCGAGCACCACCGGCATGACTTCGCGTTCTCGGCGCCCGAGATCGTGCTCGCGGCGATCGCCCGCGAGACCCGGCGCATCCGCCTCACCACTGCCGTCACCGTCCTCTCGACCGCGGACCCGGCGAGGGTGTTCGAGCAGTTCGCCACCCTCGACCTCGTCTCCGGCGGCCGCGCCGAGATCCTCGCCGGGCGCGGGGTGTTCCCGGAGTCGTTCCCGCTCTTCGGCTACGACCCGGCCCAGTACGACGCCCTCTTCGAGGACAAGCTCGAGCTCCTGCTGCAGATGCGCGACCACGCCGACGTCACCTGGCCTCCCCCGGGCGCGGCAGACGGTGTGCGGCCGCGCGCGCACCACGCCCTCCGCCACGCGGCGATCGCGCCCCGGCCGGTCCAGGAGCGGCTTCCCATCTGGCGCGGCGTGGGCGGGACGCCCTCGAGCTTCGCCCGGGCGGGCCAGGCGGGGGTGCCGCTGTTCCTCGCGCTCCTCTCTGGCCACCAGCACTTCGTGCGGCTCGTCGAGCTCTACCGGACCGCCGGCGCGCAGGCCGGGCACGCGGCGTCGTCCCTCGCGGTCGGCACGGGGAGCCACTTCTACGCCGCGCGCACCTCGCGCCAGGCCCGCACCACGTTCTACCCGCACTACGCCGCGTACATCGAGCAGAACATGCCCCGGCCTGCCGGGACGTTCCCGCGGGACCAGTTCGACGCATGGGCCGGCCCGGGCGGCGGGCTGCTCGTGGGCAGTCCTGCCGAGATCACCGAACGGATCCTCGCCACCCACGAGGCGCTCGGCACGAGCCGGTTCATGGCGCAGGTGGGCCTGGGGACGCTGCCGTTCGCCGAGACGGCGGCGTCCGTCGAGCTGCTGGCCACCGAGATCGTTCCCGCGGTGAAGAGGGCCCTCGGCCAGGACTGAGGCGCCCCGCCCGCCGCCAGCTCAGGCGAGGTACTCGCCCAGCGCCCCCGCCATCCCCCGCTCGAAGATCAGCTCGACAGCCCGCGCGGTCTCCGCGGAGAGCCGGGCGAGGACCGCGGCATCGACGGGACCGGGCAGCAGGAGACGTCCGACGGCGCCCCTCACCCAGGCCGGGACGTCTCGCCGATCGAAGGTGGTGCGCAGGAACTCCACCTCCCGCTCGTCGTCCCTGGGCTGGAAGTCGGGGTTCCCGGAGTGCCCGCTGTAGAGCACCAGCAGGGCGGCGAGTGACAGGATCGTCAGCGGCGCCTCGGCCGATTCCGCCCACCTGTCGAGGACCACCGGAAGGTTGCGGGTGGTCCACTTCGAGAGGGCGTTGAGCGAGATGTCGGTGAGCGCGTGCTGCAGGAAGGGGTTGTAGAAGCGCTCGAGGATCTGCTGGGCGAAGGCCTCGAGGTCGCTGCGGTCCCCCGGGATGGTGGGCAGCACCTCCTGGGCCACCATGCGGGTGATGTACGCCTCGACCTGCGGGTCCGCGAAGGCGTCCCGCACGGTGCCGCAGCCCATGTGGAGCCCGACGGCGGACATGGCGGTGTGCGAGCCGTTCAGGATGCGGACCTTCTTGGCACGGAAGGGACGGATGTCCTCCATGAAGAGCACGTTGAGGCCGGCCTGGTCCAGCGGCAGGTCCTCGCGGATGCGCGGGTCGCCCGCGATCGCCCAGACGTAGAAGTGCTCGGCCTTCACCACGAGCTCGTCGGCGAAGCCGATCTCGGCCTGAACCTGGCCGATCTCCTCCTGGGGGAACCCGGGCACGATGCGGTCCACGAGCGTGTCGTAAAAGCGGCACGCGGTGCGGACCCAGTCCTCGAACGCCGCGCCGAGGCCGTTCTCGGCGGCGTGGCGGAGCACGTACTCCCGCAGCGTCGAGCCATTGTCCTCGATGAGCTCGCAGCACAGGAAGGAGAGCCCCGCGTCGGGGCTGCCGCCGAAGTGCGCGAAGCGCCGGTGGAGGAGGGCGGTGACCTTCGCGGGGAACGACCGCGGCGGACGCGCGGCCAGGTCATCCCCGTGGACGTACTCGATGCCGGCCTCGGTCGTGTTGGAGACCACGACCTTGAGGTCGGGGCTGACGACGAGCCTCTCGTACTCCTCGACGTCGCGGTGGGCGCTGAGCACCGCGCGCACCGAGGTGACGAGATCGACCTCCTTGACGGGCTGCCGGTCACGGATCCCCTCGAGGTAGACGTGGAACAGGCCATCCTGGTCTGCGAGCTGGTCCAGGGCACGCGAGGGGCGGTCGGTCACCTGCACGACGGCGATGCCGTCCCGCGTGACCCCGTCCTCGTTGGCCCGGCTGACCATCCAGTCGACGAACGCGCGCAGGAAGTTCCCCGCGCCGAACTGGAGGATGGTGATCGGCAGGTCGGGCCGCGCCACGGTGGTCGCCGTGAGCTTCCCGATCGAGGGCGCCCTCACGTCACTGCCCCCAGCTGCCACGGGACGAACTCGTCCTGGCCGAGGTCCAGCTGCTCCGAGACGGGGCGCTCGCCCGACGCCACGGCGATGACCTTCTCGAAGATCTCCTGCCCGACGCTCTCGACCGAGGCCGTGCCGTCGACGATCCCTCCCGCGTTGAGGTCCATGTCCTCGCGCATCCGCTCGAAGGTCGCGGTGTTGGTGGCGACCTTGATCGAGGGCGTGGGCTTGCATCCGAGCACGGAGCCGCGCCCCGTGGTGAAGACGACCACCGTGGCGCCGCCCGCGACGATTCCCGTGACGGACACCGGGTCGTAGCCCGGCGTGTCCATGAAGGTGAAGCCGCGGGAGGTCACGCGCTCCCCGTACTCGTAGACCGCGGAGAGCTCGGCCGTGCCACCCTTGGCGACGGCGCCGAGGGACTTCTCCAGAATGGTCGTCAGGCCACCGGCCTTGTTGCCCGGCGAGGGGTTGTTGTCCAGGGAGCCGCCACCGGAGGCGGTGTAGTCCTTCCACCACTCGATGCGCTCGAGGAGCTTGCGGCCCACCTGCTCCGACACGGCCCGCCGCGTCAGGAGGTGCTCTGCTCCGAAGACCTCGGGGGTCTCGGCCAGGATCGTGGTGGCGCCGTGGGCCACGAGGAGGTCAGAGGCCACCCCGAGGGCAGGGTTCGCGGTGATCCCCGAGTACCCGTCGGACCCGCCGCAGTTCATTCCCAGGACCAGCTCCGAGATGGGGGCCGGCTGTCGCTGCATCGTCTCGAGGACGGGGATCAGCTCGTTGACCGCGTCCACGCCCGCCCGCACGGTCGCCCGGATCCCGCCGTTCTCCTGGATGACGAGCGTGCGCACCTGCTTGTCGGCCGGGAGGTCCAGGCCGTCCAGCAGCGACGTCGCGGGCAGCATCTCGCAGCCGAGGCCCACCACGAGCAGGCCGGCGATGTTCGGGTGGGCGGCGTAGCTGCGCAGGGTGCGCCGGGTCAGCTCGGCCCCTTCGCTGCCGGCCACGAGGCCGCACCCCGAGTTGTGGGTGAGCGCGATGACCCCGTCGACGTTCTCATAGGCCTCGAGCACCGGACCGGCGAACTGCGCCGCGATCATCCTCGCGGTCGAGGCCGAGCAGTTCACGGCGGTCAGGATGCCGATGAAGTTGCGGGTGCCGACCCGGCCGTCGGCGCGGTGGTAGCCCTGGAAGAAGCGCGTCGGCCCGCTCGGGGCGGCAGGCCTGACGCGGGTGGTGGAGAACTCGTGGGCCCGGTCCGCCTCGTCCATCCCCAGGTTGTGGGTGTGCACGTGGTCGCCGACGGCGATGGCGCGCGTGGCCCGGCCAATGGACTGGCCGTACTTGTGGACCTGCTCCCCGGCCTCGACGGGCCGGATGGCCAGCTTGTGCCCCCGCGGCACCGCCTGCTTGACGCGGACGGGGCCATGGGCGGACATGAACTCCGCCCCGCCGGGCACGTCGGTGATCGTGACCGCCACATCGTCGGCCGGCCGCAGCACCAGCGCGACTTCGGCCAGGTCAGGGACTGTGGGAACGCTCGTCATCGCGCATCCTTTGTCGGTGGGAACTCAATGAAACGGTTTTCATTGTAGTCCGCACCGGGGTCCCCGACCAGCCCCCTTGGCGGGGACGGGGACCGCGGCTCAGTCGCCGGCCGGAGGAGCCGAGGGCGCACGCACCGAAGTGCCGCGGAAGACGAGCTTCGTCGGCAGCCGCGCGGGTGGCTCCGGGGCCGGCCCGCTCGAGCCCATGAGCGCGTGCAGGTAGCTCATCGCCAGGGCTCCGGCATGCTCGCGCGGGATGCGGACCGTGGTCAGCGGCGGATTCGACATGGAGGCGAACTCGATGTCGTCGTACCCCACGACGCTGATGTCGTTCGGGACCGAGATCCCGTACCGGGTCAGCTGGTTGACCAGGCCGAGCGCCATGACGTCGTTGTAGACCATGACGGCGGTGACGTCGGCGAGGAGGACCTTCTCGGCGGCGCTGCGGCCGCCGTCGAAGGAGGGTGCGAAGCTGCCGATCGGCACCTCCACCAGCCCCTCCCGGGCCAGCTCGGCCGTGGCGGCGGCCTGGCGCACGCGGCTCGAGTAGCTCGTGCTGGGCCCCGCCACGTATCCGATGCGCCGGTGGCCCAGGGCCTTCAGGTGCACGACCTCCTGCGCAATGCCACCCTCGTTGTCGAAGGTGACGGCCGCGACCCCCGGCACCTGGCGGTTGATGAGCACGAGCGGACGCTGCTCGCGGAGGGCCACCAGGTCCTCGTCCGCCATGCGCGCCGAGCACAGCACGAGCCCGTCGACCTGGCGGGACAGCGCGGCGACGAGCTCGGACTCGCGCTTGAGGTCCTCGTCGGTGTCGACCAGGAGGGCGGAGTAGCCGAGCTCCTCGGCGCGGCCCTGGATGCCCTTGACCACGCTGGGGAAGAACGGGTTCGCGAGGTCCGGGACGACGATCCCGATGTTGCCGGTGAGGCCGGTGATGAGCGACTGCGCCGCCCGGTTGGGGCGGTAGTCCAGCCGGGCGGCGGCATCGAGGATCCGCTCGCGCGTGGCCGGGTCCACCTTCTCGGGGCGCAGGAACGTCCGGGACACCGTGGCGGGAGAGACTTCGGCGGCCCGCGCAACGTCCCGGATCGTGACAGGACCCGACATCAGAATCACCGTTCCTTGGCTGTGCAGAGAATCCTCTCCACCGTAGTCGGCCCGAGCGGCGCGGGCCGACGGCCCTTCTCCCAGAACGTGAGCTTGATCTCATCGCCTGCTGCCGCTACGGTCATAATAACGTTTTCATCGATCGGCCGATCTGGCCCGTCGATACGTCAGAAAGAGGCGAGGATGCCCACACCCCTGGAACTGGAGCTGGAGGTCGACGCGGCCACGTCCAGCCCGCGCCGGCTGAGCCTGCACCCCGATCGCGCGCTGCCCGCGGACGGGCGCCAGCGCGCCGTCGCCCGCGAGATCTACGGCCAGACGGCGGAGCTGCCGCTGATCTGCATGCACGGCCACGTCGAGGCCGAGGTCTTCGCCGCCAACCAGCCGTTCGCGGATCCGGCGCAGCTGCTGGTGGTGCCGGACCACTACGTGACCCGCATGCTGGTCTCGCAAGGGATCGACCCCGCCTCGCTGGGGGTCCCCCGTGTCGACGGCGGCCCGGTCGAGACGGATTCGCGGGCGATCTGGCGGACCTTCTGCCGCAACTGGAGGCTGTTCCGCGGCACGCCGTCGCGCTACTGGATGGAGCACGAGCTCGCGGAGGTCTTCGGCGTCGACCTCGTGCCCAGCGCCGAGACGGCCGACGCCATCTACGACCAGATCGAGGCGCGCATCGCCGAACCGGGCTTCCGCCCGCTGCAGCTCCTCGACCGGTTCTCGATCGAGCTGATCTCGACGACGGACTCCGCCACCAGCGGACTGGAGCACCATGCGCAGCTGGCAGGCGAGGGGTACGGGGAGCGGATCATCCCCACGTTCCGCCCGGATGCGGCCGTGCACCTGGACCGGCGTGGATGGCGGGCGGAGGTGGCCGCCCTCGCCGAGGTGTCCGGCGAGGACACCTCCAGCTACGAGGGCTTCCTCGGCGCCCTGCGCGAGCGCCGGCGCGCGTTCGTCGAGGCCGGCGGCCTCGCCACGGACCACGGCCACCTCACGGCGGACACCACCCCGATGGACCGGGGCGCCGCCGCGCGGCTGTACGCCCGCGCCCTCGCAGGCGGCCAGGTCAGCGAGCAGGAGGCCCAGGCCTTCGCCGCCCACATGCTCTTCGTGAACGCCGAGATGTCCTGCCAGGACGGGCTGGTCATGCAGATCCACCCTGGGGTCCTGCGCGACCACCACCGGGGGACCTTCGAACGGCACGGGCAGGACAAGGGCTTCGACATCCCGGTCGCCGCCGAATTCACCCGGTCCCTCCGCCCCGTCCTGGAGCGGTTCGGCCACGACCCCCGGTTCCGGGCCATCCTCTTCACCGTCGACGAGACGGTGTACAGCCGGGAGCTCGCGCCGCTCGCCGGCGCCTACCCCTCGCTGCGGCTGGGCGCGCCGTGGTGGTTCCTCGACTCCCCGGAGGGCATGCGCCGGTTCCGCGAGACCGCGACCGAGACCGCAGGCTTCTACAACACCTCCGGCTTCGTGGACGACACCCGGGCGTTCGCCTCGATCCCCGCGCGCCACGACCTCTTCCGCCGGATCGACGCCGGCTACCTCGCGCGGCTGGTCCTCGAACACCGGCTCAGCCTCGAGGAAGCGGTGGAGACCGCCGTCGACCTCGCCTACACCCTGCCGAAGACCGCCTACTCCAGGCGTTCCGCCTGATCCGCCGCTCAGCCCGGTTGCAAAGGAGCACCATCATGGCAAGCATCATCCCGTCGCCCTCCACGACGGCCACGGCCCGCCGGACACTGTCCCTGAAGGAGAAGATCGCCTACGGCATGGGCGATCTCGGCAATGGCTTCATGTTCGACCTCGGACAGGCCTACCTGCTGAAGTTCTACACCGACGTTGCCGGGCTGCCAGCCGCGGCGGCCGCCACCGTCTTCGTCGTCACGAAGCTCTTCGACGCGTTCATGGACCCCCTCGCCGGCGTAGTGATCGACGGGCGCCGCACCGTGTCCCGCTTCGGGCGGTTCCGCGGCGTCATGTTCTACTCGAGCATCGCGCTCGGCATCCTGACCGTCTTCTCCTTCGTCACCCCCGGCCTCTCCCAGGGCGTCAACCTGGCGTACGCCTACGCCTCCTACATGGCGTGGGGCGTGCTGTACTCCTTCACGAACATCCCCTACGGCTCCCTTGCCTCGGTGATGACGCAGGAGCCGGTGGAGCGCGCCAAGCTCGCCTCGTTCCGCCAGGCCGGATCGGTGCTGGCCCTGCTCATCACCGGCGTGGCGTTCATGCCGATCGTGCTCGCGGTCGGCTCCGACCGGGTGGGCTACGGCGTCGCGGCCGCGGCCATGGCCGTGGCGGGGGTCCTCTGCTTCTTCGCCACCTTCCGCTACACCCGGGAAAGCGTGCCCGTGGTGCGCACCGGGGAGAAGCTCACGGCCAAGAGCTTCATCACCACGGTGGTCACGAATCGGCCGCTGCTGGCGCTGGTCATCATGACGGTCTTCTCGATCTCGGCCTACAACGTGAAGACCTCGATGATCGTGTACTTCACCCAGTACTACCTCGGCGACGTGCGCCTCCTGCCCTACGTGAACGTGATCAGCATCGGCTCCTCGATCATCGGCATCCTCCTCATCCCCTTCCTCACGCGCCTCATCGGGAAGAAGCGCACGGCGCTCTACGGATTCCTGCTCGCCGTCGTGGCGGACGCGCTGAACTTCATCCTCCCGACCAACACCGTCCTGTTCACCGCCCTCTTCAGCCTCTCCTTCATCGGCGTCGCCCTCCCCAACGGCATCACCTGGGCCCTGGTCTGCGACGTGATCGACTTCGGGCACTGGCGCACCGGGGTGCGCCGCGAGGGCATTACCTACTCCGTCTTCAACTTCTCCCGCAAGATTGCCCAGTCGGTGGCGGGCGGCCTGGCCGGCTTCGGGCTGAGCGCGATCGGCTACATCCCCAAGGTGCAGCAGACCTCCGGGGTGCTGGCTGGCATGAAGGGCCTCCAGACGCTCTACCCGTGTGTGGCCCTTGCCGTGGCAGCGCTCGTGCTCGCCGTGATGTACCCGCTGACCGACCGGAAGATGGAAGAACTCGTCTTCGAGACCCACGCGGCCGAAGGCACCGACCCTGCGGGCCCGGCGCCCCAGGACTGACACCGCACCGCACCCTCCCCCCTGAAAGGAAGAACAGTCTCCATGTCGCCCCTGACCGACCATGAGCTCACCGAGCTGCTGGCAGCGGACCGTACCCTCGCCGTCGTCCGCGCGGCATCGATCCCGGACGCCGCCGCGCTCGCCGCAGCCCTCCGCGCGGGCGGGGTGCGCTCGCTCGAGCTGACCTTCACGACGCCGGATGTCCTCACCTACGTGCGCCGCGCCGTCGAAGGCGGCGACGGCACCGTGGTGGGCGTCGGCACCGTGATGACCGGGGACCAGGCACGGGCGGCCCTCGACGCCGGCGCCCAGTTCCTCGTCACCCCGGGGATCCGGGCCGAGGTGGCGCGGGTCGCCGTGGAGGCCGGCGTCCCGGTCTGCCTCGGCGCTATGACGCCCTCCGAGGTCGCGCAGGCCCTCGACCTCGGATCCTCGGTGGTGAAGGTCTTCCCGGCGCGGCAGGTCGGGCCGGCGTTCCTGAAGGACCTGCAGGGGCCGTTCCCGGGCATCAGGCTCCTGCCGTCAGGGGGCATCGATGCCTCCAATGCCCGCAGCTATCTCGACGCCGGCGCCCTCGCGGTGTGCTGCGGGACCTCCGTCGTGCCGCCGGCGGCCGTCGAGGGCGGGGAGTGGGAGGACATCGCGGCCCGTGCCGCGGCCTTCACCGCAGCCCTGCCGGCCGCCCAGGTCGTCGGATCCTGACCGCGGACGGGGAGCCCACCATGTCCATGACAGCCGTGTGCCTGGGCGAGACCATGGCCATGCTCACGCCGGGACCGGGCACGTCGCTGGCCGACGCCGGGCGGCTCGAGCTCGGCAGCGGCGGGGCCGAGTCCAATGTCGCCCTCGGGCTGGCCGCGATGGGCGTCGGCACGCACTGGGTCAGCCGGGTGGGCCGCGACGGCTTCGGAGCCCGCATCCTCACCGAGCTCACTCAGGGCGGGGTCGGCGTGGAGGGCGTCGAGGCGGACCCGTCTCGGCCCACCGGCCTCTACGTGAAGGTCCCGGCCCACGGCGGGTCCCCGGCATCCGTCCTCTACTACCGGCGCGGCTCCGCGGCCTCCGCCATGGGCCCGGACCTCCTGGGCCGGCCGGCGGTCGCGGGCCTCCTCGCACGCGCCGACCTCGTCCACCTCAGCGGCATCACCGCGGCCCTCTCCGACGAATGCCTTGCCCTGCTCGAAGCCCTCCTGGGCCGCCCGCGCGGCAGCCAGAGGGTCAGCTTCGACGTCAACTGGCGCGCCCCCCTGTGGGCCGGGAAGGACCGCAGCGTCCTGCGGGAACTGGCGAACCGAGCCGACATCGTGCTCGTGGGGCGCGACGAGGCCGAGCACGCCTTCGGTACCGGGGACGAGGCCGAGATCAGGGCCCTCCTGCCCGACCCGGCTGCCATCGTCATCAAGAACGAGGCCGTCAGCGCCATCGCCCTCGAGCGCGACGGCCCGCGCTCCGAGGTCCGCGCGCTGGCCGTGGAGGTCGTGGAACCGGTGGGCGCCGGCGACTCCTTCGCCGCCGGCTACCTCAGCGGCGTCCTCATGGGCCTCGACCAGAGGACCAGCCTCCGCCGCGGGCACATCGCCGCAGCCTGTACCCTCACGGTCAGCGGGGACCGCGGCGCCCTTCCGCCGCCCCCCGTCCTCGACCGCGTCCTGGCGTACTCCGACGAGGGCTGGAAGCGGACCACCGTCACGAGCGCCGGCTTCTCCACGGCCCTGCCGCATCAGGGCCCTGCTCTGGCCGGGCGGCGGTAAGGGCGGCTGCCGCCGAGGGGCGTGCCTCGGCGGCCGCGCCCGCTAGCGTAGACGGCATGACTCCCGGTGCCGGACGCTTCGCTCCCAGCCCCTCCGGCGAACTGCACCTCGGGAACCTCCGCACGGCGCTGCTCGCGTGGCTCTTCGCCCGGTCCGGGGGGCGGCGGTTCCTCCTGCGGGTCGAGGATCTGGACCGGGCCCGCGCGGGAGCCGAGGAGGTCCAGCTGAGGGACCTCGCCGCCGTCGGCCTCGACTGGGACGGCGAGGTGGTCCGCCAGACGGAGCGGGGAGCGCTCTACGAGGAGGCGATCGCGCGCCTGACCGCAGCGGGCCTCACCTACGAGTGCTACTGCACCCGGCGCGAGATCCAGGAGGCGCCCAGTGCCCCGCACGCGCCGCAGGGCGCGTACCCCGGCACGTGCCGCGACCTCACCGAGGCGCAGCGCTCACGACGCCGCGCGGAGCGTCCCGCCGCGATCCGCCTCCGCGCCTCGGTCACCGACTGGGCCGTGACTGACGTGCTGCACGGGCGGTACTCGGGGCTCGTGGACGACTTCGTCCTGCGGCGCAACGACGGGGTCGTGGCCTACAACCTCGCCGTCGTCGTGGACGACGCCGCCCAGGGCGTCGGCCAGGTGGTCCGCGGCGACGACCTGCTCCCCTCCGCCCCGCGGCAGGCCTACCTCGCCGGGCTACTCGGGGTGCCCGTCCCCGAGTACGCCCATGTGCCGCTCGTGCTCAACCCCGCCGGTCGCCGGCTGGCCAAGCGCGACGGCGCGGTGACCCTCAGCGCGCTGGCGGCGGCCGGCGTCGGACCCGAGGAGGTGACGGGGCTGCTCCTGGGATCCCTCGGGCTGCCCGCCACGCTCCCGGAGGCGCTCACCGCGTTCGATCCTGCCGCGCTCCCCCGCGACCCGTGGATCCTGGACCCGCAGGACTTGACCCCCAGGAGGTGACTTCCAGAAGGTGGCCTTCAGAAGGTGACTTCCAGGCTGGATCTGAGGGGCACCTTCTGAAGGTCAGGTCCTGAAGGGCACCTTCTGCGGGTCGGCGCGTCGGCCAGCGCGGGCGCGGGGCGCCGGATCAGCCCTGCATCGTGAAGCGCGCGGCGGTCCGCTCGGCGAGCCACGGGACGCGGTAGAGCGCGCGGAAGGCGGTGTTGCGGGCGGCCATGGCGCCCGGGGGGAGCGCACGGCCGAGCGCCATGTTGACCCTCGCCTGCCGGGCCGCGGACCACGCGGCGCGGAGTCGCTCTGCCTCGGTCGCCGCCCACAGCTCGTCCCACGCCGGGCCCGGGGCGTCCCGGCGCGCCCGGACGTCCGCGGCGATGAGCGGCACGAAGCCCTCGGCGTCCAGCCAGCCGAGGTTCATCCCCTGCCCGCCGATCGGACTCACCTCGTGGGCGGCATCGCCGGCGAGGAGGACCCTCCCGGAGCGCAGCCGGGCAGCGAGCCGCTCGGTGACCGTGAAGGCGCTCAGCATGGTGCACGTGGACGGATCCGGCCGCACCCCGGTCCGCTCCCCCACGATCCGGGCTAGGTCGCGGGCCGACGGGTCCAGGGCCGGCTCGGGCACGTGCGCGACCCAGCGCCGCACGCCCCCGGGCAGCGGGAACGACTCGACGATCCCCGCGGCCTCGAGGTGCAGCACCGCCCGTTCCCCGTCGCCCGTCGCGTCCGCGAAGTCGCCCATCAGGTAGGCATCGGGCAGCGCTCTGGTGCGTACCGGGATGCCGAGGCCCGCGCGCAGGGGCGAGCGGGCGCCGTCGGCCGCGATGACCCAGCGGGCCGCCACGGACTCGCCGTCCTCGCAGCGGACGACGGCGCCGCCCTCCTGCTGCTCGGCCCGCACCGCCCGCACGCCGCGGCGCAGGGCCCCCGGCGCGAGCACGGCAAGCCGGTCCTCGAGCGCCTGCTCGGTGGCCCACTGGGGCACGGCGAGCACGGGCGGCCGGAACGCGATCCGCGCCACGGTGCGGGTGGCGCCGGAGTCGCGGGTACGGGCGGCGCCCTCGCGAAGGGGTACGCCGGCGGCCGCGACCGTCTCCGCCACGCCGGCCCGCGCGAGGACCCGCAGGCCCGGCGGGTGGATGCCGATCGCCCGGGTGTGCCGGCTGCGTTGGGGCCGGGCCTCGAGGACTGCGACGTCGAGGCCGAGGTCCGCCAGGAGCACCGCGAAGCAGAGCCCCACCGGGCCCGCGCCCACCACGGCGACGTCGTGCCGCGCGCCCATCCTCAGGCGCCCAGGGCCGCCCGGCCCGTCCCCGGACGTCCCGGGTCGCGGGCGTCCCGGCTCACGGGAGCCTGCGGGTCATGAGGGCCGTCTCGACGGTCAGCCCCGGGCCGAAGGCCATCGCGCAGATCCGCTCTGCCCCGGGCGAGTCGGGCCCCGCCTCCGGTGAGCCGGACGCGCGCGGCGGGGACCCGGCGTCGTCCGCCTCCGCCTCCGGAAGGGCGAGGATCCGCTCGAGGACGAACATGATGGTGGCGCTGGACATGTTGCCGAACTCGCGCAGGGTCTCGTAGGCGGGGGCGCCCTGGCGCTCGGAGAGGCCGAGGCGGGCCACGACCTTGTCCACGATGCTCCGGCCGCCGGGGTGGATGGCCCAGTGCTCGATCTCGGCGTGCGGGCGGCCCACGAGGGAGGGGTCGCGGGCGAGGAGGGGTTCGAGGGCGCCGGTGATGTGCTCGTCGATGATGTGGGGGACGTAGGTGCCGAGGACCATCTCGAAGCCCTGGTCGCCGATGTTCCAGGCCATGTTCTCCTCGCCGACGGGGGTGAGCGTGGTCTCGAAGGCGTCGAGGCTCACGGCCGGTCGGGTCAGGGGCAGGTCGCGGGCCGTGACCACCGCGGCGGCCGCGCCGTCGGCGAACAGGGAGGCGCCGAGGATCGTGTCCGGGTCGTTGGAGCTGCGGACGTGGAGGGTGCACAGCTCGACGAGCGCCACGAGGACCACGGCGTTCGGGTCCGCGTCGCAGAACGCCTTGGCCATGCGCAGGGCGGGGAACGCGGCATAGCAGCCCATGAAGCCGAGGTGGAAGCGCTGCACCGACGGGCTCAGGCCGAGGTCCCGCACGATCCGGTAGTCGGGGCCCGGGTTGAAGAAGCCGGTGCACGAGACGGTCACCACGTGCGTGACGTCCGCCGGAGCGATCCCGTCCGCGTTGTCGAGCGCGCGGCGGGCCGTGTCGGTGAACAGGGGCGTGGCCTCGCGGACGAACACGTCGTTGCGCGTCTTGGTGCTCGGAGTCAGGAGCCGGCCCGTGGACGGGTCGAAGAAGTCCGGATCGTGGTCCGGCCGATCCCACGAGAACTCCGCGAGGGCCGAGTAGCGGGTGTCGATCGCGGCGGCGTCGAAGCACGTCGTGACGAGGCGCCGGCCGAGGCGGGTGAGGCCCTCCTGCGCGGCGAACACGTCGCGGGCCTCGGGCTGCTTGAGCACGGTGGACGGGACAGCGGTCTCGAGGGACCTCACCAGGACGGTCATGGGCCATTCTTCCCCCGGGGCGGGGGGCGAAGACAAGGGGTGGGGCGGTCACCCGCAGCAGGTGACCTTCAGCAGGTGACCTTCAGGAGGTGACTTTCAGACGGGAGGGGTGGGGTCAGAGCACCCCGGCGGACTCGAGCTGCTGGGCCAGCCCCGCGCCGTCGGGCGCCGAGGCCCAGGTGAGGCCGGGGCGGGAGGCGCCCCCCGCGGCGTCGTGCGTGGTGCCGCCCGAGAAGACGGCCTGGCCGGGCGAGAGCTCGCGGATCGCCACGGCAGCGACGGAGTCGGGGTGCTCGGCGGCGAACTCGGCGTAGATGGACTCGTCGTGCTGGCCGTTGTCGCCCACGAGGAGCCAGCGGATGCCGGGGAACTCGGCGGCGAGGCGCTCGAGGTTCTCCCGCTTGTGGTCCCGGCCCGAGCGGAACCAGCGCTCCGGGGTCATGCCCCAGTCCGTGAGCAGGAGCGGACCCGCCGGGTACAGGTTGCGTCCCAGGAACCGCTGGAGCGTCGGCGCCGCGTTCCATGGCCCGGTCGAGAGGTACACGATCGGCGCCTCCGGGTGCTCGGTCGCGAGCCGGTCCAGCAGCACCGCCATGCCCGGCGTGGGGGTACGGGCCCGCTCGCTGAGCACGAACGTGTTCCACAGCGCGAGGAACGGGCGCGGGAGGGCGGTGACCATGACCGTGTCGTCGATGTCGGAGACGATCCCGAACGCCGCCCCTGGCTCGACGACGAGCACCTGCGCGGAATCCGGCTCGGCGCCGTCGGCGCTCATCCGCGCCTCGTGCCAGCCCGGCTCGAGCTCCACGTCCACGAGCGCGTCAACCACCCCGCCGGCATCGGCACGCACGACGGCGCGCGTCGCCCCGATCTCGACCGTCACCTCGGCGTGCTGGATCGGCACCGAGGTGAACGAGACCCAGCCGCGGAAGTTGTTGAAGGCGTCCGACTCGCCGTGCAGGCCGGGCCGGGCGTACATGACGCGGCCGAGCACGCGCACCCGCCGCGTGGACCCGTAGCCGCGGTACGCGACCACCTGCGCCACGTAGTCCCCGCGCCTGGCCTGCCGGGTGCGCAGGTCGTTCCAGGACTGCGCGACGCGCTGTGCCACATGGAACAGCGGCTTGAGCCGGGGGGAAGCGCCGGCGAACCCGGACTCGGGCGGGGAGGCGAGTGCTGTCGCGGTGCCTGCGGCGGACGCCTCGCCGCCGGGGTCGGCGCCGGCGGTGCGGGGGCCGTCGGGGCCAGAGACGGCGTGGGGGTGCTGCGCGGTCATGGTCCCACTGTCCCACGGGGAAGGGGCCCGCATCACATCGGGCGGCCGTCCGCGGGCCTTTTCCCGGGCATTTCCCCCTGCAGGCGTCCGGGGCAGCGGGGCCGGAACTGCCTCAGACCCGCGCGAGCTGCTCGATGTCCTCGAGGAACGCGGCGGCGACCTCGTCGCTCACGGTCGTCTTGGTCTCCGCAATGGCCTCGAGGTAGTCCTGCGTGCTGGGCCCCCGCCGCGCACCGGCGTCCGCCGCGCGGGTGCCGTCCGGGCCTGTGTGCACCGGCTCCCGGGCCGCGTCGGAGCCGCCGGTGAGGGCCGCGCCGCCGGCGCCCGGGCCGGCGTCGTGCGCGAGGTCCCCGGCATCGCGGTGGACGGCACCGCCCGCCGCGGGCGAGTCCGCCATCCCCGGCACCGCGACCGGCTCCGCGGCGTACACCGCCTTCTCGAGCGCCCGCTGCGAGGCCGACCGGGCGGCGAACTCGATGTCCGCCGGCGAGAAGCCCTCGGTGCGCTCCACCAGCTGCTCCACCTCCACGTCCGGCAGGACCGACTCGGGGATGAAGCGCTGCCACATGGCCCGGCGTGCCTCGGCATCCGGGAGGCCGATGGGGATGACGTAGTCGAAGCGGCCGTGGCGCAGGAAGGCGGAGTCGAGGGCACGGATGAAGTTGGTCGCGCACACGAGCAGCCGCCCGGGCTGCTCGCGGAACGCCGGGATGATCTTGAGCAGCTCGTTCGTGACGCCCTGGTTGGGGCTGGGCGGATCGCCCGCGCGGTGCGAGGCGATCTCCTCGACCTCATCCAGGAACACGACCGCGTGCTCGAGCTCCGAGATCTCGAGGAAGGTGCTGCGGAGCGCGCCTGCGAGGCCCTCGGGCCCGGCGGCGAGGCGGGACGGGAACACCTCCACGAACGGCCACTCGAGGCGGGAGGCGATCGCCTTCGCGAACGTCGTCTTCCCGGTCCCCGGCGGCCCGAAGAGCACGACGGCGCGCGGCGGCACCACCCCGAACTCGTCCGCGAGCTCGGCCTGGGCCAGGGGGAGCACGAGCCGGCGCTCGAGGAGCTGCTTCTCCCGCTTCATGCCGGCCACCTTGTCCCACAGGTCGCGCGGGAGGACCCGGCCGCCGAGCTGGGCGAGGGGCTCGAGCTCGGTGCGCTGGACGGGGATCTGCCGCTCGAAGAAGCGCAGGTTCTGCACGTCCTTGAACCCGCGGGAGAGGAAGGCCTCGAGGCGGGTCTCGGTGTCCGGCATGAGCGCGGAGAGCTTGGTGAGGCCGAGGGGTGCCATGCGGTTCTCGAGGGCCGCGAGGAGCGCGGTGCCGATCCCGCGGGAGCGCCACTCCGGGAGGGTCGCGAGGAACACGATCCAGCCCTGCTCGTGGGCCGCGCGGCCCACGGCGGCGCCGACCACGTCGTCGCCCTGGAGCGCCACGACCGCCACGTCCTTCTGGCAGCTCGCGAGGACCTCGGAGAGCGAGTACACCGGTTCGATCCCCGAGGCCGTCATCGCGCTCCACAGGTGCAGGATCCCGTCCAGGTCCGAGGGGTGGAAGTCCCTGATCCGCCAAGTGGTCATCGCCGGTGCTCCTTCGCTCCGTGGGCCCCTTTGCGGCCACTGAGGCGAGTCTATCGACGGCAGGTGGCGGTGGGGTTGCGCGGGCGGCGTCCGCTCCTGCCCGCTTTGGCCCCGCGGCCTATGTGGGCAGGAAGGGACGCACGCACCCGCGTCTGGGCGGGACCGGCATCCAGTGTGCGGCCAGCCTGCTCTGACAGGATTCCTGCATGAGTATCGTGAAGATCAACGCCATCACCGTTCCCGCCGACTCCGGGGATGAGCTTGCCCGCCGCTTCGCCGCCCGCGCCGGGGCCGTGGACGGCCAGCCCGGCTTCGAGGGCTTCGAACTGCTCCAGCCCACCGACGGCCGCAACGTCTGGCTCGTCGTGACCCGGTGGGCCGACGAGGAGAGCTTCGAGGCCTGGAAGAACTCGGCCTCGTTCGGGCGCGGGCACGGCCGGCCCGACGGCGCAGCTGCCGAGGGGACAGAGGGCGGCCAGCCCGGGGGCGCAGGTGCCGAGGGCGCCGGAGCCGGGGGCGGCGAGCGCCAGCGCCCGGTAGGCATGTCCGCCGAACTGTGGAGCTTCGTGCCCGCGGACCTCGGCCGGTAGGCCGGACAGACAGGCCGGACAGACAGCCCGGCTGAGGAACGCGTCACCCGCCGCGGCGCCCTCCGCACCGCTCCACCGAGCAGTGGCTCGGGAAGACCCTGCGCTTCGGTCGGAGCCCCCGTCTTCAGCCGGAGGTTCTGACCGAAGGGCAGGGCGCTTTCCTTCAGCCGGCCGGCCGGCCGCGAGCCCCGCGCCAACGGCTTTCAGCCCGGCAGCCCGGCCGGGCCCCGGGGGCGCCCCGCTCAGCCGTGCCGGCGGCGCAGCACGAGGGCGAGCACCGCGGCCACCGCGGCCGCGACGGTCATGATCACCGCCATGGGCACGGCAGTGCGGTCCCCCGCGAGCCCGGAGAGCGGGGAGACGATCGCGCCGAACACGAACTGGGTGGCCCCGAGCACGGCGGACCCGCTGCCCGAGACGTGCCGCACGGCGCCGAGTGCCAGGGCGGACGAGTTGCCCATGAGGAAGCCCACGCTCGTCACCGCGCACCAGATCGGGATCGCGAGGAGCCAGCGCGGCACGGGTGCGAGCGCGAGCGCCAGGATGGCCGCGCAGAAGACCAGCAGCAGCGGAGCCGCCACCGCCACGATCCGCTGGGCCGGGATGCGCTTGACCAGCCGGGACGAGATGTACCCGGCGATGATGAGCCCCGCGGCGTTGAGCCCGAACAGGGCGCCGTACGCGAGCGGAGGCAGCCCCATGACCACCTGGTACACGAACGGCGAGGCGGGGATGTAGGACATCATCGCGGCGAACGAGGTCGCGAAGAGCCCCGCGTACCCGAGGTACCGGGGCACCCTGAACAGCTGCGCGAGGCCGCCGAGGATGCCGTGCTCCCCACGGGACTCGGGCGGGAGCGTCTCCCGGAAGACGGAGGAGACGCTGAGCATCATGAGCGCGAACAGGCCCGCGAGGGTCCACATGATCCCGCGCCACCCGATCGGCCCCTCGAGCAGCGCGCCGAGCGAGGGCGCCACGGCCGGGGCCACGCCGTTGACGGTCATGAGGAGGCTGAGGGTGCGGGCGGTCTCCGAGCCGCGCGTGAGGTCCACGATGATGGCCCGCGCGATCACGATCCCGGCCGCCCCGAACAGCCCCTGCCCGAGCCGGGCGGCCACGAGCACCTCGAGGTTGGGCGCGAGCGCTGCCGCGACCGAGGAGAGGATCGCGCCGACGTTCCCGATGAGCAGCGGCCTCAGCCGGCCGAACTTGTCCGAGATCGCGCCGAAGGCGAGCTGGCCCGCGGCCATCCCGAGGAGGAAGCCCGTGAGCGTCAACTGCACGCCGGAGGCGGTCGCTGCGAACTCCTGCTGCACGCGCGGGAAGCTCGGCAGGTACAGGTCGGTGGACAGTGGCGCCGTCATGGACAGGAACGCCAGGACCAGCAGCCACGCCGCGCTGAGGCCCCCGCTGCGGTTCAGCGGCTTCGCGGGCATGGCAAGGCGTTGGTTGAGGCGTCAGGCACCCGCCCAGACTACTCGGCCGCGGCGCACGACGCCGCGCGGCACCTCCCGCGTGACGGCGCCTCCCGCGCGGGTCTCCCACAGGTGCTAGAGCAGCCTCCGGGCCCAGTCCGGGGTCCCCGCGAGGACCTCGGGATGCTCCTCGGCGTACCGGCGGAGGCCGCCCTTGCGCGGCACCTTCACGGGTTCGGGCCACCGCGGAGACAGGCCATCGCCAAGGGTGACGCCGCGGATCTTCCGGCCGATCAGGGGCACGACCCAGTCGCCGACCCACGTCCTCTGTGCTGCGACCCACTCGCGGGGGCCCCGCCGTGTCCGCGGCTCCCGCCCGCGCTGCTTGACGCGCTGCGGATACCCGAGCTGGTCGAGCACCTGGCGGGCGAGGAACTTGTGGCCCGCCTTGGACATGTGGAGGCGGTCTGCGTCCCACATCCGCCGGTCGGCGTACTCGTCGAAGCACCAGTAGTCCACGAGCACGGCGCCGAGCTCGCGCGCGAGGCCCCGGACGCGCTCGTTGTACTGCCAGTTGCGGTGCTTGAGCGGCTCGAGCAGGCGGTTGACCTTCACGTCGTACCCCGTGAAGAGGACGAGGGTTGCACCGGTCTCCGTGAGCCGGCGCGCGAGGTCCTCGTACTGCCCGAGCAGCAGGTCCATGTCGGTCCCGAGGTCGAGGATGTCGTTCCCGCCCGCATAGAGGGTCACGAGCGTGGGCTCCATGGCCAGCGCCGGCTCGAGCTGGTCCGCGACGATCTGGCGCAGCCGTTTGGAGCGGACCGCGAGGTTCGCGTACTCCCAGCCCTTCTCGGCCTTGGCGAGCTTCTCGGCCACCCGGTCTGCCCACCCGCGGACGCCGTTGGGCAGCGCGGGGCTCCAGTCCCCCACGCCCTCGGTGAAGGAGTCGCCCAGGGCGACGAACCTCTTCCGGGTCCCGCGCACGCTGCCTGCCACCCGGCGAGCCTAGGCCCGGCGGGCTACCGGCGGCCGAAGGGAGGGTGAACGCCAGGCAACGGCCACGGAGGTGACTCCGCAACCCGACGGAGGTGACTCCTCAACCCGACGGAAGTGACTCCGCAACCCGACGGAAGTGACTCCTCAACGCGACGGAAGTGACTCCTCAAGGACTACTTGACGCAGGGGACGCCGCCGCCCACGAGGGCGTCGGACCAGTCCCCGGCGTTGAACGTCGAGGACGGCGAGGGCGACGGCGCTGCGGCAGCCGGAGGCGCCTGGCCCGGCCCGGCCGCCTGCCCATCGGAACCCTGCGCCCCCGACCCGGCCGCCTGCCCATCGGAACCCTGCGCCGCCGGAGCCGCCGGCGCTGCCTGCGCCGGGGCGGCCGGCGCAGCCTGTGCCGGGGCCGAGGAGGCCGGTGCGGGCTTGGGGTTCAGCAGGTCCTCGACCTGGGCCCGGATGGCCTGCTTGTCCACGATGTTCACGGATTCGCCGGTGTCGCTCGTGCCGAACTGGACGATCGGCAGGGTCACGAACTTCGTCTTGTTCTCGGTCAGCTGCTTGGCCTTGAGCCCGAAGTCGATGAGGTTCAGCCCCTGGTCCACGGCGATCTTGTCCTTGAGGGCGTCTAGGATCCCGGTGACCTTGCCGAGGTCCGTGAACGTGCCCCTCTGCTTGAGCTGGGTCGCGAGCGAGGAGATGAAGGCCTGCTGGCGGCGCGAGCGGTCGAGGTCGCTCAGCGCCACCCCGGACCCGGAGGTGTCGCGCCGCTGCCGGACGAACGCCACCGCCTGCTGGGCGTTGATCTGCTGCACGCCGGCCTTGAAGTCGGCCCCCGAGTAGGAGTCCTGGGTGGCCTCCTGCAGGCACACCGTGATGGGCGCGACCGCCTTGGCGACGGAGAGGAACGCGGCCATCGTGACCTCGGCGAAGTGGTCGATCTTGATGCCGAGGAAGTTCTCGACCGTGGCGATCTCGGCCTTGCGGCCCGCGTCACGGGCGGCCTGGTAGATCTCGTCCTGGCTCTTCCCGCCGGGGTTGGCCGCGAGAGTGTGCATGGCCTGGTCCATCGCGTAGCCGTAGGCCTGCTTGACCTTGCCCTGCTGGATCCCGTCCGGCGCGCCCGCGAGGTCCACATAGTCGTCGCGCGGGACCGAGATGATCGTGGCCCGGCTGCCGTCCTTGGGCACGTGCAGCACCATGAGGACGTTGCTGTTGTACCCGCCGTCGTCCGAGCTGCCCGAGTGGAGCGCGTCGTACTCCTCCTGGCTCAGCGGCTTCCCGTTCTCGTCGAGGCGCGAGTCGAGGCCCATGAGGAGGATGTTGACGTCCTGGTCCAGCCCCTTGCCGCCGGTCAGCGCGTCCGAGCGCCGGATCCCGTTCTCGAAGCCGAAGTACGTGGCCGCCGCCCACACACCCGCCCCGAGGACGAGCGCCACGGTGACGACCCCCGCGAGGACGGCCGCCCGGCGTCGGCGGTAGACCCACCGGCGGTCGTAGGCGAGGGACTTCTGGTACAGGTTGCGGAAGGGCGCGTCCTCGGGTCGGCGCATGCGGGTACCTCTCAGTGGACTCGGGGCGCGCCCGGGGTGGGGCGCGCCCCCACGGTAGCGCCGGAGCCTCGGTGAGAGCTGGACGCGCGCCGGACGAGGGGCCTCCGCGCCGTCAGCGCAGCACGATGTCGACCGGGTTCGCCTGCGAGACCGGTCCCCCGGGCACCGCCGGGCCCTCGATGAGCCCGGACCGGTTGGTCCGCTTGTCCCGGAGGATCTCCGTCACGGACCCGAGGTAGCGCGAGAGGTCGATCACGTTCTCCGGGGCGGCGAGCAGCAGCTGGAAGCCGAACTCGTGCAGCGCCGCGATGCCCTGGCCGGCGAACTCCTCGGACGCGAGCACGAACGCCTCGTCCATCATGACGGTCCCGTAGCCGGTGAAGCCGTGCTCGGCGATGCCCAGCTGGTAGCTCAGGGCTGCGGCCATGATGAACGCGGTGAAGCGCTGCCGCTCGCCGCCGGACATCGAGCCGGTGTCCGCGTGCACGAACACCTCGTCCCGCGCCGCGCCCGCGGGGTCCCGGGACACGCGGTGCTCCTTGCAGGAGATGAACACGTGGGCGCGCGTGTCGAGCACCTCGGCCCGCCACCGCCGGTCCTCGGGCGTCTGGGAGGCGAGCCGCTTCACGAGCGCCTCGAGCGTCTTGTAGCGGACGGTGAGCTGGTCCTCGCCGGCGCCGCCCCCGGCGGTGCCGCTCCCGGCGGCGGAGGGGCCGGCGTCGTGCGCCGCTGCGGCGGACGACGGCGCGTGGCGCGCCCTGAGCGCGGAGACGATCGCATCCTTGAACTGCTTTGCGGACGCCGGGACCGTCTGGCGGATGTCCAGCTCGAGGTACGAGCCGTCGTGGAAGTCCACGCCGGCGAGGATCGAGTTCAGCGGCAGGATGCGGGCCGCGATGCCCCGGCGCTCCTCGTCGAGCAGGTGCAGCAGGGTCGAGAACGACTCGTGGGTGCGCTGGGCGAAGAACTCCCGGAACTGCGCCTCCTGCGCGGGCAGGCCCTCCGAGACGATCTGGCGGTAGCGGGCCTCGAACGCGGGCGCGGCGCCGATGGAGACGCCGTGGTCCGCCGCGACGACGGGGCCCCAGTCGCGCTGGAACTGCTCGAAGATGCGGGTGAGGCGCTCGGCGGCGCCCTGCGCGCGGCTCTCCGCCGCGTGGACGCGGGCGGCGAGCCGGCCGTGGACCTCGGCGGCGATCCGCTCGAGGTCGTGCTGGTCCTCGGCCTGGCCGAACTCGTCGAAGAGCGGGCCGAGCGTTCCGGTCGCCGCGGCCGACGGCGGGGCGTCGGCGAGGCGGGCGCGCGCGGCCTCGAGGAGGCGGTCGGCGGTGACGAGCTGGGAGTCGAGCTGGCGGTACTCGCTCTGGAGCACGGCCGCGGCCTCGGTGGAGGCCTGGTGCTCGGCGCGGGCCGCCTCGACCTTGGCGCGCAGCGGCTCGAGGTCGCCCTGGGCCGCGAGCGCGTCCTCGAGGCGGGTGCCGATGCGGCGCAGCTCGTCCTCGGCCGCCGCGGAGGAGACCTCCTCCCACGCCCGCTCGTCCCGGGCCACGCGCCGCAGCGCCTCGAGGCGGCGGGAGAGGCCCTGGTGGGAGTCCTCGCTGGCCTGGGCGGCCTCGGCCGCGGCGGCGAGGGAGGCCTCGAGCTCGAGGACCCGGGCGGCGAGGAGCTCGACCTTGGCCGCGTTGTCGAAGCCGAGGACGAAGTCCGCGCGCGCGGCGAAGCGGTCGTCCTTCTCCACGGTGCCGCGGCCGCGCTTGACCACGCCGCCGAGGCTCAGGCCGCGCTCCACGCCCGCGAGCTCGTCCGGGTCCTCGACGCACGTGTAGACGAAGTCCACCGCGATGCGCTCGCGGAGGTAGTGGCCGGCGGGGCCGGGGGCCACCTCGAGCTTCGCGAGCAGGTCCCGCTCCCCCACCGAATCGAGGGCGAGCTCCGCGCCGGGGACGCGGCTGGAGAGGTCGACGGCGCGCAGCGCCCCGCGCACCGGGTTCGCGTCGAGCCACCGGGTCACCGCGGCGAAGTGCTGCCCCGGGACGAGCAGGGTCGTGGCCAGCGAGCGCAGGGCACGCTCGGCAGCCGGGCGCCACCGCTCCTGGTCCTCGGCGAGGTCGATCAGCTCGCCGCCGAACGGCATCTCGTCCTCGTCGAGACCGAGCGCCGCGGCGATCGCCGCACGGTTCTCGACCGCGTGCTGGGGCAGGAGGCTCTTGCTCTGAGCGAGGGCCGCGAGCTCGGAGCGTGCCTCGGCGAGCTCGCGCTTCGCGGTCCCGTGGGCCTCGAACGCGTCGAAGCGGGCCTCCCGCAGCGCCGCGGTGTCCCCCTCGAGCCCGGCGAGGGCCTCGGCGGCCTGGCGGTGCGCGGCCTCCCAGCCCTCCGCCGAGAACGCGAGGTCGAGGCCGGCGTCGTGCATCCCCGCCTTCGCGGCGGCCTCGACCTCACGGCGCAGGCGCAGCGCCACGGTCGCGTTGTCGCGGGCCTGCTCGAGCGCGGAGATCTGGTTGCCGCCGGCGCTGTTGTACTCGGCCTCGAGGGAGCGCAGCTCGGCGGCCAGGGCGTCGCGGCGGTGGCGCTCGGCGGAGAGCTCCTTCGCCTTGGCCTGGGCACGCTCGCGGATGCCGGCGATGAGCCGCTCCTGGACGGCGACCGCGTGGGACTGGCGGACGGCGTCGAAGGGCTCGTCGGCGAGCTCGCGCAGGCGCGCGGCCTCGGCCAGGGCCGCCTCGTACTCCTGGTTCAGGGCGGGGATGGGGGCGAGCTGGTCGCGCTGGAGCCGGATGTCCTCGAGCCGGGCCCGGATGGACATGAGGTTGCTGAACTCCTCGACCACCTCGTCGGCGGCCGCGAGCGTGGCGGGCGGGTCGAGGACCTGGTCCCGGAAGAAGCTGTTGACGCTGCCCCCGAGGCCCTTGCCCGCCTGGATGACGCGCAGGAGCGGGAGCGCCTGGTCGCTCGAGATGCCCAGGAGCCGGCGGAAGCGCTCGGCGAAGTTCTTGTGGACGTCGAAGACCTGCGCCTCGGGGAAGACGGCCTCGAGTCCGCTGCGGGTGAAGCGCCTGCCGGGGGTCTGCCCGATGATCCCCTCGACCGCGGCCACATCGAGCGGCACCGAGTCGATGAGGTAGAAGCGGCCCAGGCTGGACTCCGTGCCGTTCTTGGGCAGGTCGAACAGCGCCGTGAGCGTGTAGGCGGTGCCCGCGGCGTTGTCGAAGGTGAGGGCGACGGCGCTCCAGGTGGCCCCCGGGCGCTGGAACGCGCTCGCGCGGCCCTCCCCCACGGCCACGTCGCCGACCTTGCCGCGCATGTAGGTGTAGGTAGTGCGGCGGTCCTCGCTGTGCCCCGCGCGGGCCGCGGCGGCCTCATTGGAGCGCGGGCGCGCGTCGAACACGCGGGCGATCGCGTCGAACAGCGTCGACTTGCCCACGCCCGAGTTGCCCGTGAGCATGGTGCCCGCCCGGTCCACGTGCATCGTGTGGGCGCCGTGGAAGGTGCCCCAGTTGACCACCTGCACGAGGCTGAGCCGGTACTGGCCGGGGTTGACGGCCGTGCCGAGGGGGAGCATGGTCGCGACGCTCACAGGAGCCCCTCCGTCTCGTCCGATCCGCTGAGGCCACCCGGCGGGACCGCGACGTCATCCCCTGGGACCGCGGCGTCAGGGTCTGGGTCGTCGTCGAGAGGGTCGGCCCCGTCGGGGCGGTCCCGGCCCCCGGGCTCGCCCGCTCCCTCCCCGCCCACGGCGAGGTCCACGCCCAGGGCGCCCTGGCCGGCGTCGTCCGCCGGACCGCCGTCCCGCGAGGGCCCCGCCGCGGCGACGGCCTCGAGGTGCCGGGTGACGTCGCCGATGTTCTCGAACGGCAGGGCGAGCGGCAGGGCGTTGGAGATGAGGTACACGTCCTCGAGCGGGGTGGGGATGAGGAGGCGGCGGGCCTGGAGCTTGGCGACCGCACGGTTGACGGTGTCCGCATCGCGGAGCGCGTCCTGCTCCTCGGCGGGCTGGTAGTGGGCCACGACGTCGGCGAGCTCCTCGAGCGTGACCGTCGGCTCGGTCTGGGCCGTGGCATGCCGGTCGAGGAGCAGCCGGAGCCGCAGCAGCAGGATGGTCTCGACGCGGCTGAGCACGCGCTGCTGCCGCAGGACCGTGGCGCGCGACGCCGTGCCCAGCAGCTCGGGGTCCACCGGCCGCAGCACGGCGATCGTGCGCTCGTGGTCGATCTGGAGGCGGAGGAACAGCTCGGACAGCCGCGAGCGCAGCACGTCCTCATGGTCCAGGAGCGTGGTCCAGGCCTTCTCGTCGCGGCCGCCGTCGAGGTACGGACCCTTCAGGAGGCGGACCAGGACGTGGCGGACCCGCAGCGGGAGGACGCCCGTGTCGCCGTCGTACAGGGCGGTTCCCGGCACGAATGGCTCCTCCGGCATGACCTCGGCGTCCTCCGCGGTGACCTCGGCGTCCCGCGGCGTGACCTCGGCGGCTGTCTCCATCAGTTCTCCTCCCCGGAGGGCCCCGAGGCCTCCACGGTCACTTCCGCCTGTGGGACGAAGGCCATGCGCCGCGTCCCGTCGACCTGTTCGAACTCCAGCGGCGCCCAGGCGTCCCGGCCGAAGCCCACCCCCCGGTTGAGCAGATGGGCGAGGAGCGCGCGGATCGAGTTGATGTGCTGCTCCTCGGCGGGCAGCTGGGACCAGATGTCGCCCAGCTGCGCCCGGCCTCCCCCGGCCTCGAGGGCCACGTCCACCGCCTCGCGCAGGGCTGCGGCCCGCGCCTTGGCGGTGCGGGCGGACCGGACGCGGTCCTCCCGGCCGAAGGAGATGGGATCCGCGAGCCGGGGCGGGGGCGCGAGCTCGTCCGGGTCGAAGAGCTTGACCATGGACAGGGACTCGAACTCGGCGCCGAACAGCTCGGGGGCGGGCGCGAACCCCGACTCCTCGCGGAGGTACGGAAGCTGGCGGACCGCCTGCTCCGCGCGGCGGATCGCGTCGCGCAGGCGGACGGACTGGCGGTAGTCGTCGCTCTGGACGTAGGTGTTCAGGCTCTCCGAGAGCTTGCCGTAGATGCGCTGGATCTGGGCATTGGCCTCGCGCAGCTCCGCGACGAGGTGGCGCAGGGTCTCGCGCTCCTCGTGGCCGAGCCCGTCCGCGAAGTCGCGCGAGAGCACCTCGGAGATCGCCGCCCGGAAGCGCATCTGCTGCTCTGGGTCGTCCAGGAACGCCGTGAACGAGCGGAAGGTGCGGCCCTCGCTGGAGGCGCGCAGGCGCCGGTCCGCCTCGAGGACCTGGGCCATCGTGGCGCCCTTGGTCAGCGACTCCTCGATGATCTGGTTGCGCAGCTGGCCCACCGAGTCCTCGATGCGGTCCCGCATGCGCTTGAAGTCGGCCGGGACGCCGGCGGCAAGGTCGAGGATGTTCTCGGCGGCCTCCAAGGCCGTCTCGTCGTCGAGGCTTCCGGTCTGCTCCCCGGCGCGCATGGCCCGCACGAGCTCGAGCCGCTCCTCGATCTCGGCCTCGAGGGCCTCGATCCTCGCGGTCGTGTCCGGGTTGGTCTCGCGGGCGAGCCTCTCCACGTCGCCGAGGAGCGTGCCGAGGCGCGAACCGGTCAGCGTCGACCGTTCGGAGGAGAGCGAGTCGAGGAACGCGAGCACGCGGGCCGCGGCCTCGGTGAGCTCGTACACGATCCGTCCGCCGTGCGAGCGGCGGGCGAGGAAGCGGCGGCGGGTCCAGTCGTCGGCCACGGAGCGGCCGGTCGCCGCGCCGGCGGTGGGGGCAGCCCCCGACGCGGCATCGTGCGCCCGGAGGTCCTCGAGGAAGGCGTCGAGCTCCTCGTGGAACTGCTCGAGCTCCACCTGCGGGCGGTTGCGCGAGAACGCGGTCTGCAGCGCCGCGATGGTCCACGGGGCCGAGCGGGTGAGGGCCCAGGCGGGCCCCCGGTGGAGCGACTCGAGCTCGGCGAGGCGAACCAGCATGGCGGACGACGGCGCTCCCGCCGGTGCGGGTCCCTCGCCGCGCGCCGGGGTACCCGCGGGCGGTGAGGCCTGCAGCGGTCGCGGAGAGGGTTCTGGCACGGCTGACCACTCTACCGGCCCTCCACCGGGCACCGCAGGAACCCGCCCGGCCGTTCCCCCGTTGGAACACGAGAGAGACTGCTCAGGCTGGGGATACAGAACTGTCGGTGGCCCGGGACATAATGGGCCTTGGCTGGTCTGGGGGGGAACCGCTCCTAGGTCGCGCAGCCCGCTGATTGCCGCCCGGCACCCCGGGCCTGAACGAGGAGCTCTGCGCCCCACGTGTTTCTGAAGACGTTCGGTTGGTCCTTCGGCGTGAGCGCTGTGGCGCTTGTCGTGGCCTTCCTCTACGGGGGGCCGCAGGCCCTCTTCCTCGCGCTCGTCCTCGGCATCCTCGAGGTGAGCCTGAGCTTCGACAACGCGGTGGTCAATGCCCGGATCCTCGAGCGCATGAACCCCTTCTGGCAGCGGATGTTCCTCACCGTCGGCGTCATCATCGCCGTGTTCGGCATGCGGGTGCTGTTCCCGCTGCTCATCGTCGGAGTCACGGCCAAGCTCAACCCGGTCGAGGCGGTCCAGCTCGCCCTCGCCAAGGGTCCGATCGACGAGCCGGGCACCTACGCCTACATCCTCCACCAGGCCCACCCGCAGATCGCGGCCTTCGGCGGCATCTTCCTGCTCATGATCTTCCTCGACTTCATGTTCGAGGACCGCGAGCTCAAGTGGCTGCACTGGTTCGAGGCGCCGCTGGCGAAGATCGGCAGGATGAACGGGGCCTCGCTCGTGGTGGGGCTCTTCGCCCTAGGCCTCATCGGCCAGCTCTCCGGCCCCGATCTGCAGGGCAGCGTCCTCATGGCCGGGATCTTCGGCATGGTGACCTACTTCCTCGTCCAGGGCCTCGGCGACCTCTTCGACACCGGCGAGGAGGAGGACGACGCCGAGGCGCCCGAGCCGGCGTCGGCGGCGAGGACGCGTCCCACCACGGCGGTCCAGGTGGCCGGCAGGGCAGCGTTCATGCTCTTCCTCTACCTCGAGGTCATCGACGCGTCGTTCTCGTTCGACGGCGTCATCGGCGCGTTCGCCATCACCTCGGACCCGATCATCATCGCCCTCGGCCTCGGCCTGATCGGTGCGATGTTCGTCCGCTCGCTCACGGTCTACCTCGTCCGCCAGGGCACCCTCGACGAATTCGAGTACCTCGACCACGGCGCCCACTGGGCCATCGGCGCCCTCGCCGTCATCCTCCTGATCACGATCCGGACCGAGGTCAGCGAGGTCATCACCGGCCTCATCGGCGTGGTCTTCATCGGGGCCGCCTTCCTGGGCTCCCTCCTGCGCAACCGGCGCAAGGCCCTCGAGCCCGAGCACGCCAGAACCGCCTGAGACACCGACCGCACCCTGTAGAGACGACGTAAGGAGCACACCGTGGGACTGAGCTTGCAGAAGGGGCAGGGCCTCTCGCTGACCAAGAAGGACGGGTCCGGCATGACGCAGGTCCGGCTCGGGCTGGGATGGGACGCCGTGGAGCAGCCCCGCAAGGGACTGTTCGGGAGCCTCTTCGGCGGCGGCGCGGCCGAGATCGACCTCGACGCCTCGGCCATCCTCTACAACGCCGGCCGCCAGCCGCTCGACACGGTCTTCTTCAACCAGCTCACGAGCAAGGACGGCTCCATCCGCCACACCGGGGACAACCTCACCGGTGCCGGCGAGGGCGACGACGAGACCATCATGGTCAACCTGCCCACCGTCAACGCCGCGGTCGAGCACATCGTCTTCGTCATCACCAGCTACTCCCAGCAGACCTTCAACGAAGTGCAGAACGCCTTCTGCCGGGTCGTGGACGACTCCGCCGCCGGAAGCCCCGAGGTGGCCCGCTACACCCTCACCGAGCAGGGGCCCACCACCGGCATGATCATGGCCAAGCTCTCCCGCGAGGGTGCAGGCTGGAAGTTCACGGCGATCGGGCAGCCGGCCAACGGCCGCACGGTGGGCGATCTCGTGGGCCCGTCCGCCGCCGTCCTGTAGACCACCGAACAACAGCACAGCACAAGGAGCACCGTGGCAAGCCTCACCCTCAGCAAGGGCAGCAACCTCTCCCTGACCAAGGCCGACCCCGGCCTCACCCGCGCCATGGTGGGGCTCGGCTGGGACCCGCGCACCACAGCCGGGGAGATGTTCGACCTCGACGCGAGCGCCCTGCTCGTCTCGGCGCGCGGCAAGGTCCGCAGCAACGACGACTTCATCTTCTACAACCAGCTCGAGGCCAAGGACGGCTCGGTGGTCCACCAGGGCGACAACCGCACCGGCGAGGGCGAGGGCGACGACGAGCAGATCCTCATCGACCTGACCAAGGTGGCCGCCGACGTGGACAAGGTGGTCATCGTCGTCTCGATCGACCAGGCCGAGGCGCGGCGCCAGAACTTCGGCATGGTCCGCGGCGCGTTCTGCCGGGTGGTCAACGACGTCACCGGGCAGGAGGTGGTCCGCTACGACCTCACCGAGGACGCCGCGAGCGAGACCTGCATGATCTTCGCCGAGATCTACCGGCACGGTGGCGAATGGAAGTTCCGAGCGGTCGGCCAGGGCTACGCGAGCGGGTTGGCCGGCCTGGCGACCGACTTCGGCGTCGTCCTCGACTGACACCGCAACCACGACGGAAGAAGGAGCACTCCACATGGCGGGACTGACCCTGAGCAAGGGCGGCAACCTCTCCCTGACCAAGACCGACCCCGGCCTCACCAAGGCCATCGTGGGGCTCGGCTGGGATCCGCGCACGACGACGGGCGACGCCTTCGACCTCGACGCGTCGGCGCTGCTCGTGGGAGCCAACGGGAAGGTCCGCTCCGACGCGGACTTCATCTTCTACAACCAGAAGCAGACCCCGGACGGGTCGGTGACCCATCTGGGCGACAACCGGACCGGCGAGGGCGAGGGCGACGACGAGCAGATCCAGGTCGAGCTGACCAAGGTGGCGGCCGACGTCGAGCGCATCGTCGTGGTGGTGAGCATCGACCAGGCCGAGAGCCGCCGGCAGAACTTCGGCATGGTCCGCTCGGCCTACTGCCGAATCGTCAACGAGGGCACGAACGCCGAGGTGGTCCGCTACGACCTCTCCGAGGACGCCGCGAGCGAGACCTGCATGATCTTCGCCGAGCTCTACCGCAACGCCAGCGAATGGAAGTTCAAGGCTGTCGGCCAGGGCTACGCGAGCGGCCTCGCCGGCGTCGCCACCGACTTCGGCGTGAACCTCGGCTGACGCAGCCCTCCCACCACTGTCCCAAGGAGCACCGCGATGTCCATCTCCCTGACCCCGCCGGACCCCACCGAGTCCGAGAACGCGCTCGTGCTGCAGGCGCCCGAGCCCGCCCCCGTCATCCAGGAGGAGCAGGCGCCGGGCATGGTCCCCGTCCCGGCCGAGCGCCAGAACGAGATTGCCACCCAGGCGAAGGCCTATGTGGCCGAGATCGCCGCGATGGACTCGCGCAGCCCGGAGTTCCAGCAGAAGGTCGAGGGCCTCAACCGGTTCGCCGGTCGGGAGATGGTCGCGTCCTCGGACGCCTCGAGCCGGATGCTCGAGCGCTCCAGCACCTCCCTCGCGAGCGCCAAGAAGTCGAACAACAGCGCGCAGATGTACGTCGCGTCCACGCTCGGCGAGCTGCGCACCACGGTCGAGGACCTCACTCCGAACCAGGAGCTGAGCACGGGCCGGAAGATCCTCGGCTTCGTGCCGGGCGGGAACAGGCTCGCCCGGTACTTCCAGCGCTACGAGTCCGCCCAGACCCAGCTGGACAAGATCATCAAGTCGCTCATGGCCGGCCAGGACGCGCTCATGAAGGACAACGCCTCGCTCGCCCAGGAGAAGACGAACCTCTGGGAGACGATGAAGCAGCTCTCCGAGTACGCGGTCTTCGCCCAGGAGCTGGACCGGGCCACGGTCGAGAAGATCGAGGAGGTCCGGCGCAACGGGCAGGCCGAGCATGCGCAGCAGCTGGAGTCGGACGTGCTCTTCCCGGTGCGCCAGCGCCGGCAGGACATCCTCACCCAGCTCGCGGTCTCGGTGCAGGGCTACCTCGCGATCGACATGATCCGGAAGAACAACACCGAGCTCATCAAGGGCGTGGACCGCGCCCGGACCACGACGATCAGCGCCCTCCGCACCGCCGTGATCGTGGCGCAGGCGCTCGCCAACCAGAAGCTCGTGCTCGACCAGATCGACGCGATCAACACCACGACCAACAACATGATCCTGCGCACCTCCGAGATGCTGAAGGACCAGACCGCCCGCATCCACCAGCAGGCCTCGTCCTCCGGCGTCTCGGTCCAGACGCTCGAGAAGGCGTTCGCGAACATCTACCAGACGATGGACGCGATCGACACCTTCCGCGCGCAGGCGGCCAAGAGCATGGAGAGCACCGTGCAGGCGCTCGAGACGGGCCTCGAGAAGTCGCGGCCGTACATCGAGCGCGTGCGCCGGCAGGAAGGCAACGCGGACTAGACCTGGTCGTCGGCCTCGTCGTCGAAGCCGTCGTCGAATTCCTCCTCGCCCGCGGCCTCCTCCTCGTAGTCCACGACCGCGTCGTAGACCGCGTCGAGGGCCGCCACCGGGACGTTGACCATGCCGTCCGAGGTGTCGAGGAGGCCAAGGGACTCGAGCTCGCGGATCTCGCGCACCAGGGCCTCGGAGAGGCTCTGCAGCTGCTGGGCGGCGCCGGGGCCGAGCTCCTCCTCGTCCTCCTCGGCCTCGCCGTCCTCGGCGAGGCCGGCGCCGAGAGAGGCCACGTCCTCGAGGGGGAACGGCTGCTGGTGGACGGCGGCGGTGAGGATCGTGGTGAGCACGGCGGCGGTCTCGCCGTCGGGGGTCCCGGGCGTGCCGTCCGTGCACGCGGCGACCACGATCTCGGTGCCGAGGAACTGGGCCTCGAGCCGCCCGAGGCCGTCGCCGCCGCCCAGGTCCGCGGCGCCCTCGCCGGGGCGCGCCACGCCGCCGGCGGTGTCGATGAGCTCGGCGTTGACCATGGCCTCCCAGAGCCTGGCGGCGCGCTCCTCGGAGCCGACCAGCTCGGCGGCGGACGCCAGCGCCTCCGCCGGGAGGGTGGCATCCTCGGTGACCTCGCGCTCCGTGCCGAGCCACTCGAGCAGTGCCCGGGCGTGCCGCACGAACGGCGCCCCGGAGGCGAAGGCGGCGGCCTCCTCCTCGCTGGCCTGGGGCAGGGCCGCCCGGGGTCCCTCGTCGACGATCCCGCCGAGCGCCTCGGCCTGCGCGTCGAGCACCTCGGCGACGGCCTCGAGCTCCTCGGCCGTGCCCTCCCAGCGCGCGGACTCCTCGAGGAAGGTGAGCCAGTCGATCAGGGTGCCGATGACGTACCGCTGGTCGTCGACCGACTGGTCCTCGTTCTCCGCCGCGGCCGCGACGTCCTCGAGGAACGGCGGGAGGAAGCCGGCCACATGGTCGGGGTCGAGCCGGAGGGAGGGCGTGCCCTTGGCGAGGCTCGAGACGATCATGAGGAACATCTTCACGACGGTGAGCTGGCCGGCCGCGAAGCCCGCGAGGTCGGCCTCCTCCCGCGAGGCCCACGCGACGTACTCGGGGGTGAGGCGGTCGATCATGAGGTCGATGCTGCGGCGCCGGCGCTCGTAGTCGCTCCTCGAGGTCGTGGTGCGCGGGCGGGTGTTCTTCGGCTTGCGCGTGCGGCTCTTCGGCATGAGAAGAGCGTACGCTGCCCGCGCACGACGGCGGGTCCCCGGCCACCGATCCCCGAGCCTGATCACAGCCCGAGCCGCTAAGGTGAATCCATGGTCGGGAAGTTCTTCGGATCGCTGTTCGGTGGGGCCGGGCGCGAGCCCGAGCATGGCCTCGACGAGCAGCTGCCCCTCACCCAGGCCCAGGAGCTCGAGCAGACGCGCGAGGCCCTCGGGGCGCTGCGCAGCGCGATCCGCCGCGCGGGCGCCGTGCTGCCCACCCTCGCGTCCTCCCGGGTCCGGCAGACCGATGATCTCCTGGCCGGGCTCATCGACTACATCGCCGAGCACGGCGCCTCCACCGAGCAGCGGGTCCTGCTCAACGCGATCGTCACCGACTACCTGCCCACGTCGCTGCGGGTGTACCGCGCCCTGCCGCCGTCGACGCACACGGACTCGAGCCCCGAGTCGGAGAAGCTGCTCGAGCAGCTCGACATCCTGCACTCCACCGCCCTGGATCTGGACAACCAGGTCCGCACCGGAGCCCTCGCCGAGCTGAGCGTCCACGGGCGCTTCCTGCAGGACAAGTTCGACGTCGGGGGCATCCGCCTCACCGCTCCGCAACCCCGAGAAGGAGACGCACTCTGATGGCCACGATGGTCGCAGGCAGCAATGCCGCGCTGACGGCGGAGAACCCCGGGCTCGGCGGGGTGATGGTGGCGATGGGCTGGCAGATCGTGCCCAGCAACGGCCCGCAGTCCGAGCTCACGTCGCTCGCGATCGTCTGCGGCGAGGACGGGCGTGCCCTCTCCCCCGAGCACCTCGTCTTCTTCAACCAGCTCACGACGGCGGGCGGCGGCGTCCGCTTCACCGGCGGCGAGGAGGGGGCCCCCGGGGCGACGCACGACCAGGAGCAGATCGACGTCGAGTTCGGCCTCATCCCGGCCGAGGTCGCCAAGATCGCGTTCCTGGCCTACGTGGACCCCGAGGTGCGCGGCCCCGGGACCTTCGGCGCCGTGCGCAGTGCCTACATCCGGGTCGCCCGGCCCGACGGCTCGGAGCTCCTGCGCTTCGACGTCCCGGAGCTGCACGGGGACCGGATCAAGGCCATGATGTTCGGCGAGCTCTACCGGCACCGCGACGACTGGAAGTTCCGGGCCCTCGGCCAGGGCTACGAGAACGGCCTCGCCGGCGTCTCGCGCGACTTCGGGCTCGACCTCTGATGAAGGGCCTGGCGGGCTCGGACGTGCCGTTCATGACCCGGCGGGTCAAGGCGCCGGTCCCGGCGCCTGCGCCGTCACCGGCTGAGCGACCGGCGCCCGCGCGCCGGGACCCCCTCGACCTCGGGGAGCCCACGGTCCCGGCGCCGCCGCCCGGCCGCGCGCCCTCCACCGGCCTCGACCTCGCCCCGGCGGCCGGGCGCGCAGCTGCCGAGCGCCCAGTACCCGGGCTGGCAGTATCCGGGCGCGCGGTATCCGGGCTCCCGGCAGGTGCGCACGGCCAGAGGCCGGCCCCCGCCACGCCCGAGTCGCGACTGTACCCGGCCCCCGCGTTCGGCAGGCTCCACCAGCTCGCGGAGGGCAACGCCGTCGTGCGCCTGAATCCCCGGCAGTCCGGGATCGGGTCCCTCTTCGTCACGGGCGCGCGCGGCACGGCGTGGGAGGGCGAGGACCGCACCACCGGGGCGCAGAGCGTGCACCGGGAGCAGATTGGCACCCCCATCCCGACCCCGGGGAACCGGCCACTGGTCGGCTTCGTTAATCGGGACGCCGTCGTGGTGCTGCGCCATGTGCGCAGGCTCCGCCGGGCCCTGTTCATCGGGGCCGGGGGAACCATGACGGTCCAGACCTTCGACGGCTCGGCCATCGCGGTCCAGGGCACTCTGGGCCCTGGACAGCGCACGGTGCTGACCGCGACCCGGATCGGCGCGCTCCTCGAGCTGCGCGCCGAATCGGTCCCCGAGGACTGGGACGACGGGGAGATCTGGCGCGAGTTCGCGTTCACGATGACCGTGGGACTGGGAGGCCTGCGGCGCTAGCCAGGCCCGTCCGCGCACCCGGCCGGCCCGACCACCGGCCCCGCCGCGCCCGGGGACGGACACGCACCGTTCTTGCACGCACCGACACCTGGGGGACCCCGTGCTGCACTACTCGTACCTCACCGCGAGCACCCGCGAGCGGCTCTTCGCCCGCCGGCCCCGCGAGCTCGGCCCCGACAGCGGCGCGGAGGCCCTCGCCGTCGGCCTCGGCGCCACGCTCTACACGCCCGGCACCCGGCCGGGCCTCGCCGAGGGAATCCTGCGCCGCGCCCGCTCCGGCTGCACGAGCACCGTGCTGTGCCTCGAGGACGCCGTTCCCGACTCGGCCGTGGAGAGCGCCGAGGACAACGTGGCCGGGGCCCTCGTTGAGCTCGCCGCACTCGACGCGCCGGCCCGGGCGCGGACGCTGCCGCTGCTGTTCGTGCGGCCCCGCTCGCCCGAACAGCTGCTCGCCCTCGGCCGGCGGCTCGGGGACGCGGCGTGCGTCCTCACGGGCTTCGTGCTGCCCAAGTTCGAGAACGCCTCGGGCCGCGCGGAGCGTTTCCTCGAAGCCCTCGAGCAGCTCAACGCCGAGCTCTCGCTGCAGGCGCCCCTGCGGGCCATGCCCATCATCGAGCATCCCGTGACCACGCACCGCGAGAGCCGGCCGGAGGCCCTGATCGCGGTCCGCGACCTGCTCGAGGCCCACCGTGAGCTCATCCTGTCGGTGCGGATCGGGGCGACGGACATCGCCTCCGCCTACGGGCTGCGCCGCTCGCGCGACCTGACCATCTACCACGTGGCCGTGGTCGCGGAGGTGATCGCCGACGTCGTGGGCATCCTCGGCCGGGCCGACGGCGGGTGGGTCATCTCGGGCCCCGTCTGGGAGCACTACACCAACACCGAGCGGATCCTGCGGCCGCTCCTGCGCGCGACCCCCTTCGACGCGGCCAACTCGGGCGTCCTGCGCGAGCAGCTCCTCGGCGCGAACCTCGACGGGCTCCTGCGGGAGATCGAGCTCGACCTCGCCAACGGCCTGCTCGGCAAGACCGTGATCCACCCCTCCCACGTCCCGCTCGTGCACGCGCTCCACGTCGTGGCGCACGACGAGTACCTCGATGCCGTGGACATCATGGCCGCCGAGGGCGGCGGGGCGGTGGCGTCCCGCTCGGGCGTGCGGATGAACGAGGCCAAGCCCCACCGGGCCTGGGCGCGCCGCACCCTCCTGCGCGCCGACGCATTCGGCGTCGCCCGCCCGGACGTGACCTTCGTGGACCTGCTGGAAGCGAGCATGAAATGACGGACACCGCCGAGGTCACCCCCCTGGACCGCGACGTCACCCCGCCGGAGCGCGAGTGGCCCGGGACCGTGGTCCGCGACCGGCTCGGGATCACCCTGACGACCGCGCCCGCCAGCCTCCTGCCCGTCGACGCGCTCGTGGGCCTCGCGGTGCGGCGCAATCCTAAGCGCGCCCAGCTGCTCGTCTCGCGCGTCCTGGCCAAGCACGTGCCCACTCCGCCGGCGGTCGCGCTCGGCGCCGCGCGGCTCCTCGGCGCGGCCGTGGCCCGCGAGCTGGGGCTCGGCCCCGCCGGCGGCGCCGCCCCCGGCCCCCCGCTGGAGGAGGCCGCCCGGGCGCTCCTGGCCCGCCTTGCCGGGGACGCGCCGTCGGGCGCGCAGCCCCTCCCCCTGCCGGCGCGGCCCGCCGGCAGCGAGCAGATCGTGACCCTCGGCTACGCCGAGACAGCCACCGGCCTGGGGCACGCCGTCGCCGAGCACCTCGGCTCGTACTACCTCCACTCCACCCGGCTGAGCACCCCCGTGCGTCCCTTCGGCGGCTTCGAGGAGGAGCACTCGCACGCGACCGGGCACACCCTCGTGCCCAGCGACCCCACCCGGCTCGCCCGCGCCGCCACGGTGGTGCTGGTCGACGACGAGCTCTCCACCGGCCGCACGGTCCTCAACACGGTGCGGGAGCTGCACGCCGCGTGGCGCCCGCAGACAACGCACGACGCCGGCCCCTCCGGCGCGGCGCCGCCCCGCCGGCGGTACGTGGTCGCCACCCTGGTCGACCTCCGCGGCGCCGAGGACCGCGCCGAGTTCGAGCGGCTCGCCGGGGAGCTCGGATGCGGGCTGACGGTCGTGGCGCTCGGGGAGGGCTCGGTCTCGCTGCCTGCCGACGTCCTCGCCAGGGCCGCGCACTGGCTGGCCGAGTCCCCCGGCCCCGACCTCGCGCGCCCACGGGCTGACCTCACGCGCCCACAGGGGCACCTCGCGCACCCATGGGGTCACCTCGGCGCGGTGCGGAGCGCCCGGTTCGGCGTCGACACGGCGGGCCCGCACGGGGTCCGGCTCGCCGACCTGGCCGCCCCCGCCGCGCGCGCCGCGGCCGCCGCCCTTGCCGGGAAGGGGCTCCCGCGGACGGCCCGGGTCCTGGTCCTCGGCGCGGAGGAGCACCTCGCGCTGCCCCTCGCCGTCGCCGACGCCCTCACCGCCGACTTCCCGGGCACCCTCTTCTCCTCGACCACCCGCTCCCCGGTACACGTCCACGACGAGCCGGGCTACGCGGTCCGCTCGACGCTCACGTTCTCCTCCCACGACCACGCCCTCGACGGCGCCCCGGGCACCGGCCGCCGCCACGCGTACAACGTCGTGACCGCCGGCGAGCGCTTCGACGCGATCGTCTACGTGCCCGAGCCCGGCACGGCGCCCGAGGACCTCTCCGTCGCGGGCCTGCCCGGCACCGGGGCCCACGGCGAGCCCAGCGTCACCGAGGCCCTCGCGCGGGCGGCGGGCACCGTCGTCGTGCTCCACCTCGGGGCCGAGCCGCCGTACCCGGAGCCGCTGCGCGGCGGCACGCACCCAGGGGCGTTCGGCTCGTACCCGCCCGAGGACGTCGGCTGGCTGCTCAAGGACCTCTCCGGCGCGCGCCTCGAGGCGCCGGCCCACGAGCGCGAGGCCGCGATCCAGTCCGGCCGGGCGAGCTACGCGGAGTCCCTGCCGCAGGAGTACGAGCCGAGCCCCGAGTACCAGGCCCTCTTCCGCGAGGCGCTCGCGGCGTCCGGCGCGCGGATCGCGCAGGCGGTCGCCGACGTCACCGAGCAGGTCCTCGCCCTGCGCGGGCGGGAGCCGGTGCTCGTCTCGCTCGCCCGGGCCGGGACCCCCGTCGGGGTGCTCATGCGCCGGTGGGCCGCGCACGCCCACGGCCTCGACGTGCCGCACTACACGATGAGCATCGTGCGCGGACTCGGGATCGACGCGAACGCGCTGCGCTGGCTGCTCACCCGCCACCGGCCCGAGCAGATCATGTTCGTGGACGGGTGGACGGGCAAGGGCGCGATCACGCGGGAGCTCGCCGCGGCGCTCGAGGACTTCGCCGGCTCGGACGGCGTGCGTCTCTCCCCCGAGCTCGCCGTCCTGGCCGACCCCGGGCGGTGCGTGCGCGTGTTCGGCACGCGGGACGACTTCCTCATCCCCTCCGCGTGCCTGAACTCGACCGTCTCGGGCCTCGTCTCCCGCACGGTGTTCAACCGCGCGCTGATCGGCCCGCACGAGACGCACGGGGCCAAGTTCTACCGCGAGCTCGCGCCGCGGGACGTCTCGAACGAGTTCGTCGATGCGGTGGCGGCGCGCTTCCCCGACATCCGCTCGGGGCTGCCCGGGCCCCCCGCGGAGCCGACGTGGGCGGGGTGGGCCGCCGTGGAGCGCATCGCCGCCGAGCAGGGCCTCGGGCCCCTCCGCAGCGCCGTGAACCTCGTCAAGCCCGGCGTCGGGGAGACCACCCGCGTGCTGCTGCGCCGCGTGCCCTGGAAGGTGCTCGCCCGCCCGGAGCTGCTCGCCACGGACGACGCCGGCCGCCTCCTGTGCGGGGACCTCGCCCACGTGCTGCTGCTCGCCGCCCAGCGGGGGGTGCCGGTGGAGCCGGCGGAGGGGCTGCCGTACAGCTGCGTGGGGCTCATCCACCCGCGCTTCACGCCCGGTGCGACCGGCGCCGACGGGAAGGCGGTGGCCGATGTCTAGGACGGTGGTGGCGTGCGACCTCGACCGCACCCTCATCTACTCCGCCCGCGCCCTCCACCTCGAGGGCCCTGACCGGGACGCGCCCCGGCTCGTGGTGAGCGAGGTCTACGAGAACGCCCCACTGAGCTACATGACCCGGGCGGCCGAGGACCTCCTGCACGAGCTGCTCGGCCGCGCCGTCCTCGTCCCCGTGACCACCAGGACCCAGGCCCAGTTCGCCCGCGTCCAGCTGCCGGCGACCCCCTACGCGATCACCACCAACGGCGGGGTCCTCCTGCACGGCGGGACGCCCGACGGCGCGTGGTCCGCCCGGGTGCGCGGCGCCGTCGCCCGCGGGTCCGCACCCATCGGCGAGGTTCTGGCACGGATGTGCGAGAACGCTCCCCCCTGGGTGGACCGGGTCCGGACGGCCGAGGACCTGTTCGCCTACGCGATCGTGGACCGGGCCGCGCTGCCGGCGGGATGGCTGGCGGACCTCTCCGGCTGGTGCGCCGGGCGCGGCTGGGTCGTCTCGCTCCAGGGCCGCAAGCTCTACTGCGTCCCCTCGGCCGTGACCAAGGAGTCCGCCGTCGCCGAGGTCATGGAGCGCGTCGGGGCGAGCGAGCTCGTCGCGGCCGGGGACTCGCTCCTGGACCGGGGCCTGCTCGAGCTGGCCGACCTCCCGCTGCGCCCCCGGCACGGCGAGCTCGAGGACGCCGGCTACACCCGGCCGGGGCTGCGGGTGACGGAGAGCGCCGGGGTCCTGGCAGGCGAGGAGATTCTCCGGGCGGCGCTGGAGGCGGCCACGGTCCCCTCGGGCCCTCAGGCGGCGGGGGCCGAGGCGTCCTTGGCCCACTCCTCGGCCATGAGGCGGTAGGAGCGCTCGCGCATCGCGGGATCGTGGGCGTAGCCGGTGAGGATGATCTCGTCGATCCCGTACGAGGCCGCGAAGACCCGCAGGAACTCTGCCGCCTTGCCGGGGGTGCCGACGGCGGAGAAGCGCAGCGCCGAGGTGGCCATCTGCTCCTCGTGCGGGGCCCAGTCCATCTCGCGGACCGGCGGACGCAGCGGCCCGCGGGTGCCCCGCCGGATCGCCACGAACATCTGCTGGTGGGTGGTGAAGAGGAACTCCGCCTCCTCGCGGGTGGGGGCAACCATGAGGTTCGCGCCGGCCATGACGTACGGCTCGGAGATCTGCGCGGTCGGGGCAGAGGGGTTGAACATCTGCCGGTACGTCCAGATCGCCTCCGAGAGCTGGAACGGGGCGAAGTGGCTGGCCGCCGCGAACGGCAGGCCGAGCTGGCCCGCAATGGCCGCGCCCGCCGTCGAGCTTCCGAGGACCCACAGCGGGACGTGGGTGCCTCGGGCCACAGCGGCGTGGACTCCTTGGGACAGCTGCACGCTCTCGGCGTCGTCCTCCTGCTCGCCGAAGAACCAGGCGAGGAGCCGGATGTTGGCGGCGAAGGCGCCCTCGCCGTCGTCCCGGGCGCCGCGGCGCAGGAGCGCCGCCGTGCGAGGGTCCGTCCCGGGCGCGCGCCCGAGGCCGAGGTCGATCCGGTCGCCGTACAGGTTCGCGAGCGTGCCGAACGCCTCGGCGACGGCGAGGGGCGCGTGGTTCGGGAGCATGATGCCGCCGGAGCCGACGCGCAGGGTGGACGTGTTCGCGGCCGCGTTGGCGATCAGCAGCGCGGTGGCGCTCGAGGCGAGGGCGTCCGTGTTGTGATGTTCGGCGTACCAGAGCCGCCGGTAGCCGGTCTCCTCTGCGAGGCGTGCGAGCCTGGTCGCGGCAGCCAGCGCGCCGGCCACGTCGGAGCCCTCCACGACGGGAGCGAGGTCAAGGATGGAAAGTGCGGTCACAAGGGCGGCAACCGGCCCGCGGACCGAGATGTTCCCGAGACAAGTGTGAGCCTGATGTCACGTTGGGTAACAGGTCCATTGCGTTTCAGCAACGTCCTCGATTCCGGGTGTTACTGGCGGGGCGCGCGGGAAAGAATGAAGGGGTTGTGGCCGGTGCCGGGGACACCCGAGCTCGTGGGAGGAGCTGCTGTGGACGATGCGTTGATGGTGACGAACCTTGTGTACTTCGGGACGCTCATGATCGGGGGCGCGCTCCTGCTGTTCCTCACCGTGGCCACCGTCATCACGCTGATGATCGCCGGCGCTGGCCAGGGGGTCGCATCGGTGAGCATGGCCGTGCTGCGGGCTGCGCGCGGACTCGTCGATCGGGTGCTCGCCCAGCGCGCGGCCGCGGTCGAGGGCCCTGCCGCAGAGACCGAGGACGCCCGCGCCGAGTACGCGCGCCGGGCGGTGATCGCCAAGGCGGACGCGCTCCTCGCCGCGAAGCAGGCCTCCGCCACGGCCGCCTCCGCCTCCGCCGCGGAATCCCGTGGCCCGCGGGCCATCGACGCCGAGGACGCGCAGCCCGCCGACGAGGAGGTCGCGATACCGGCTCTCGCGCCCGCCCTGGCCGTCGCCCAGGCTCCTGCCCCGATCGAAGACCACCCAGCGCCGGCGCGCCCGAGCGAGCCCGCCGCCGTCGCCCGCATGCGCCCCGCCCGTCCGCTCCCCGCCCGGCCCGGGCCGCACACGGGGACCCAGCCGGTCCTCGTGGTCAGCCGGGCGAGCTGACTGGGCAGTCACAGCCCCTGGGGCCCGGTGCCGCGCGAGCCGCGGTGCCGGGCCCCTTTCCGTGTGGAGTTCTCCCCATCGCGGCGGGCGCTGGGCGGCGTATAGCGTGGAGCCAAGTCCACGGGGGAAGCCCGAGGGGCAGGACGGAAGGAAAGACCATGGCTATTCAGCAGGGCGCCAACGTTGCCGAGCTCCGCGGTGTCGCGAAGCAGTTCGATGCGAAGGCCAACGAGGTGGACCAGATCAAGAACAACCTCAATGCGCTGATCAACAACAACATCCCGGCCAACTGGGCCGGCCGCGACGCCGAGCAGTTCAAGGGCGAGTGGCAGTCCACGGGCATGAAGTCCCTGGCCAAGCTCGTCGAGCAGCTGCGCGACGCCTCGCGCACCATGAACACCAACGCCACGGCCCAGGAGCAGACCTCCAGCAGCCTGCACTAGCAGCCCACCGCGGCCCCCGTGCCGCCGCGCTCACCGAGCGCTGACCGGGCGCTGACCGCGAGAGGCCCCACGGCACCAGCCGTGGGGCCTCTCCCGCTGTCCGGCTCCCTTGCTGGAGTCCCGGGGGTCCTGCTGCGGCCGGGCCTGGTGGGGCCGCTCGGGCCTGTGCGGTGGGTGTCCCGCGCTGGCCGTCGCCGCGCCGTCCGGGCCGGTGGGTCCGTCGGGCTGACTGCTACCATCAGAGCAACCGGCGAGCACCAGTGACAACAGGGACGCCCGCTGATGGTCAATCTGACCAGCCCCGAACCGTTTCAGCCGCGGAGAGTGATCAGAACGCAGCAGCTTGACCGCACCGACCGCCGCATCCTCCTCGCGCTGGACGAGGACCCGCGCGCGCCCATCATGGTGCTCGCCCAGCGCCTGGGCCTCGCGCGCGGGACCGTGCAGTCCCGGCTCGAGCGCATGGCCGCGAGCGGCGTGCTCCGCGCCAGCAGCACGCGGGTGCACCCCGAGGGGCTGGGCCGCGGCGTCCTCGCCGAGGTCAGCGCCGAGCTGGACCAGAGCCACATCAACGAGGCCGTCGCCGCGCTGCGCCGGATCCCCGAGGTCCTCGAGTGCCTGGCGCCGGCCGGGGACACCGACCTCCTCATCCGCGCCGTCGCCACGAGCCCCGACGACCTCTACCGCGTGTCCGAGGAGATCCGGCTGTGCCCGGGCATCCGGCGCACGTCGACCCGCATGATCCTGCGCACGGTCATCCCGTACCGGACCACCGCGCTCCTCGAGGCGGAGGACGGCGGGGACGGGGCGCCGTCGCCCGCCGCCCCGGCCCCGCGCAGGCACCCCCTCCCCTGACCGTTTCGGGTACGCATCTCGTCGCCCTTTCACCGTTTCGGGTACGCATCTCGTCGCCCTTCGGCCGTCTCGGGCACGCCGAGGTTCGTACCCGGAAGCGGGTGGCGGGGGACACCCGGGTGGGCGCACGACGCCGGGCGCGCACCCGCCGTCGTCCGCGCGCGGGGCGCTCGGCTACTCCCCTGCCCCGCGCTCGAGGTCCTCGAAGTCCTTCAGCCACAGCTCGCGGGCCGCGGTGTCCCGCGCGCGCCGGGCCTGGGTGAGCGCTCGCAGCTCGTCGAACGCGGAGGAAGGCGCGGAGGCCGCCCCGCGCCGGCGCCTGCCCACGCCCAGCATGAGCAGCGCCCGCTCGGTGGCGGCGGAGTTCTTGACCGCGAACGCGGTGCGGCGGCGCCGGAGGGCCTCGCGGACGGCGGCGAGGGCGTCGGCGCGGCGTCCGAGCTCGCGCAGGGCCCGGGCGCGCAGCACGAGGAGGGCCGCGGCGAGGTCGCTCGCGTTGGCCAGGCCCTCGGTCCAGGCCACGACGTCGTGCGGGCGGCCCAGCACCTCGGCGAGGTGGCACGAGGCGAGGGCGGTGGGCATCGAGGGCGGCAGCGGGGCGAGGACGGCGAGCGCCTCGTCCGGGCGGCCGACCTCCCGGAGGCTGTGGGCGAGGGCGAGGCACACGGCCTCCTCGCTGAAGAGGACCTCGACTTCAACCCCGTCCGAGACCTCGATCCAGTGCCGCACCGCGCCGAGGTACTGGATGGCGAACGCGGCAGCGGCGGGCTCGCTCGTGCCCGCGAGCCCGCGGGCGAGGAGCTCGGCGGCCTGGGAGTGATGGTGGGACCGGTACGCCTGGAGGCCGGCCATGACATAGCAGAGGCCGGACCAGCTGGGGTAGGCGCGGGCGATCACCACGAGCCGCTCCGGCTCCGCGTGGGCGAACACGGCCGCGTGGACCTGCTTCTCCACCTTGGACGCGAACGGCCTCAGCCGCGGCGCCCGGGTCCTGCCGGTGACCCGCTGGGCCAGGCGACGCCCGATGCCGCGCACGGGGGCGTAGACCTGCGCGCCGCGGAAGGGCGTGAGGTCGCGCGTGTCGTGGAACGAGGGGCGGCCGCCCAGTTCGCGGGAAGGCATGCCCCCCATGCTAGCGAGACCGGCACCCGCACCCCCAGCCCAGTTCCGGGTACGCATCTCGTCGCCCTTTTGGCGTTCCGGGTACACTTGCTGGCCCCCGGCCCCGAGGGAAGCCCGGGGGGGGGGGACGGACGACGCCGGCGCCGCGCGGCGTCGTGCGCGGAAGGTCGCCGCAGGTGCGGCGCCGTGCAGAAGCGGGGTGTACCCGAAAGCCCGAAAAGGCGACGAGATGCGTACCCGAAACGGGGGAAACCGGGGGGGAAAGGGGGGAAACGGGCGGCAACGGAGAGAGGCCCGGGAGGGTCAGCGGGCCGCGAAGTGCACCCAGGCCCCGATGACCCAGACCGTCGCGGCCACGGCCGCGAACGCGAACTCGGCGAGGCGCCCCAGCCCCAGAGCCTTCAGCGCAGCCCACGAGGACGCCCCAGCCGCCCGGAGATCGCGCGTCCTCACCCATTCGCTCCCGAGCAGCCCCACCGCGAATCCCACGAACAGCCCGATGACCGGCACCGTGAACATGCCGATGACGGCGACAACGGTGGCCGCGAGGATGGAGCCGTTGGGCACCTGGCGGGCAGCGAGCCTGCGCCCGGTGAGGACATAGGAGGCACCCATCCCGGCGGTGAACAGCACCGTGCCGATGGCGAACACCGCCCATCCGCCGGCCCCGGCCCCGCCGAAGAGCGCCCACTCGAGCAGGGCGAGAATCCCGAGGACGCTCCCCGGGAGTATCGGAAGGATCGTGCCGAGCACCGACACGGCGAGGGCGAGGCCGCACAGGAGGGCCGCGAGGAGGCTGGTATCCACGCGGCCATCCTGCCACGGCCGGCGTGGGGGATGTCGGGAGGGCGGCGCCTACTCCCCCGGGACGACGGCGGCGGCGACCGCTGCGGTGACGGCGGGGGCCACGCGGGGGTCGAGGGGGCTGGGGACGATGTAGTCGGCGGAGAGCCCGTCGAGGGCGAGCCCGGCGATCGCGCGGGCGGCGGCGAGCTTCATCGCCGGCGTGATCCGCCGGGCTCCGGCATCGAGGGCACCGCGGAAGATCCCCGGGAAGGCCAGGACGTTGTTGATCTGGTTCGGGAAGTCGCTGCGGCCGGTGGCCACCACGGCAGCGTGGCGGGCGGCGACGTCCGGGGCGACCTCGGGGTCCGGGTTGGACAGGGCGAACACGATCGCGCCCTCGGCCATCCCGGCCAGGTCCTCCTCCGGCACGGTCGAGGAGGAGACGCCGATGAAGACGTCCGCCCCCGCGAGGGCCTCGGCGGTCCCGCCCTCGACCCGGCGCGGGTTGGTCCGGGCCGCGTACTCGGCCTTGAGCCCGGACAGGCCGGGCCGGCCGGCGTGGATGGCGCCCTTGGAGTCGAGCAGGACCACATCGGTCAGGCCCGAGGCGAGCAGGATCTCGGCGATCGCGATCCCGGCCGCCCCGGCACCGGCGATCACGGCCCGCATCGAGGACAGCTCCTTGCCCACCACCGTGGCGGCATTCGTCAGCGCCGCCAGGACCACCACGGCAGTGCCGTGCTGGTCATCGTGCATCACCGGCATGTCCAGGGCCTCGATCAGCCGGGCCTCGAGCTCGAAGCAGCGCGGCGCCGCCACGTCCTCGAGGTTCACCGCCCCGAACGAGGGCGCGATCCGCACCAGCGTCTGGACGATCTCGTCCACGTCCGTCGTGTCCAGCACGATCGGGATCGAGTCCAGGCCGCCGAAGGTCTTGAACAGCGCGCTCTTGCCCTCCATCACCGGCAGCGATGCGGACGGCCCGATGTCCCCGAGCCCGAGCACCGCCGTCCCGTCGGAGACGACGGCCACGAGCCGCGAGGCCCAGGTGTGGGTCCGGGCCAGGGCCGGGTCCGCCGCGATCGCGCGGCTCACCTGCGCGACCCCGGGCGTGTACGCGATCGAGAGGTCCCGCTTCGTCGCCAGCGGGCGCTCCACCGCGACGCAGAGCTTCCCGCCCTCGTGCGCGGCGAAGATCTCCTCGGCGCTGATCGGCTCGGCAAGCGACTCGGAAGAAGGGGCAAAGGTATCAGTGGGAGCAGTCACGGCAGTGTCTCCTGGGTCAGGTGCCGCCGCGCTCGCGGCTCGGGCCGCGGGTAGTGAAGGGCGCACGACGGCGTGGCGGGCCTCGCGCGGGAGGACGGCCGACCGCTTTGTCGGCACAGCTCTCCAGCGCGCGGCCTTGAGGGGGATCCGGGGTGATTGCCGGGTTCGGCACTTCCGGGAGCCGGCTCATGCGCGGGGATGACCGTGCGAGCACCGGCCTCGGGAAAGAGGTAGGGACATCATAGGTCGATGGAGGCGTCCTTCCGCAAGGCGGAAGCGGACGGCGTCGGCCACCCGGGCGCTGCTGGGCCGCTGGCGTATAGTTGGACAGTCCCCCGGTCCCCTCTCTGTCCGCGTGCCGAACGGCCCCCCAGCGTCCGGAAAGAGGTTGCTTCGCAGTGCTCGAATTGCCCCACGATCTGGTGACCCCTGCTCCACCTCCGGCGACCCCGCGCATGGCGGCCCGGTACGAGCAGCTCCTGGATACGGCGGCGCAGTTCGCGACGCGCGAGTATCCCGACGTGGACGTCACCGAGGTGGCCCACGAGGCCGGGGTCTCCTCGAGCACCGCATACCGGTACTTCCCCTCGTCCGCGCACCTGCTCCTGGGCCTGCACCGTCGCCAGCTCCTGGAACTGAGGAACCGGGTCGAGGACCGGGTGGCCGCGTCGCGGACCGATGCGCAGCGGGCCAGCGCCCTGGCCGGCGCCGCGGTGGAGCTGTTCGCGATGCGGCTGGCCCAGCCGGCCGTCAATTCGTGCCTCGACGAGCTCGTGGTGCCGGCGGACCATGAGCTCTCCGCGCTCATCGGCGAGGTGGACGAGCTGTCCTGGTCGGTCCTGGGGCGCCTGGCCGGCGATGCGGAGCGGGGGCGCAGCATCGTGCTCGTCGTCTCGGGGCTCGTCTCCGCGGTGCGGACGGGCCGGCTCATGCCCTATGAGGCGGAGCAGCAGCTCAAGGCGGCGTGCGAGATCGTCGCACGACGGCGGGTGGCCCGCGCCCGCTGAGGCCCCGCCTGCCGCCTGCGGTGCGGCGTCAGGCGACGCTGCGGATGCGGGTGACGAACACCGCCCCGAGCAGGCCGATCACGGCCGCGGCGATGTAGAGCGAGACGTACCCGCCGAGGAACGCGACGAACGGGTAGGCGATCGCCGGGGCGATGACCTGCGGCAGCGAGTTGGCGACGTTGATGACCCCGAGGTCCTTGCCGCGGTCCTCGGCGCGCGGGAGGACCTGCGTGACGAGCGCGAAGTCGACGGCCTGGTAGGCCCCGTACCCGATGCCGAGCACGCTCGCGCCCGCGATGGCCCCGGCCCAGGTCGGGAACAGCCCGATCGTCAGCGACGCCGCGGCGATGACGCACGAGGAGAGGATCACGAGCGGCTTCCGCCGGCCCATGCGGTCGCTGAGCCGGCCCCCGACCACGCTCGTCACGATGACGAGCACCGCGTAGATGCCGGTGAGGATGAGCACGCCGGTGGCCGGGGCGATCCCGGTGGTCTGCTCGATCCGCACCTCGTCCGTCAGGAAGTAGACGAGGTAGAGCAGGATCATGTGGTTCCCCACGTTCACGAGCAGCTTGGTGAACCACGCCCACGCGAAGTCCGGGTGCCGCCGGGGACTGATCCAGAACGAGCCGAGGAACGCCGGGAGGGAGAATCGGCGGAACGCGCCGCGCGGGAGGGCAGCGTCCCCGGCGGAGACGAGGTACACCACGGTCCCGAGGACGAGCACCGCCGCGCACACCACGTAGCCGAGCGAGAAGCTGCCGGCGACGACGGCCGCCACCACCGCGCCGAGCAGGATGCCCACCGTGATGCCCATGGAGGCGAGGCCGCCGACGGTGCCGCGCTGGGTCACCGGCACCTTGTCCGGGATGGCGGCGGTGATCGCAGCGTAGGCGGCATTGCAGCCGGCCTGCACGAGGCACCACAGGGCCGTCATGACGGCCACGTCCGGCGCGCCCGCGAGCGCCACGAGCCCGATCGCCCCGCCCACGGCGCCGAAGAGCACCCAGGGGCGCCGCCGGCCGAACCGGCCCGGGGTCCTGTCGGAGAGGGCGCCGGCCAGCGGGTTGCCGATCATGGACACGGCCGCGCCCGCGCCGGTGACCAGCGCGAAGATGGCCTCCTTCCGGCCCGGATCGAAGGCCGCAGCCTGCTGCGCCAGGAGCACCTGGAGCGGGCCGAAGAACGCGACGTTGATCCCCACGTTGACCAGGACCACGCCCAGGATCCAGGGGAACCGCACCGGGGTGGTGGGCTCGGCGGGGACGGCCGTGCCGGGCTGGGCGGCGGCGGGGCGGTGGGGCACGGCCACGGGGACCTCCGGCTGGGCTGGACTGGTGTCCTCAGGGTACGGCAGAACGGTGCCGTCGGACCCTGCATGACGCCGCGCCCGCGCGCGGGAGCGTACCGGATCAGCGGGTATCGTCGCCTGCGTGGAGAACGTGGAGTACGCAGAGAACGCGGCGGCCGCTGGAACAGCGCCGGACGCCGGAACAGTGCCGGACGAGGCGATGGCCGCCCAGGTCTACCAGCAGATCATCAACTCGATCGTGTCCGGCCAGCTCGAGCCGGGCCAGCGCCTGCGCGAGCGCGAGCTCTCCGAGCAGTACGGGGTCTCCCGCATCCCGGTGCGCGAGGCCATCCACCGGCTCGAGCAGGACGGCTTCCTGGTCACAGCCCCGCGCCGCGGGGCGGTGGTGCGGAAGCTGACGCTCAAGGACGTGGACGAGCTGTTCGACCTGCGGGTGCTGCTCGAGTCCTTCGCCGCTGCCCGCGCGGCGGAGCGCGTCGCCGAGGGCCGCGCGGATGCCTCGGTCCTCAGGGACACGCTGGCCGCCGCGCAGGCGGCCCTCGCCGCCGGCGATGCCGAGCTCGCCTCGGACCTCAACGCCTCGTTCCACGACCAGATCATCGCGCTCACGGACAACGCGCTCCTCGAGCGGTCCATCAGGCCGCTGCGCGGGCTGAACCGCTGGGTCTTCGGCCTCTCGGTCAACCGGCCCCTCGAGGTCAGCGCCCGCGAGCACGAGGGCCTCGCCGACGCCATCATCACCGGCCAGCCCCACCTCGCCCAGGCGCTGTCCGAGGCCCATGTCGAGGCGGGGCGCGGGCCGGTCCAGGAGGGGCTGGCGGAGCAGCTGGGCGAGCAGGTCCGGTAGCGCCGCCGCGCGGGGCAGTCCCGGTAGGCTCGTTCCATGGCCGCGAGTCCCTGGACCACCCATGCACGGCGCTACCGCGAGATCGCGGACGTGCTGGCCCGTCACGGGCTGAGCCAGGTGCTCGCCCGGGCCGGATTCGGCCGGCTGGTCCCGCGCGGCCGCGGCGGCGCGGCGATGCCCGGCAGCCCCGTCGGCGGCCCGGTGCACGTGCGCCTGGCCCTCGAGGAGCTCGGCCCCACGTTCATGAAGCTCGGCCAGATCCTCTCCACCCGGCCCGACCTGATTCCCGAGGCCTACCAGGCGGAGCTCGCGAAGCTGCAGGACGCGGCGCCGCCGGTCCCCGCGGAGGCGATCCGCGCCGTCGTCCGCGAGGAGCTCGGCGGGGACGCCTTCGCGGCGTTCTCGGCGTTCGACGACGCCCCGCTCGCGAGCGCGTCGATCGGGCAGGTCCACGGCGCGCGGCTCGCGGACGGGACGAAGGTGGTGGTCAAGGTCCGCAAGCCGGGCGCGGTCGAGCGGATCCGGGAGGACCTCGAGATCCTCCACAACGTCGCGGTCAGGGCGAGCCGGGCGTGGCCGGTGCTGGACGAGTACAACGTGGTGGGGCTCGTGGGCGAGTTCTCCCGCACGCTCACCAAGGAGCTGGACTACCTCGAGGAGGGCCGCAACGCCGAGCGGTTCGCGTCGAACTTCGCCGGGGACGAGCGCTTCCGCTTCCCGCGGGTCTTCTGGCAGACGACGACGTCCCGCGTGCTGACCCTCGAGTTCATGGAGGGCCTCAAGATCAACGACGTCAAGGCTCTCGACGCCGCGGGGCTGGACCGGCGGGCCCTCGCGGACCATTCGGCGGCGGCCCTCGCGCAGATGATCTTCGAGGATGGCTTCTTCCACGCGGACCCGCACCCGGGGAACATGTTCGTGGAACCGGACGGGCGGATCTCGATCATCGACTTCGGGATGGTCGGAGAGATCGACGACAAGCTGCGCGACAACCTCGGCCGCCTCCTCATCGCGCTCGCCCGCAAGGACGCCCGGCGGCTCGCGCGGGCGCTCGAGGCGATGTCGCTGACCGGCCCCGTGACCGACCGCGCCCGCCTCGCGGCGGACGTCGCCGAGTTCATCCAGCTGTACGACGGCGTGGACCTCGCCGACGTGAACATCGCCCGGCTGGCCCAGAAGCTCCTGGGGGTGGTGCGGCGCCACCGCCTGCTCATGCCGGCCGAGGCGGCGATCGTCATCAAGATGATGGTCATGGCCGAGGGCCTGGGCCGGGTCCTGGACCCGGGGTTCCGCCTCTCCCGCGTCCTCGAGCCGCACGTGCGCCGCCTGCTGATCGAGCAGTACTCGCCCGCCGCGCTCCTGCGGGGCCTGCGCGCCGCGGGCCTGACGGCCCTCGACCTCGCCTCGGACGTCCCGGACCTCGTGGACAGCCTGAACCGGGTCCTGGACTCGGGGGGCTTCGAGGTGCACCTGCGGGCCTCGGAGCTCGAGCCCCTCGTGGCCCGCGCGGAGCGGATCGGGAACAAGGTGCTCGCCGGCGTGATTGCGGCAGCGTTCATCCGCGGGGTGGGCGAGGTCGTCGCCTCCGACAAGCGCTGGCGCGGGTGGCGCGAGCCGCTCGTGCGGACGGGTCTCGCTGGGCTCGGCGGCCTCACCGGCTACCTCGCCGTGACCACGTTCGGACGCCGCCGACGGCGGTAGGCCGCGCGCGGGGCCGGCCGGGCGGGGGCCCTGGCGGGGGGCCGCGCACAATACCCCTCCGGGGTATGATGGGCGGGACGGGGCGGATGCATCGAAGGAGGCGGGGCATGGAGCGACGCTGGGGCGTCCGCGATCCGCTGCACGCCGGCCTCTTCGGCCTCGTGGCCGCGGTCCTGGTGATCGTGGGCCTGCTCGGGATGCATGCGCTCGCCTCCGGTGGCTCGTCCCCGCACGCGGCCCACACCTCGGCGTCGGCCGCCATGCCATGCGCCGCGACGGCATGCGCCGGGCCGGTGCCCTGCGCCGACGGGGCCCATGCCGGCATGTGCACGCCGCTGCCGCCCGAGGACGGCCCGGCCCTCGCACTTCCGACCGCGTCTGGCGCCGCCCTCGGCCTCCCCGCGGCAGCGGAACGCGCCGAGGCGCACCGCGCCCCGCCGCCGACACCGCCCTCCCTCCACGAGCTCTCGATCCTTCGCATCTAGGCAGCGGCAGCCAGGCAGCAGCCGCTCGGCCCGGTCCCGGGCCTGGGCTGCGCCCTGTGCGCCGGCCCGACGCCCCCGTCTGCCCGGGGCGCGGCCGGCCTCCGCCCCCTCCACTGCCGCCGGCACCCGTCTGCCCGCGGCGCGCCACCACAGCAAAGGACCTTCCATGAGCGCGACGCTCTCCCCTCTCACTCCCGACCCCCAGCCGGTTCCCAGCCCCTTCAGCGCGGCAATGACGCGCCGCAGGCTCCTGGGCCTTTCCCTCGCAGGCGCCTCGGCCGCACTCCTTGCGGCGTGCGGCGCCCCCTCGGGCAGCGGAGGCACCCGGGTCCTGCCCACCGACGCCGCGGTCCAGGCCGCCGAGCAGTCACGCGCCTCGACCGGGCGCACCGTGAGGGCCTCGCTCTCGGCGGCACCCCTCACGGCCACGCTCGACGGCAGGCGCGTCCCCACCTGGGGCTACGACGGCGCGGTCAACGGCCCCCTGCTCCGCGGCACGGTCGGCGACCGCCTCGAGGTCGCCCTCCACAACGCGCTGCCCCAGGAGACCACCGTCCACTGGCACGGCCTCGCGATCGAGAACAGCCAGGACGGCGTGCAGGGCGTGACCCAGAAGGCCGTGGCCGCGGGGGCCGACTACTCCTACGGCTTCCGCCTGGCGCATCCGGGAACGTACTGGTACCACTCCCACGTGGAGCTCCAGCGCGACCGCGGGCTCTACGGGCCGCTCATCGTGGATGACCCGGAAGAGGCCAAGGACTACGACCACGAGTGGGTCATCCTCCTGGACGACTGGCTCGACGGCGTCACGGGGACCCCGGACGATGTCCTCGCCGAGCTCTCCCGGGGCATGGGCGGCATGCAGGGCATGGACATGGGCGCAGCACCAAGCGGCGGCCCGGGCACGGGCATGGGCATGGGCTCCGGAGGCAGGTACATGTCCATGGGCTCCACGAGCGACTTCCTCGGCGGCGACGCCGGCGACGTGAAGTACCCCCTGCACCTCTTCAATGGGCGCACCCCCTCGGATCCGGACTCGATCACGGCCAGGCCGGGCGAGCGGGTCCGGCTGCGGATCATCAACGCCGGCGCCGACACCGCGTACCGGGTCGGAGCCCCCGGAGTGAAGCTCACGCTGACCCACACGGACGGGTTCCCGGTCGAACGGAAGGAGGTCGACGCCGTCGTCCTCGGGATGGGAGAGCGGATCGACGCCCTCCTGACCGTGCCGGCCGGCTGGACGCCGCTCATGGCCCGCCCGGAGGGCAAGATGGGCCTGGCGCTGGGCCTGATCAGCACCGGGACCGGCAAGCGGCCCCTCCCCGCCGCGCTGCCCTCGACGCTGGGCGGAACCGTGGTCGACGGCGGCCAGCTCACCTCCGCGGCGGCCGTCCGGCTTGCGGAGAAGCCCCCCGCGGTGAGGCACACGGTCAGGCTCACCGGGTCGATGATGGCCTACGACTGGGGCATCAACGGGCGCCGCTTCTCGATGGACGATCCGTACGCGGGGGCGCTCGAGGTGCGTCAGGGCCAGCGGGTCCAGATCGACTTCGTGAACACCACCATGATGTGGCACCCGATGCACCTGCACGGCCACACCTTCCAGGTGGGTGCCACGGGTGCGCGGAAGGACACGGTCATCGTCCGCCCCGGGCAGACGGTCTCCGTGGTCTTCGACGCCGACAACCCGGGCCAGTGGCTCTACCACTGCCACAACGCCTACCACGCGGACCGGGGCATGATGGGCGTGCTCAGCTACATCAGGTGACGGTGAGCTCGGCGAACATCCCGGCGAGGTAGCGGCCGGGGAGGTTGCAGAGGAGCTCGTAGTGGCCCGCGGGGAGGGTGAGGGTGACCCAGGAGGCGGCCCCTGGGGCGATGCCCTCGCCCGTCCCCGCGGCGCAGGATGCCGAGGCCTCCCCGAGGCTCCCCGTCTCGTCGACGGTCCCGTCGGCTCCCACCGCCCGGGCGCCGAGGGTCTGGCCCTGGGGCAGGGGCACGACCAGCAGCTCGTGCGGGACGCTGCCCAGATTGGTCGCGACGAGGGACACCTGCCCGTGGGGAACGGAGGCCCTGTCCACGGAGAGCCGCATGCCCCGCCGCATCGCGGACCGCCCCATCATGCCGGCGCCCATGTCCGCCTCGGTGACCCTCACGGTGGTTCCCGGGAGGCTGGGGGCGCTGCACGCTGGCGCCGCTCCCGTCACGGCGGCGGGCGGTCCCAGCAGGGCCAGGGCGAGCAGGGACGCGGCGGTCATCAGGAGCGCCGCGAGCGCGGCGATGAGGACGGTGGGCAGGCCCCGCCTCGTCACGGCCTGCGCCTGAGGGCGTCGAGGCGGGCCCTGTACTCCGTCTCGTCGATCTCGCCGCGGGCGAACCGCTGGGCCAGGATCCGCTCAGGGTCGTCGTGGGGCGCCCCGGGCGGGTAGTGGGCCGCCCCGCCGCGGGAACCGCGGACAAGGAGGACGACGACGGCCGCCACGCCTCCCCAGAACAGGAGCATGACGATGCCCATCACCACCCAGGCCCAGACGCCCCCGCCGCCGTACCAGCCGTACATCATCGCGTCCTCCTTCGACACCACCGAGCATGGTCCCTGCCGGCCCGGCGGCGACAGGGCCCTCGGGCCCGAAGCCGAGGACGCGCGGGCCTACCCGGCGCCCTGCGCGGTCACGGCGATGGTGACGTCCTCGAGATTGGGCAGGGCGTGCCCGAGCCGGTGCGCCCCGGCGGCCCGCAGCTCATCCGTCTGGGCGGCCGTGGTGAGCGGGTCGACCCGGACCGTGGCGGAGCCGTGGAGACGGTGGCCGATCCAGCGCAGCTGGACCCGTTCGACGGCCAGCACCCCGGGGGTATGGGCCAGGGCGTGCTCGGCCCGATCGACGAGGTCGGGCTCGATGCCGTCGAGCAGCCGGCGGCCGAGGCTGCGGACCGTCCCCCACAGGAGCACGAAGATCGCGACGCTGATCAGCAGGCCCACGATCGGGTCGGCCAGCGGGAAGCCGAGCATGACGCCGACCGCGCCGGCGACGACGGCGAGGGAGGTGAATCCGTCGGTGCGTGCGTGGACGCCGTCGGCCACGAGGGCCGCCGAGCCGATCCTCCGCCCCACGCGGATGCGGTAGACGGCCACGGCCTCGTTGCCGGCGAAGCCGATCACCCCTGCCGCGGCGACCCACCAGAGGTTCTCCAGCGGCTGGGGATGGAAGAGCCTGTCGATCGACTGCCACGCTGCCACGACCGCGGAGAGGGCCACGACCGCGATGATGAACAGGCCGGAGAGGTCCTCGGCCTTCCCGAGCCCGTAGGTGTAGCGGCGGGTGGCGGGGCGGCGGGCCAGGAGGAACGCGACCCAGAGCGGGACGGCCGTGAGCGCGTCGGAGAAGTTGTGCACGGTGTCGGCCAGGAGCGCCACCGAGCCGCTGACCAGGACCACGAGGAACTGCAGGACGGTGGTGCCCAGCAGGACGAAGAGGCTGATCTTCAGGGCCCGGACGCCCTCCGCGCTCGCCTCGAGGGCGTCGTCGATCGAGTCCGAGGAATCGTGGGTGTGCGGGACGAAGAACTCCTTGAGCGTTCCGAGGAAGCCGTGGTGGTGGTCGTGCCCGTGGTCATGCGCGTGGCCGTGCCCGTGGTCGTGGTCATGCGCGTGGTCGTGGTCATGCGCGTGGTCGTGGTCATGGCCGTGGTCGTGGCCGTGGCCGTGCCCGTGGTCGTGATCATGGCCGTGGTCGTGGTCGTGGTGCTCGTCCGCTTCCGTGGAGTGCGGGGCGTGCTCGGCGCTCATGCGCTCTCCTTCTCCTTCTGGCCGGCGTCGGCCTGCACGTGGTGGTGGCGCGGGACTCCTCCGAGGGAGTGCTCCGCCTGGAAGATCGCATCGGAGACCATCTGCGAGGCGTGCTCGTTCGCCAGCCGGTAGAAGGCCCTCGTCCCCTCCTGGCGGGCGGTGACGATCCGGGCCAGGCGGAGCTTGGCCAGGTGCTGCGACACGCCCGCCGGCGCCTTGCCCACCGATTCCGCGAGCTCGTTCACGGACAGCTCTCCCTGGGCGCGCAGCGCAAGGATGATCCGCACCCGGGTCGCGTCGGCGAGCATCGAGAAGACCTCTACCGCAAGGTCCACGTACTGGGAGTCGGGGTCGAGTCCGCAGATCTTCTTATCTGCATTCATACGCAGATAATGGCAGCTGGAGTGGCCCTGGTGCAAAGCGCGGCGAGCGGGTCAGTGGTGCAGGTGCTCCTGGTCGCGGTGGGCGGCGTTCTCGAGCTGGAACGTGGAATGCTCGACGGGGACGTCGAAGTGCTCGGCGACGCATTCCTGGAGCTGGACGAGGATCTGCTGGGAGTGGCCGTTGACGAGGCACTCGTCCTTGAGGGTCACGTGGCCCGTGATCACCGGGGTGCCGGTGCCGATGAGCGTCGCGTGCAGATCGTGGACGTCGAGCACGTGCGGCAGGGCGAGCATGTGCTCCCGCACGGCGCGCAGGTCAAGGCCCTTCGGGGTGGAGGCGAGGAGGACATCGGTGGTCTCCTTCAGCAGCCGCAGGGTCCGGGGCACGATCAGGGCGCCGATGAGGAGCGAGACCAGGGCATCGGCACGGGTGAAGCCGGTCACCGCGATCACGATCGCCGCGACGATCACGGCGGCGGAACCGAGCGCGTCGTTGAGCACCTCGAGGAACGCCGCGCGGAGGTTGAAGCTGCTGTGCCGCCCGCCGGCGAGGACCACCAGGGCGATCGCGTTGCCGCACAGCCCGATCACGCCGAACCAGAGCATCGCGGACGAGCCGACTGCGGGCGGTTCGACCAGGCGTCGGATGGCCTCCACGAGGACGAGGGTGCCGACCACGAGCAGCAGTCCCGCCTGGAGCGCGGCCGCGAGCACCTCGGCGCGCCGGTAGCCCCACGTGCGTTCGGGGGTGCGGGGCCGCATCGCGAGCGAGGCGGCGATCAGTGCGATGACGAGCCCGGACGCGTCGGTGAACATGTGCCCGGCGTCGGCGAGGAGCGCGAGCGAGCCGGACAGGAGCGCGCCGACGATCTCCGCCGCGAGGATCAGCACGGTCACGCACAGGGCGGCAAACAGCCGCGCACGGTCCTGCGTCGCGTCGGCATAGGAGTGGTCGTGCCCGCTCATCGCCGGCCCCTCTCCGCTTCCCGGTGCGATGCCCGGTGCGATGCCCGGTCCGATGCCTGAGCCGGATACAGGGTGATCTGGAGCCCACTGGCCCGCCCGTTGGCCGCAGAAGGCGAGCAGCAGTCGCAGGCTTCCTCCGTGCCGGCCCCGGCCCCGCAGGCGTCCGCACGTCCGGCGTCCGGGCCGAACGAGGGGGCGCAGCAGACGTCCCCCCGGGCGGCCTCGATGCCCTCCTTCACGGCCACCGCCGCGATGGCCAGGGCCGCGAGCGGGTCGGCCCACCACCAGCCGAAGAGGGCGTTCACCGCGAGTCCCACGAGGACCACGGCCGAGAGGTAGGTGCACAGCAGGGTCTGCTTGGAGTCCGCCACCGCGCTGCGGGAGCCGAGCTCCCTGCCCGCGCGCCGCTGGCCGTAGGAGAGCAGCGGCATGACGAGGAGGCTCACCGCGGTGAGGACCATGCCGGCCGGCGACTCGACAGGTTCCTCGGCGCCGAACAGCTTCAGCGCCGAGGTCACCACGAGGTAGGCGGCCAGCACGAAGAACAGCCACGCGACAACCCGGAGGGCCGCCTTCTCCCGACGCTCGTGGTCGTCGCCGGCGAACTGCCAGAAGATCGCCGCGGCCGAGGCCACCTCGACCACGGAGTCGAGGCCGAACCCGATCAGCGCGACGGACCCCGCCGCGATGCCCGCCACGAGCGCCACGACGGCTTCGAGGACGTTGTAGCCGATGACCGCGAGGGAGAACTGCCGGATCCGCCGGGTGAGGACGCGCCGGCCGTCGGTCGGAAGCGCGGCCGTCACGGCGCGCACTCCGGCACGCCGCAGGTGCAGACCGGCTCGACGGCGAGGATCACTCCGAGGAGGTCCGCGAGCGCATGGGCGAGCTTCGGGTCGGAGAGCTCGTAGCGGACGCGCCGGCCTTCCGGCTCCGCGACCACCAGGCCGCAGTCGCGCAGGCACGCGAGATGGTTCGAGAGTGCCTGCCGGCTCACCCCGATCCGCTCGGCGAGGTCGCCCGAGAAAGCGGGGCCGTCCTTGAGCTGCATCAGCACGGCGGCCCGCGTCGGGTCAGCCAGGGCCTTCCCGAATCGGGCCAGGACGGCATGGGTCGTCAGTGTCTGCACCCCTCAACGCTACAGAAGATCCTGTATCGACGAAACCGGGCCCGGTCCTCGGCGGAGCCGGCCTAGTCCGCCCCGACAGCGGCGAGGGCCGCGCGCAGCCGAGTGCCGGCGTCGTCCGCCACTTCACGGACCCGCTCGCTCGAGCTGAGCTGGATCATGGTCTGCGGGTCGATCGCCTCGACGGTCGTGGTGTCCGCGTCCGGGCCCCGGCGCACCACCACGTTGCAGGGCAGCAGCGCCCCCATCTCGGGCTCCGTGGCCAGCGCGCGGCTGGCGAGGTGCGGGTTGCAGGCACCGAGGATCACGTAGTCGCCCACAGCGGTGGCCGCGTCGGGCCCGAGCTTGGCCGCGAAGGTGGTCCGGATGTCGATCTCGGTCAGGACGCCGAAGCCCTGGTCCTTGAGCGCCGAGCGCACGGCCTCGACCGCCTCGGCGTAGGGAAGCTGGACATGGGTGGTGAGTGTGTAGGCCATGCCCCGAGGCTCCCAGCCCGGCGGCGCCGGATCAAGGGCAGGCTGATCCGGCGCCGCGAGGGCAAGCGGGGACGCAGTGAGCGAGCAGGCTCAGAGGCTGTTCAGGAGGTCCTTCATGGACGCGACCTCCTTGGCCTGGGAGTCCACGATCGAGCCGGCCATCGCCACCGCGTCGGGGTGCGCGCCGCCGGCCTTCTCCGTCCGGGCCATCGCGATGGCGCCCTCGTGGTGGGCGATCATCTGGCTCAGGAACAGACGGGAGGCAGCGCCGGAGTCGGCGGCCCGCAGCTTCCCCAGGTCCTCGGCGCTGAGCATGCCCTCCATGCCGTGGCCGGCATCGCCGGGCATGGCACTGGGCTGGTTCCAGGCGCCCAGCCAGCCCTTGAGCGTCGCGATCTCCGGCGCCTGCGCGCCCTTGATCTGCTGGGCGAGGGCGCTGACCCGGCCGTCGAGGCCAGGCTTGGCCAGCACGATCTCGCTCATCTCCACCGCCTGCTCGTGGTGGGGCACCATCATCTGCGCGAACATGACGTCCTGGGCGTTGAAGGCCGCGCCGGCGGTGCTGGGGGCCGAGGACATGGGCATCGTGTGGCCGTCGTGGGCGGTGCCGGCCGCGGGGGCGGACTGAGCCGTGGCCCCGCAGCCGGCGAGGGCCAGGGCGAGGAGGGCGGCGGCGGGCAGGGCAAAGGTCTTCGCGTTCACAAGTGTCTTCCAATCAGGTGGGCGTGGGTGTGGGCGGGCGCTGGCCCGCCCTCACGTCCGGCTGATCGAGAGTTCTGCGAGGTCCGGCGCGGGCGCCCGGGGCCGCACGGCGGCCGGCACCGCGGCCCGGGGCGCGCGCTGCAGCGCGTCCGACCGCCCGAGCACAACGTCGCCGGGCGGCGCCGGGGGCAGGGCCCCGGGCGCCGGGGTGCAGTGGACCATCGCGCCGCCGGGGCCCGGCTGCGCATGGGCGCAGGCACCGAGGGAACCGGCGTGCTGCGCGGGGTCCATGTGCTGCGCGGGGTCCATGTGCTGCGCGGGGGCGGCGTGCTGCCCAGGGCCGGCGGCCTGCATGAGTCCGGCGGGGTGGGCGCCGGCTGCCGGGGCCACGGGCCCGGCGTGGTCGCCGAGCACGTGCATGCCCAGCAGGCCGGCCACGACGGCCGCCACGAGGAGCAGAGTCCGGGCATATCGCCACAGTTCACGGCGCCGAAACCGCCGGACGGCCCCGAGGAAGGCCCGGGCTGTGTCGATCTGCACGCTCCCCATCGTCCTATCCGACGGTCCGCGGATCCAAGTCGAGCCGCCGCAGGAGCTGGGCGTTGAGCGCCACGACGATCGTGGAGAGGGACATGAGCACAGCGCCCACGGCGGGAGAGAGCATGATTCCGGCGAACGCGAGGACGCCGGCTGCGAGGGGAACGGTGATCACGTTGTACCCCGTGGCCCACACGAGGTTCTCCCACATCTTGCGGTAGCTGGCCCGGGACAGCTCGACCACGGAGACCACCGAGCGGGGGTCGTTGCCCGCGAGGACGACGCCGGCGGACTCGATCGCGACGTCCGTGCCGGCGCCGATCGCGATGCCCACGTCCGCGCGGGCGAGCGCGGGCGCGTCGTTGACGCCGTCGCCGACCATGGCCACCGAATAGCCGCGGCCCTGGAGCTCGGCAACCTTGCGGTCCTTGTCCTGCGGGAGGACCTGCGCGAACACCTCGTCGATGCCGAGGTCCTTGGCGACGGCGTCGGCCACCTGCTGGGCGTCGCCGGTGATCATCGCGACCCTGATGCCCCGCTCCTGCAGCGCGGCGACGGCCGTGCGGGACTCCTCGCGGACGGAATCCTCGAGGGCGACCGCGCCGATCACCTCGTCGTCGCGGAGGACGTGGAGGATCGAGGCGCCGCGGCCCTTCCATCGGCTGACGGCGTCGTCCAGCTCGGCAGGGCTCTCGACGCCGCGCTCGGCCAGCAGGGCCGGGCCGCCGATCTGGACGAGGACCTCCCCCGCGGAGTCCTGGACGCGGGCCTGGACGCCGCGTCCAGGCTGGACCTGGCTGTCCCGTGCGGCAGGCACGCCGAGGCCACGCTCGGCGGCGGCACGCACGATCGCGCGGGCCAGAGGGTGCTCGCTCTCGGACTCGGCGGCTGCCGCGAGGGCGAGCACGCGGGCCTCGTCCGGGCCCACGGAGGCAAGGCCCACCAGCTCGGGTTCACCCTTGGTCAGGGTGCCGGTCTTGTCGAAGAGGACGGCGGTCACGGTGCGCATGCGCTCGAGGGCCATGCGGTCCTTGACGAGGACGCCGCCCTTCGCCGCGCGCTCGGTCGAGATGGCGATGACAAGGGGGATCGCGAGGCCGAGGGCGTGGGGGCAGGCGATCACGAGGACGGTGACCGTGGCGGTCACCGCCGTGGGCAGCTGGCCGAGGAACGTCCACGCGATGAACGTGAGGATTCCCGCGCCGGCGGCGAAGTAGAAGAGGAAGGCGGCCGCGCGATCGGCGAGGGCCTGGGCGCGGCTCGAGGAGGCCTGCGCGTCGGCGACCATGCGCTGGATCCCCGCGAGCGCGGTGGACTCCCCCACGGCCTCGACCCGGACCCGCAGGCTCGTGTCCGTCGCGACGGTCCCCGCGACCACGGGGTCTCCGGGGCCCCGGCTGACGGTCTTGGACTCACCGGTGATCATCGACTCGTCGAGCTCGGCCGTGCCGGACTCGATCCGCCCGTCGGCAGGCAGCCGGCCGCCCGCGCGGACGAGCACGAGGTCCCCGGGCGCGATCTCGGCCGCGGGGACGATCTGGGTTCCGCCGCCGTCCGGCAGGACGCGCTCCGCCTCGTCGGGAAGGAGCGCGGCGAGGGCCTCGAGCGCGCCCCGCGAGGCGCCGAGGGCCCGCATCTCGAGCCAATGGCCGAGCAGCATGATCGTCACGAGGAGCGCGAGCTCCCACCAGAAGTCCAGGTCGAAGCCCCCGATGCCGAGGCTCGTGGCCCAGGAGGCGAGGAACGCGACCGTGATGGCCATGGCGATCAGCAGCATCATCCCCGGCGTGCGCGACCGGAGCTCGCCGAGGCCGCCCTTCAGGAAGGGCATGCCGCCGTAGACGAAGATGACCGTGCCGAGGAGCGGGCTGATCCACTCGCTGCCCACGAACATGGGGGGCATGGCTCCGAAGAGGTGCCAGAACATGGGGCTGAAGGCCACGACGACGACCGAGAGCGCCAGCGTCAGCCAGAACCTGTCGCGGAACATCGCCACCGAGTGGCCGGCATGCTCCCCGTGGGTATGCATCATGTGCGGGTCGCTGTGCCCCGCGTGGAGCCGGGCAGTCATGTCCTGGGGGTGCTCGCCCTGGGCGCCGTGGTCGTGCTGGACCATCGGGCCCGGCCCGTGCCCGTGATCGTGCGTGTGCTGGTTCACCGTTCTACCCGTTCTTTCCGCAGTGGGGTCAGTTCGGGCTGTGGGGCGATCGGCGGTAGCGGGCTCTCCCGGACCGCGTCCATCGCTGACAGCGCACTCTCAACATACCCCCTAGGGGTATGTCGGTCAAGACGTCAGGGCGCCGCGGGGACCGCCACGCCGGCCTCCGCCTCCGGAGCGAGCGCGCCGAGCACGGCGCGGACGTGCCGCTCCGCCAGCGGCGCCGTCGCGGCGAAGAGGGCCACGTACGACTCGCGCGCGCGCAGGAGCGGCCAGTCCGCCGGCAGCAGCTCGTACGGCATGCCCGGATCGTCCCAGGGGAACGCTCGCCACGTGTCGACGGCCTCGACGCGCAGGCGGAACCCCTCGGCCGGGTCAAGTCCGCCGGCGCGCAGCCGCTCGAGCCGGGCCGCGTTGGCGTCGGCGAACTCGGCGTAGCGCCGCGGGGGCTCGGCCGTGTCGACGATCGCGGGGCGCCGGCCCTCGAACCCGCCGTCCTCGACGCGGAAGGCCATGTAGTCCTCCACCCCGTACGCCTCGGCGATCTCGCGCACCTGCTCCATCCGGTCCCGGGGGCAGAACCACAGGGCGCCGTAGACGGGCGCGAACCCCAGCCACTTCAGCCGGGCGCGGAAGGCCTCGCGGATCTCGCGCTCCGACTCGGGCACAGAGAACGCCACGGCCGTCCACCGCCTGTCCCACCGGACGGCGGGGTCTCCGAACCGGGCCACCTCCTGGGTTCCGATCGCGAGCCGGGCGCGCGCCGCGGCCGTGAACCGGTAGCGCGAGGCGCGGCCCCCGCCGTCGTTCTCGAGGACCCCGCGGGCGGCGAGCCGGCTCAGCGCGGTAGTGACGGCGGACCGGCTCAGCCCCACATCCTCGGCCAGCCGGACGATCGCCCGCGCCGGAAGCCACAGGTCGGTGTGCCGCCAGAACTCGCCGAGCATGGTCACGAGCAGGTGCTGGCTCGTGCCCCCTCGCTGGGGCCTGGGGAAGTCCACCATGGCGGCGCTCGGCCGCACCTGTCCTTCGTAGCGCACCCCCTCATCCTTCCAGCCGGCGACAAACTTTGCAGTTTTATTGACGGACGTGAGTTTTAACGCAACGATAGTTGCAGGTGACGCGCACCACATTCCTGACAACGTCGTCCTCCAGGAGATCCGCCATGACCGCCGGTCCAACCTCCGCCACGAGCGCCGTGGCAGCCCACGCCCCGGGCCAGCACGCGCGCAAGGCCGCCCTCGCGAGCTTCGCCGGAAGCACGCTCGAGTACTACGACTTCTTCATCTACGGCTCCGCCTCGGCCCTGATCTTCAACAGGATCTTCTTCCCGGGGATCGACCCGCTGCTCGGACAGTTCCTCTCGATGGCCACCCTGGGCATCGGCTACGTGGTCCGGCCCCTCGCGGCCGCCCTCATCGGGCACTTCGGCGACCGGATCGGCCGCAAGCAGATGCTCGTCTTCACCCTCGTCTCGATGGGCCTGGCGACCTTCCTCATCGGCTGCCTCCCGCCCACGGCCGCGATCGGCGCCGCCGCGCCGGTCCTGCTCGTGCTGCTGCGCGTGGTGCAGGGCATCTCCGCCGCGGGCGAGTCCGTCGGCGCCGTCACACTCTCCCTCGAGCACGCCCCCGCCGGCCGGCGCGCGTTCTTCGCGAGCTGGGTCAACACCGGCGCCGCGGCAGGGATCATGCTCGCCTCGCTCGCCTTCCTCTTCGTCTCCTTCATGCCGCAGGCGGACCTCATCGCATGGGGCTGGCGCCTGCCCTTCCTCGCGAGCATCTTCGTCGCCGTGGCCGGATTCGTGATCCGCCGCCGCATCCCCGAGGCCGAGGTGTTCGAGGAGGCGCGGGAGGCCGGGGAGACCGAGCGGGAGCTGCCCCTCAAGGTCGTGCTGCGCGACTACTGGCCCACGGTCATCAAGGTCATCCTCTTCGGGGTATGGGCCGTCGTGTCCACGATCGTCTCCGCCTTCGGCCTCTCCTACGCCACGAACGGCCACCTCGTCCCGAGCAGCGCCATGCTCGGCAGCATCATCGTGACCGCGGCCCTCGGCATCATCGCCCAGCCCCTCTTCGGCATCCTCGCGGACCGGATCGGGCGCAAGCCGGTCTTCATCGCCGGCAACCTGATCTGCGCGGCCTCGATCTTCGCCTACTTCTGGTCGATCTCGCAGAAGGACGTCCCGCTCGTGTTCGCCACCTCGATCCTGGTCATGGTGGTGGGCTACGGCATGGTGAACCCGCTGGGCCCCGCGATCGTCGCGGAGATGTTCCCGACCCGCATCCGCTACTCCGGCGCCGCGATCTCCTCCCAGCTCGGGCTCATCCTCACCGGCTTCGCCCCCACGATCGCCGCCGCCGTGGTGCGCCCCGGCCCCGACGGCTGGGTCCCGGTCGCGGTCTTCACCGCCGCCTGCTGCTGCCTCTCGGCGCTCGTGACCCTCGTGTGGGTCCGCGAGACCTACAAGGTGGACACCCACGAGCTCGGCGCGCGGGCGGGGGCCTGAGGCATGGCGTACACCGTGATCATCGAGAACGACGTCGAGACCCTGCTCAGCGACGGGACCGTGCTCCGCTCCACCGTCTACCGTCCTGCGGCCGAGGGCGAGCGCTTCCCCGTGCTCATGACCCGCACCCCCTACGGGCGCGACCTGTCGGTCAACTCGGCCTACTTCAACCCCGCCACGGTCGCGGCGGAGGGCTTCGTGGTGGTCCTTCAGGACGTGCGCGGCAGGTTCGGCTCGGACGGCGAGTTCGCCCCGGGCGAGCAGGAGGCGGACGACGGCGCCGAGGCCGTCGCGTGGGCAGCGCGCCTGCCGTACTCCTCGGGCAGGGTGGGGATGTGGGGCCGCTCGTACTTCGCCGAGTCCCAGTGGCGGGCAGCCCGCAGGGCGCCCCAGGGCCTCGCCGCCCTGGCCCCGGGCGTGTGCGCCGCGGGCAACGCGGACAACGGGGCGCTCTTCCGCGGCGGCGCGGTCGAGCTCGGGTCCCGCCTGAGCTGGGGCCACGGCTCGATCTCGCTCGAGACGATCCGCCGTGAGTTCGCCTCCGACCCCGCACGCCTGGAGCGCGAGCTCGAGGCGTGGCGGGAGCTGGACGCCGCGTTCGCGGACGGCTCGGCGTACGGCACCCTGCCGCTGAACGACCTCAAGTCCCGCGCGTGCACCTTCATGCAGTCCGCCATCATCCCCTCCGCCGGCGCGGACCCCGGCGCCGAGGCGTCGGAGGCGTGGGACTGGCCGGCCTCCGAGCCGGTGCCGCTCGCCACCCTCCACCTCGGCGGCTGGTTCGACATCTTCCTGCCGAACACCCTCGACCAGTACCGCCGCCAGCTCGAGGCCTCCCGGCGCGACCCCGCGGTGCCCCGCCCCCGCCTGATCCTCGGCCCCTGGAGCCACGCGAGCTTCACCGGTCTCTTCCCTGACGCCGCGTTCCCGGGCGGCTCGGCGGCCGCCCTCGGCCCCTACGGAGACCTCTCCTCGGTCCACGCCCAGTGGTTCCGGCACGTCCTCGCGGACGGCCCCGAGCCCGCGGCGCCGCCCGTGCTCGTCTATGTCCTCGGCGAGAACCGGTGGCGCGGCTTCGACGAGCTGCCCGCACCCACGGGCCGCCGCGAGCTCTTCCTCGGCGCCGGCGGGACCCTCGCCGGCGGGCCGGGCGAGGACGCGGCAGTGGCCTACGACTACGACCCGCTCGACCCTGTCCCGTCCACCGGCGGCGCCACGATGCACCTGGGCGCCGACTTCCCCGGGCCGGCGGAGCAGTCGCGCGTCGAGGCCCGCGCGGACGTCCTCACCTTCACCACCGAGCCCCTCGCGGAGCCGCTCACCGTCTTCGGCGAGGTGACGGCGCGGCTGTTCGCGTCGTCGTCGGCCGTCGACACCGACTTCGTGGTGCGGTTGTGCCGGGTCACCCCGGACGGGCGCTCGCTGGCCCTCGCGGACGGGATCGTGCGCGCGTCGTGGCGGGACGCGTGCGCGGACGGCGGCGCCTTCCGCGCCGGGGTGCCGCGGCGTCCCCTCACGCCGGGGGCGGTCGAGGAGTTCGCGGTGAGCCTGTGGAGCACGGCGTGCACGTTCGCGGCGGGCGAGCGCCTCCGGGTGCAGGTCACCTCGAGCTGCCACCCCCGCTGGGACAGGAACCTCAACACGGGGGCGAGGGCCTCTGGCTCCTCGGACACGGTGGTGGCCCACCAGCGGGTGCATCTGGGCGAGGGCACGCCGAGCCGGATCACCTTCGGGGTGCTCGGCTGAGCCGGGTACTGTCCCAGCCATGACGCAGATGCCGCAGCCGCCCGCCCTGGAGTACGCCGGGACCCTCTCGGTCCTCATCGGCGACCCGATCGACGTGGGCCCCACGCCGGAGGGCCACCGCAGGATCATCCCCATCACCGGGGGCACCGTGTCCGGGCCGCGCCTGAACGGGCGCGTGCTCCCGGGCGGCGCGGACTTCCAGATCCTCCACACTCCGGAGCTCTCCCAGCTCGACGCGCGCTACGCGGTCCAGACCGAGGACGGCGCGGTCATCTCGGTGGACAACGCCGCGATCCGGTCCGGCTCCGCCGAGGCGCTGGGCCGGATCGCGCGCGGCGAGCCGGTGGACCCCGCGGACATCTACTTCCGCTGTGCGCCGCGGCTGCGGTCCTCGGCGCCGCGCTGGGACTGGGTGAACCGCACCCTGTTCGTGGGAACCGGGGAGCGGTACCCGGACCGCGTCGTCGTGCACGTCTTCGCGGTGGGCTGAGATCCGGCGCGCGGGGCGAGCCGCGCCCTTGCCCTGCCGCCGCGCGCGCATAGGGTGAAGCCATGGCGGATGCAGTGGGGCTCCTGCGCGAGCTGGCCGAACAGCACCAGGTGGCGACCTCCTACGCGGGGTGGGACGGCACCCGGCAGGAGGTCTCAGCGGAGACGCTGAGGTCCGTGCTCGGCGCCCTCGGGGTGCCGACCGACTCGGCGGAGGCGATGCGCGCGGCCCTGGCAGAGGCGGAGACCGGGCCCTGGCGCCGGCTGCTGCCGCCCGTCGCGGTGGTCCGCCAGGGCGCGGGCGCGACCGTCGATGCCCACGTCCCGCACGGCACGGCCGTCACGCTCTGGGTCACGGCCGAGGACGGCACGGAGTACGCGGCCGAGCAGGCCGAGAACTGGGTCGAGCCGCGCAGGGTCGACGGCGTCCTGATGGGGCGGGCGTCCTTCCTCCTGCCGCCGGACCTCCCCCTCGGGTGGCACACCCTGCACGCCCGCAACGAGGACCGCAGCGCCGAGGCGGTGCTCGTGGTCACCCCGGACCGCCTCGCCACCACGGGCCGGCTCTCGGACCGCCAGCGATGGGGGCTCATGGCGCAGCTCTACTCCGTGCGGTCCCGGCGTTCGTGGGGCATCGGCGACTTCGCCGACCTCGCCGACCTCGCGGCCCTCGGCGCCGGGGAGGGCGCGAGCTTCGTGCTCGTCAACCCCCTGCACGCCTCCGGGCCGGTGCCTCCCCTGGAGGATTCCCCCTACCTGCCCTCGACGCGGCGCTTCGTGAACCCGCTCTACCTGCGCATCGAGGACATCCCCGAGTACGGCTACCTTCCCGCCGAGGACCGCGCCCGCATCGAGGAGCTCGCCCGCGGCCGCCGGTCCGCCAACAGTTCCGCGGCGCTGCTCGACCGGGACGCCTCCTACGCCGCAAAGCTCGCCGCGCTGGACCTCGTGTGGCGCGTGCCGCGGAGCCCGGCCCGCGAGCAGGCCTACGCGCGGTTCTGCGCCGGGGCGGGGCAGGGGCTGGCGGACTTCGCGCTGTGGTCCGCGCTCACCGAGCGCGCCGCCTCCTCCGCGGCAGAGGCTTCGGCGGCCGACGGCGCGTCCCCGGCTCCGGAGCTCCCGGCACCTGCGGAGGCCGGCCGCCTGCGCGAGGAGCACGTCGAGCGGATCGACTTCTACCGCTGGCTCCAGTGGGTCTGCGACGGGCAGCTCGAGGCCGCGCAGCGCACCGCGCTGGCCGGGGGCATGGAGATCGGGCTGCTCCACGACCTCGCCGTGGGCGTGCGCCCGGACGGCGCCGACGCGTGGACCCTCTCCGAGGTCCTCGCCGCCGGCGTCTCGGTGGGCGCGCCGCCGGACATGTTCAACCAGCAGGGGCAGAACTGGAGCCAGCCGCCCTGGCACCCCACCCGCCTCGCCGAGTCCGGCTACGCGGCGTACCGCGACATGCTCCGCACCATCCTCCGGCACGCCGGCGGCATCCGCGTGGACCACATCCTAGGCCTGTTCCGGCTCTGGTGGATCCCGGAGGGCTCCTCCTCGCCCGCGGAGGGCACGTACGTGCACTACGACCACGAAGCCCTCGTGGGCATCCTCGCGCTCGAGGCCCAGCGGGCGGGCGCGATCGTGATCGGCGAGGACCTCGGCACCTTCGAGCCCTGGGTGCGGGACTACCTCGCCGAGCGGGGCGTCTTCGGCACCTCGATCCTCTGGTTCGAGTACGACGACGCCGGCGCTCCGCTCGCGCCCGAGAAGTACCGGCAGGCGTGCCTCACCAGCGTCAACACCCATGACCTCCCGCCCACCGCGGGCTACCTCGCGGGCGAGCACGTGCGGCTGCGCGAGTCCCTCGGCCTGCTCGAGCGCCCCGTCGAGGAGGAGCTCGAGGCAGCCCGCGCGGAGATCGCCGGCGTCCTGGACCTCGCCCGCGAGCGCGGGCTCCTCCCGGCCTCCCCTGCGGACGGGGCCGAGGGCGGAGCGGACGAGCAGCGCGTCATCGAGGCCCTCTACGAGCTCACGGCCCTGGCCCCCTCGAGCCTGCTCGGCGTCGCCCTCGTCGACGCCGTCGGGGACCGCCGCACCCAGAACCAGCCCGGCACGCACCGCGAATACCCCAATTGGCGGATCCCGCTCACGGGGCCGGACGGGGCCGCGGTCCTGCTCGAGGACCTGCCCGCCACCGCACGGTTCGCCTCCCTCGTCGCCGCGATGCGCGAGGCGGTGGACGGCGCCGACCGGGCCGGAGGATGATGAGCATCACGGCTGCGGCCGGCTGAGTCGGCGCGTCGGCTTTGGGAAGATCGCCCGGCCGGTGCCAGACTAGGCGGGCGCTCGCGGGGCCCACCGGCGCCGGGGGCCGATTCTCCCAACCGACGCACGAGCAGGAGCCACCGTGGCGAACAATCCAGCCAGAACCCCGGGCGACACCCAGCCCCCGCAGAGGAAGTCCGCGGCCAAAGTCGCCGGCCTGGCCGTCGCGGCGGCAGTGGGCGGCTTCCTCTTCGGATTCGACTCCTCCGTGGTCAACGGAGCGGTCGACTCGATCCAGGCGGCGTTCGGCCTCTCGCACGCGGTGACCGGGCTCGCCGTCGCGATCGCGCTCATCGGGTGCGCCATCGGCGCGTGGCTCGCCGGCAGCCTCGCCGACCGCTACGGCCGCATCCCGGCGATGAAGCTCGGCGCGCTGCTGTTCCTCGTGAGCGCGATCGGCGCCGGGTTCGCCGTGGGCCTCTGGGACCTCATCCTGTGGCGGCTCGTCGGCGGGCTGGGGATCGGCCTCGCCTCCGTCGTGGCCCCGGCCTACATCGCCGAGATCTCCCCGCGCCGGGTCCGCGGGCGCCTCGCGTCCTTCCAGCAGCTCGCCATCACCCTCGGCATCTTCGCCGCCCTCCTCAGCGACGCGGCACTGGCCTCATTCGCCGGCGGCGCGAGCCACGCGCTCTTCTTCGGCGTCGAGGCGTGGCGCTGGATGTTCATCGCCGGCGCCATCCCCGCGGCCGTGTACGGGTGGATCGCCTTCACCCTCCCCGAGTCCCCCCGCTTCCTCGTCCTCAAGGGGGACGAGGCCGGCGCCCGGCGCGTCTTCGAGACCACGGCGCCCTTCGAGAGCATCGACCGGGCCCTGAAGGAGATCCACGAGGCGATCGAGGCGGACAAGCTCTCCGAGCGCAAGGGCGCGCTGCGCGGCACCGCCTTCGGCCTCAAGCCCGTCCTGTGGATCGGCATCGCCCTGTCCGTGTTCCAGCAGTTCGTGGGCATCAACGTGATCTTCTACTACTCGACCACGCTGTGGAAGTCGGTCGGCTTCGGCGAGGAGTTCTCGCTCCAGATCTCCGTGATCACCTCGGTGACCAACGTCCTCGTCACCCTCATCGCGATCGCCCTCGTCGACAGGGTGGGGCGCAAGCCGATCCTGCTCGTGGGGTCGGCCGGCATGGCCGTGTCCCTCGCCGCCATGGCCGTGGCGTTCTCGACGGCGACCCTCGTCAACGGCGAGCCGTCCCTCAGCGGTGTGTGGGGCCCGATCGCGCTCGTCGCGGCGAACGTCTTCGTGGTGTGCTTCGGCGCCTCGTGGGGTCCGGTGGTGTGGGTCCTGCTCGGCGAGATCTTCCCGCCGTCCATCCGCGCCCGCGGACTGGGCATCGCGGCGGCGGCCCAGTGGATCGCGAACTTCCTGATCACGGTCTCGTTCCCGCCGATGGCGGCCTGGTCGCTGACCCTCACGTACGGGATGTACGCCGCGTTCGCGGCGCTCTCGTTCGTGTTCGTGCTCGCGAAGGTCCCGGAGACCAACGGGATGTCCCTCGAGCAGGCCGAGACGCTGTTCGTCCGCCCCGCCAAGGGCGCCCCGAAGGGGGCCCAGCACTAGGGGACGGACCCGCGGGGGCGGCCACCCGGCGTCGTGCGCCGGCCGCCCCCGCCCGGCCCGTCAGGCGCCGATCAGGCGCAGCGCTGCTGCGTGATGCCGAAGGGGACGCTCTCGTCGAGGGCGACCCGGTACTCCCCCGCCGCCTCGCGGGTGACGAGGATGCCGCAGCAGGGGTGGGCGACCGCGTGCTGCTGGAGGGTGCCGATGGCGCTGCTGAGCGCGGAGTCGAGCTCGCGTGCGGAGTCGACGTGGACGGTCAGCGACCGGTGGGCGTGATTGCCGTGGAACATGGGATCTCCTGGCCAAAGGGTGGAACGAGAGGATCTTAGAGCGATCCGGTTTGACTGGACAAAACGGAGATTTTCTGCAACCGCGTCCGGTCACGCGACATCTGTCGCACGTCTGCTGTGATCATCCAGACACTCTGTATGGTCAGGACCACATCTGGTGCGCGGTAGGCTGGAAAGGCCCTGTTGCAGGGGTCACATTTGAAGCCATTACTGCGAAGGTCTGCGCATTATGACAACGCCCAATCCGTCGAGGCACCCGTCGGGCTCAGCGTCGAGCCACTCCGTGGAGCCGCATCTCTCCCGCGGCCTCTCCAACCGCCACATCCAGCTCCTGGCCATCGGCGGCGCCATCGGCACCGGCCTGTTCATGGGCTCCGGCAAGACGATCTCGGTCGCCGGCCCCTCGGTGATCTTCGTCTACATGATCATCGGCTTCATGCTCTTCTTCGTCATGCGCGCCATGGGCGAGCTGCTGCTGAGCAACCTCAACTACAAGTCCTTCTCCGACTTCGCCGGGGACCTCCTCGGGCCGTGGGCCGGCTTCTTCACCGGCTGGACCTACTGGTTCTGCTGGGTCGTCACCGGAGTGGCCGACGTCGTCGCGATCGCCGGGTACGCCAACGAGCTCTGGCCCGGCATCCCGCTGTGGATCCCCGGGATCGCCACGATCCTGATCCTGCTGGCCCTCAACCTGCCCACCGTGAAGGCCTTCGGCGAGGTCGAGTTCTGGTTCGCGCTCATCAAGATCGTCGCGATCCTGGCCCTCATCGTCACCGGCCTGTACATGATCTTCACCGGCTTCTCCTCCAACGCCGGCACCGCCTCCTTCGCGAACCTGTGGCAGTTCGGCGGGTTCTTCCCCAAGGAGTTCATGGGCTTCGTGGCGGGCTTCCAGATCGCCGTGTTCGCGTTCGTCGGGATCGAGCTGGTGGGCACCGCCGCCGCCGAGACCAAGAGCCCCGAGCACAACCTGCCCCGCGCCATCAACGCCATCCCCGTCCGCGTGGGCCTGTTCTACGTCGGCGCGCTCGTGATCCTCATGGCCGTCACCCCGTGGACGGAGTTCAAGGCCGGCCACTCGCCGTTCATCGGCATGTTCTCCCTCGCCGGGCTCGGTGCCGCGGCGACCCTGGTCAACCTCGTGGTCCTCACCTCGGCCATGTCGAGCGCCAACTCCGGCATCTACTCGACCTCGCGCATGGTGTTCGGCCTCGCGGTCGAGGGCGACGCCCCGAAGGCCTTCGGCAAGCTCTCCTCGCGCAAGGTCCCGCAGAACGCGCTGTTCCTCTCGTGCGTGCTGCTGCTCTCCGGCGTGGTGCTGCTCTACTCGGGCAAAAGCATCGGCGCAGCCTTCGACATGGTCACGACCGTCTCCGCCGTGTGCTTCATGTTCGTGTGGTCGATCATCCTGGCCAGCTACCTCGTCTTCCTCAAGCGCCGCCCCGAGCTCCACGCGGCCTCGACGTACAAGATGCCCGGTGGCCGCGCGATGATCTGGGTCGTCTACGCCTTCTTCGCCTTCCTCGTCTGGGCGCTGACCACCCAGCTGGACACGCTCATGGCCCTGCTCGTGACGCCCATCTGGTTCGTGGTCCTGTTCGCCGCCTGGCAGTTCGTGAAGAAGTCCCCGGTCCACCAGGCCCGGATCGCGAACCACCAGGAGACCCTGCGCGAAGAGGCCAGGGTCACGGCCTAACCCCCACCCCGTTTCGGGTACACATCTCGTCGCGTTATCACGCTTCCGGGTACGCATCTCGTCGCGGTTTCCCGGTTGCGGGTACGCACGACGGCGGGTGGCCGGCTCACGCGAGCCGGCCACCCGCCGTCGTGGTTAAGGCCGCCCGACCCCCGCTACGCTGGGCGCATGAGCCGCTATGCCCCACACACCACGCCCGCACTCGAGCCGGCCGAAGCGGAGGCGCTCGGCAGGGCGCTCGCGGCGAAGGACGTCTCGCTGTTCGTCGACGGGACCGCGCACCGGCTCACCGGCCCCGTGGACGAGGCGGTGCGCGACCTGCTCGCGCGGATGGCCCGCGGCGAGGCCGTCACGGTCAGCAGCGCGGAGGAGGTGCTGACCGTCGCCCAGGCCGCCGAGCTCGCGGGCATCAGCCACTCGTACGTGCGCAAGCTGACCGATGCGGGGACCTGGCCCGTGCAGTACCGAGGAACGCACCGGCGCATCCGCCGTGAGGACGTGCTCGCCTGGGTCTCGGCGCAGAAGAAGGGCGCAGGGATCTGACCCCGCATCCCCCAAGACCTGACCCCGCATCCCCCAAGACCTGACCCCGCATCCCCCAAGACCTGGCCCCGCGTCGGGAGGGGGCCGCCTCAGATGCGCGGGCGCCCCGCCCACCGCCTGGCCTTGATCGCCAGGTGCAGCTCCTGGCGCACCCGGCCCGACAGCGGCTCGGCCCGGATCACCTTCCGCACCCGGGCGAGCCGGTGGTACACGGTGGAGCGGTGCACATGGAGCCGGTCGGCCACGGCCTGGACCGCGCCGTCGGAGTCGTAGAGCATCTCGAGCACGGGCAGGAGCTCTCCGTTGCGGTCCTCTGCCTCGAGTGCGGCGAAGAACACACTCGTCGGCTCCGCCGCGAGGGCCCCCATGAGCTGGTATGCGCCGACGGAGCGCACGTCGACGAGCTCGCCCAGCTCGGGGTCCACCGCGGCGGCCTGCGCCGCCACCTTCGCCTGCGTGTACGCGGCGCCGAGGTCCCGCAGCGCGGTGAAGGGCTCGGAGATGCCCACGAGCACGCGGCCGGCGGGGCGCCCCGAGCGCTTGGCGAGCTCGCGCTCGTAGTGGGTGAGGACGGCGGCGTGGCTCGCCCGCGCAGTGGTGCCCGCGAAGAGCGCCACGGCGTGCGTCTCGGTCCCGGCGGTGAAGAGGGCCGGGTCGATGCCGGCCGTGGCCTGCATCGCGGCGGTGCTGGTGGCGACGACGGCGGCCTGCGGGTCCCGCGGGGTGACGCCGTCGGGATCCAGCAGCACCACGACCTGCCAAGGGGCGTGCCCGTGCACCTCGCGCCACCCGGCGATCGCGGCGAGCGCGGACTTGTCCCCGGCGGCCGCGGCGAGGAACTCGGCCTCGCGGCGGCGGCGGTGCTCGGACTCGGCGGTGTTGGACTCGAGGAGGAGCTGGCCGATGAGGTCGAGCTCGAGCCGGATGCCGGGCAGGGCGGCGAGGACGTCGGCGGAGCTCTCCTCGTCCGCCCCCTGCTGCACCCACAGGTACCCGACCCGGAACCCGCGCACGAGCAGGGGGACGCACACGCGCCCGTACATGCCGAGCTCGGCGTTGGCGGGGACGGTGACGGGGCGGACGGCGGTGGCGATCCCGTGCGAGAGCTGCCAGGCCTGCACGTCGGGCGGGAGCCGCTTGGAGAGCAGGAAGTTCACCCGCACAGGGTCCGCCTGTGCCTGGTTGGACGAGTATGCGATCAGCAGCCCGTCGAGGTCCTCCACGCTGAGCCCCCGGCCCAGCTTGGCCGCCGCCGCTTCCACCAGATCTTCGACGCCGTGCCGCATACGCCACAGCTTACGTCCATCCGCTAGCCACGCGGAGACAAGTGACGCCCCATCGTACGACAGCTGTCGCATCCCGAGCGGCGAGATCCGCGGAATGACGCGGATCTCCGAGGAGGCGGCCTTCCGGCCCATGTAACGCGGTTCACAACCGGACCTACGCTGGAGACACCACCGAAAGCTCCCCGCCACCGGGGAACCCCCAGGGCCCACCGGCCCCGCCGAACACAATGGAGACGAAAGTGATCATCGGAGTCCCCAAGGAGATCAAGAACAACGAGTTCCGCGTGGCCATCACGGCAGCGGGCGTGCACGAGTTCGCGTCGCACGGCCACACGGTACTCATCGAGCGCGGCGCCGGCGTGGCCTCCGGCATCACCGACGACGAGTACCACGTGGCCGGCGCCGAGCTCGTCACGGACGCCGCGGACGTCTGGGCCCGCGCCGACATGGTCATGAAGGTCAAGGAGCCGATCGCCTCGGAGTACCGGCACTTCCGCAAGGGCCTGATCCTGTTCACGTACCTCCACCTCGCCGCCGAGCCGGAGCTCACCCGCGCCCTGCTCGACGCCGGCGTCACCGCGATCGCCTACGAGACGGTGCAGGACGGCCGCAGCCTGCCGCTGCTGGCCCCGATGTCCGAGGTGGCCGGGCGCCTCTCCGTCCAGGTGGGCGCGCAGGCCCTCACGGCTCCGACCGGCGGGAAGGGCATCCTGCTCGGCGGCGTCCCGGGGGTGCGCCCGGCGAAGGTCGTGGTGCTGGGCGCCGGCGTGGCCGGCACCAACGCCGCGGTCGTCGCGATGGGCCTCGGCGCGGACGTGACCATCCTCGACATCAACATCGCGCGCCTCACCGAGTTGGACGCCCTCTACGGCGGCCGCCTGAAGACGGTCGCGTCGAACAAGTACGAGATCGAGAAGTCCCTCGTCGAGGCGGACCTCGTGGTCGGCTCGGTCCTGATCCCGGGGGCGAAGGCCCCCAAGCTGGTGCCCAACGAGCTGGTGGCCCGGATGAAGCCCGGCAGCGTGCTCGTGGACATCGCGATCGACCAGGGCGGCTGCTTCGAGGACTCGCACCCGACCACGCACCAGGACCCGACGTTCCGTGTGCACAACTCGATCTTCTACTGCGTGGCCAACATGCCGGGCGCCGTGCCGAACACCTCGACCTACGCGCTCACCAACGTGACGCTGCGGTACGGGATCCTGCTCGCCGACCTCGGCGTGAGGGCCGCCCTCGAGAAGGACGCGGTCCTCGCCGGGGGCCTGAATGTGGCCGCGGGCCAGGTCACGCACCGCTCGGTGTCCGAGGCCCTCGGCCTGCCGCTGGTCGCCGACTGGCGCGAGGCCGTCGCCGCCTAGCGGTCCGCTGCGCCGCCCGGAAGCCGGGCGGAACCGACGCACGACGCCGGGCCGGTCACCTGGGGGGACCGGCCCGGCGTCGTGCGTCTGCGCGTCAGCGCCGGGTCAGGGCGTCAGCCCAGCTGGCGCAGCCATGCCCCGCGCTGCGCGGCGAGCGCGTCCCACGGGCGGCCGAAGCCCCAGGTGTCCCCGGCGCGGGTCGTGGCGAACACCCACAGCAGCAGGGCGAAGACCACGTGCTCGTCGACGAAGGGGTTGTTCTGGGTGGGCATCGCCGAGACCCAGAGGAGCGCGAAGAGGAGCGTCCCGGCGGCGGCCGCGGCGCGGAGCCCGATGCCCAGCATGAGCGCCGCGCCGATGAGGAGCATGCCGCCCATGAAGGCCCAGTCCACCCAGGCCTGCCCGGCCAGCGGCGCCAGGATCCCGGCGGGGCCGTGGAGGCTCGCGAGGTAGCCGGCCGTCGGGGAGACACCGGCGAGCCAGGACTTGGCGGCCGGGGTCGAGATGCCCAGGCCGAACACCTTGTCGACCACGTCCCACACGAGCATGAAGCCGAGGAGGATGCGCAGGACGGCGAGGAGGCGGGCCGCCGAGGCGGGTGCGGCCGGGGCCGCGGGGGCCGGGGCCGCCTCGGGGCGGACGGGGGCGATCGGGGAAGTGGTGGTGGTCATGGTTCTTTCCTTGGGGTTGGGGTGGTGCTGGGCTTGCTGGGGTGGCTTCAGGGACCTCAGGCGAGGGAGGCGGAGGCGCCCGCCTCGGCGTAGGTGCTGTGGCGGAGGGCGTCCGCGAGTTCGTCGACGCCGTGCTCGCGCAGGACCTCGTAGTGGTCGCCGGCGAGGGGGACGATCACCGGCTCGCGCAGCGCGAAGTCGGGCGCCGACTCGATGAAGGAGTAGTCGTCTCCGGCGGCCTTGAAGATCGTGATCTCGGCAGCGAGGCGGCGCGAGGCAAGCTCGTCGAACGTGTAGTCGAACTGGTAGGTCTTCACGACGATGTCGACGATCCTGCCGATCGTGGCGGCGTCGAGCGCCCGCAGGCGGCCGCCGATGAACGCCGTGAAGGACTCGCGGGAGTGCGTCGCGGCGAGGCATTCGTCGATGTCGGGGCCGCTGCTGGTGCCCATGAACACCGAGCACAGGACCGTGACGAACGCCGGGTCGTCGAACGCGGCGCTCCGCCCGCTGCCCTCGCCGTGGGCCGCGCGGAGGCCCGGGTTCCCGGGGCAGATGAGCATGAGGCGGTCGACCGTCTCGCCGGCCTGTTCGAGCTGCCACGCGGCCTCGAACGCCACCCGGGCGCCGAAGGAGTATCCCCACAGCGTGTAGGGCCCCTCGGGCTGGAGCGCACGCATCTCGGCGATGTCGGCCGCGGCCATTTCGGCGATGGTGCCGAGCGGGCGTTCGCCGGCGTTGATGCCCTGGCTCTGGATTCCGTAGACGGGGCGCATGGGGACTGCCGTGGCCGCGAGGGCGCGGAGGTTCATGGGGTAGCCGCCGAGGCCGGGCCAGCAGTAGATGGGCCGCTGGGACGTCGCGTTGCCCAGCGAGATGAAGCGCGAGGTCGACCCGACGGGGCCGTGGCCCTCCTCGATCCTCAGCGCGAGGTCGGCGAAGCGCGGTGTGTCGATGAGGGTCCGCAGCGGCAGCTGGACGCCGAAGACCTTCGCGATCCGCGCGATGAGCGTCACCGACATGAGGGAGTTGCCGCCCACGGCGAAGAACTCGTCCTCGGTGGAGACGTCGTCGTACCTGAGCAGCTCGCCCCACTCGCTCGCGAGCCGCTTCTCGGTGGGAGTGGCCGGCGGCACGAAGCGCGCCTGGGAGTGGGCGGCGGCGACCTTCTCGGACGCGGCGAGGGCCTTGGCATCGATCTTGCCGTTCGGGGTGAGCGGCAGCTCGTCGAAGACGACCGTCTTGTGCGGCACCATGTAGTCGGGCAGGATCTGCGAGAGCTCCTCCTTGATCAGCTCCGCGGGGCCCTGCATGTGCACCGAGTCCTCGTACATCCCCTCGGTCTCGATCTGCCATGGGGAGACCTTCCCGCCGAGGAAGAAGTAGGACGGACCCGACTCGAGGCCCGCGCCCGTGAGGATGTCGGTGATGCGGCGGGAGGTCGGCAGCGGGTTGCCGGACTTCGAGCTGTAGCCGGAGGACATGAAGCCGAGGCCTGCCCCCACCCCGTTGCGCTGGGCCCGGTGCAGGGCGCATCCCATGGCGATGTAGTCGAGCCAGGTCTCCCGGGCCCGGCTGAGGATGCTGATGCCGAAGCTGGAACGGCCGAACGTGCGCTGGTTGATGGCGATCACATGCTTGGGCTGGATGACCTCGTCCGCGACCCGCTCGAGGCCGCCGTCGCGCCAGGCGTAGGTTCCGGCGCGCAGGCCGGCGATCTTCGGACCCGGGACATTGACCACGAGCTCTGCGTCCGTGAGGTGGTTCTCGGTCCCCTCGATGATGGCGAAGGTGCCGAGGTAGTGGTCTTCCTCGGCGACCCGGCAGCGGCTGCGATGGGCGCTCTCGAAGGCGTAGGGCGCCACGGTCTGCCCCGATGCGGCCAGGGCGTCCTGGAGCGCGCCGAGGAGGTGGCCGGCCTCGAACTCGAGCACCTCGAGGATGTTGTTCCTGTAGACCGACTCGATGGCACCGTGGCGTCCGATCAGGTGGATCTGCACCGCGGGGCCACCCGCGGGCCGGCCGGGACCGATGAGGCGCAGGGCGTGCTCGAGGGGGTGGTAGTAGTACAGCCCGTCGGGGACGCCGGCCGTGCCCGCGAGGTCGAGGTAGGCCTGGACGGCATAGAGGGCCCCCGGGGAGGCGTACGAGTACTTCGGCAGCAGCCGCTCCTCGCTCGTGAACTGGCCGATCCAGGCGAGGGCCCGGCCCAGCTGCTCGAGCGGGGCGCCGATGCGGGCAGCCTGTTCCCCAGAGTCCGCCTTCGCCGGAATGGCCAGCATGGTGCGGAGGAATTCCTCGAGTTCGGCCCGCGAGGTCTGGCCGCCATCGAAGAAACGGTAGGACTTCCGGGCGAAGACTTCCGCCCGGATCTGGGCCGGCACGTCCTTTCCGGGAAGGGGAAAGAATGCCCCGGAATTCCCCGCGGCGCATTCCCCCTCATGGCCTCCGGGGAATTCAGTGCGGATTCCCGGGTCGGAGAGCTGGGCCTTGACCTGAAGCTTGTTCGTCTTCGACTGGTGGTGGCCCCCATGGTTTCCCTGGTCCATGAGCGTGGCCTCATGCGGGTTCATTTCCACACAGGCCACCAATTCCGGGTTCGATGTGCGCTCATTCTGGGAGACGATGACTCCGGCACGGCGCACCCACGGGTGCTGCTCGATAGTCAGGGCGATTTCCTCGAGCTCCACCCGGTACCCGCGGAGCTTGATCTGGTTGTCGATGCGGCCCATGAACTGGAAGGTCCCGTCGGCATTCCGCCGGGCCAGGTCGCCGGTGCGATAGAGGACGGCGCCGCCGTCGGACGCGGCCCGGAACCGTTCCGCCGTCTGGTCTGGGTTGCCGATGTATCCGCGCGCCACCTGGACACCGCTGAGGTAGAGCTCGCCGACCTCGCCCTCGGCGACGGGCGCCATGGCGCTGTCCAGGAGATGGCAGTCGGCCCCCGCGACCGGCCGGCCGATGGGGATGACGGTCTCGCCGCGCCGCAGGTCCTCGGGCCCCACGGCGTGGCTGAGTGCGTTGATGGTGCATTCGCTGGGGCCGTAGAGGTTGGTCAGCCGGCACCAGGGCAGCGCCTCGAGGAACTGGCCGGCGAGCTGGGCCGAGAGCGCCTCGCCGCCCGAGTAGACGTGGGTGAGGGAGGAGCACACCTCGAATCCCTCGGCGTCCAGGAGGGCCTGGAGGAGGGTGGGCACGCACTGGAGGGCCGTGACGGAATGCCTGCCGATCAGCTCGACGATGGCATACGGGTTCCGGTGGATCTCGGGCACGCCCATCACCACGGTGGCGCCCACGGCGGGGGCGAGGATCTCCCATTGGGCCGCGTCGAAGCTGGTCGGGGTCTTCTGGAGGATGCGGACGCCGGGGCGCAGGTGGCCCTCGAGTGCGAGCCAGTCCAGCTGGGCCACGATGCTGCGGTGCTCGATCATGACGCCCTTGGGGCGCCCGGTGCTCCCGGAGGTGTAGATCACGTAGGCCAGGGCGGCGGCGTCCCCGCCGTCGTGCGGCGCGGGGGCGTCATGACGGCCAGCCAGATCGGGACCAGGGGTGATGACCCGGACCTCGTGGGGTGCGATGTCCCTGATCCGGGAGGCGAGATGGGCCTCGGCCAGGATGGCCTTCGCCCCACTGTGCTCGAGCATGTAGCGCAGCCGTTCGTCGGGGTAGTCGGCTGCGAGGGGAAGGTAGGCGGCGGACGCGTGCAGGGCCCCCCAGATGAACAGGGGGAGGTCCACGCCCGGTTCGGCGAAGATGCCCACGATGTCCCCGGCTTCGACCCCGGATTCTGCCAGGAGCCCGGCGAGGCGCCGTGAGCGGTTCCCGAGCTGGTCGAAGGTGAGGGACTCATCGCCGGCGATCACGGCCTCGGCCTCGGGATGTGCACGCGTGGCCGCGTGGAGCATCTCGGGGAGGGTGGCGGGGCGGCGGGCCGAGGAGGGGCGGGAAGGAGCTGGGGTGGACGCGGCAGGCATGGGGGGACTCCCGTCGAGAGGGTTCGCAGAGGACTACGGACTTCGGTGGGCGGGGCTCGGAAGTGCCCGGGGCAGTCGGGGTGACCGCGGCTGGACCGAGACGATCGAGCCGACGATCACGAGAGCGCCCAGGGCTTGGATCGGGGTGAAGGCCTCACCCCTGAAGAGGAAACCGAGAACCGCGGCGGTCAGCGGACTGGCAAAAGCGAGAAATGACACCGCAATGGTCGGGAGCGCTTCTATGCTCTTGAACCAGATCCAATATGTGAGGGCGGCACCGACAATTCCCAGGTAGGAGAATCCGAGGAGATTCTCCGCGGTGAAAGTCTGCGGCAGGCCTTCGCCCACCACGAGCATCGGCGCCAAGAAGAGTCCACCGAAGGTAAGTTGCCAGCCGGTGAACGCGAGATTTCCCATGGTGGGCGGTTTTCCCCATTTCTTGGTCAGGACAATTCCCGCAGCCATGCAGGCCGCGGCCCCCAGTCCTGCAACGACACCCACTGCGTCCAGCTGCGCACTGGAGGTGAGGACCAGCAGGGAAATTCCGACCGCCACGGAACCGCACGCCGCCGCATGGCCCGCCCTGATGCCCTGCTTCAGGACCACGCCGTTGAGCAGCAGGACGAGCATCGGCTGCGCGCAGAGCACCAGCGCGGCCACGCCACCCGGGAGACGGTAGGCGGCGACGAAGAGGAGGTAGAAGAACGCGCCGACGTTGAGCACCCCGAGGGCCGCGGTCTTCGCCCGGAACCCTCGCGGCAGCCGTGCCCGCGTCAGGGCGACGAGCATCAGGCCGGCCGGCAGCGCGCGCATCACGGAGGCGAGGAGCGGCCGGTCGGGCGGCAGCAGCTCCGCGGTGACGAGGTAGGTGCTGCCCCATACGGCCGGGGCGAGTGCGGCGGTGGCCGGAGCGAGAGCAGGGGACTTCATGACGGCACCCAGGCGAGACGGCACGGCGCATCCTTAAACTGTTCGATATCGAACTATTTGACACAGAAACCCTATGGTAGACTCGCTGATCCACCAAACTGGGCACCTCCGCACCCGGTGCCAGGACGGTGGCAGCGACAGGGGAGGGACCATGGAGGATGCGGTCGAGGCCTACATGCGCCAGTGGCAGCGCGAACGGCCGGACCTCGACACCGGAGCGATGGGTGTCATCGCGCGGCTGAGCCGGGCCGGCAAGCTCATCACCGCCAGCATCCGCGGCAACTTCGCCGGAAGCGATCTGGAGCCGTGGGAGTTCGATGTCCTGGCCACGCTGCGGCGCGCGGGCGCCCCCTACACGCTCACGCCCAAGAGCCTCGCGGGCACGAGCATGGTGGGGGGCGCGGCGATGACGCACCGGGTCGACAAGCTCCTCCGGCGCGGCCTCGTCAGCCGGGAAGTCGATCCCGCGAACCGCCGCCAGCTCCTGGTGACCCTGACGCCGGAGGGCCTCGCGCTGGTGGATCGGCTGATCGTGGACCACATCGAGGGCGCCGAGCGGTTCCTCCACGGCCTCGACCCGTCGGAGGTCCTCGCGCTGGACACGATCCTGCAGAAGCTCCTGCTCGCACGCGGCGACACCGCACCCCTGGACCAGGACTGACACGATGGGCGGACCGGGGAACCCGCTCGCGCCAGTCGTGCGGGCCGCACTGCCCGCCGGCATCGCCGTCGGCGCCTCCACAGTCCGCCCCGCCTCACCGTCCGAGCCGCCGCAGCGGGGACAGCACCGCGCCGGGCGCGAGGCCGCGGCCGCAGCGCTCTGCGCGGCGGGAGTCCCGACTGAGCAGCCACTCCCCCGCACGGCCACGGGATCGGCGGCATGGCCCGCGGGCACCACGGGGAGCATCTCCCACACCGACAGGATCGCGCTGGCCGTCGCCGCCGCCTCGGAGGGCTTCCGGCGCCTCGGCGTCGACCTCGAGGAGGCCGCCGCCCTGCCGGAGGGAGTGCTCGAACTGGTCAGCTCGGACCGCCAGCTCGCAGGCCTGGCCGGGGTGCGCGCGGCGGGCGGCGGGCTGCCGCTGGACCTCGTGGTCTTCTCGGCGAAGGAGGCGGCCGCCAAGGCCCTCGGCGGCCCGGAAGCCGGTCCCCCCAGCCTGCGGGACATCGACGTGACCCTCGTCGCGGAGCACTGGACCGCGGGACGATTCGTGGCCCGCGGCCCGCACGGGCAGGTGCTCGGGGGCCGGTACCTCGAGGCAGCCGGCCACGTCGTCACCGCCTGCTGGCAGGACGCCAGCGGAGAGGGCCCGGCGTGAGGGAGACCACTCCGGATCCGGAAATGGTCAGCCCCTGAAAGTTGTTGACGCATCACAGAAGCCCCGCGGCCCAGCGGGGACCGTCCTATCCCAAGGAGCCCCCATGGCAGAGATCCTCACCCTCGTCGGCAGCCTCCGCACCGAGTCCGTCAACAGCAAGTTCGCCCATGTCGCCGCCGCCTCCGCCCCGGAGGGCACCGCGGTGACCACCTTCGAGGGCCTCGAGGAAATCCCCTTCTACAACGAGGACCTCGACGTCGAGGGCAAGGTTCCCGCCAAGGCGGCCGAGCTCCGCGCCGCCGTCGCCGCCGCAGACGGCCTCCTCCTCGTCACCCCCGAGTACAACGGGACCATGCCCGCGGTCATCAACAACGCGATCGACTGGATCTCCCGGCCCTTCGGCGCCTCCTCTGCGACCGGCACGAAGGCCGCCGTGATCGGCACCTCCGCCGGCCAGTACGGCGGCGTCTGGGCGCATGACGACGTGCGCAAGTCGCTCAAGGTCGCCGGCGCCGAGGTCGTCGAGGACGCCACGCTCGCGATCGGCGCCTCCTACTCGCGCTTCTCCGAGGTCGAGCCTCAGGACGATGCCGAGGTCGTCGAGGGCATCGCCAAGGTCGTCGCTGCCCTTGCCGGGACCACGGGGGCCACCGCCCCGGCCGAGCTCGCCGAGGCCGCCGCCCGCTGATCCCGCCCCGTCTGGGGGTCAGCTTCTGAGGGTCATGTTCTGGAGGTCACATGAGGTGACTCCCAGAACACGACCCTCAGAAGGCTTAAGGGGGCACAAAGCCCGTAGCCCGCCGCGCCCCGGCCCTCCTACGCTTCCGCCATGGGGCACGACGGCGGGACTCACCTGAGCTTCTTCGGCGCCACCGACTCGGTCACGGGCTCCCGCTACCTCCTCGAGCACGGGGGCCGGCGGATCCTCGTGGACTGCGGGCTGTTCCAGGGCTACAAGAAGCTCCGCGAGCGCAACCGCGCCCCGCTACCGGTGCGGCCGGCGTTGGTCGACGCCGTGGTCCTCACCCACGCCCACCTCGACCATTCCGGCTACATCCCGGCCCTGGTCAAGCGCGGGTTCCGCGGCCCCGTCTACGCGACCCCCGGCACCACGGACCTGTGCACGCTCCTGCTGCCGGACAGCGGCCACCTCCAGGAGGAGGAGGCCGAGACCGCGCGGGCCCGCGGGTCGTCGCGGCACAGCACGCCGCAGCCCCTCTACACGGCGCGGGACGCCGTCGAATCGCTCGGCAGCTTCAGCCCCCAGCCGTTCCGCGAGCCCCTCGACCTCGGCGCGGGAATCGAGGCCCGCTTCGTCCCGGCGGGGCACATCCTCGGCGCCGCCCAGGTCCACTTCCGCCTCGAGGACGGCCGCCCGGCCGGGACCACCCTGCATTTCACGGGCGACCTGGGCCGCGACGACGATCCGCTCATGAACCCGCCCGAGCCCCTCGAACCCACCGACGTGCTCGTCACCGAGTCCACGTACGGCGACCGCGCGCACCCCCGCGACGACCCGACCGAGGCACTGGGCGAGGTGGTGCGCCGGGTGGCGAAGCGCAACGGGGTGGTGGTCATCGCCGCCTTCGCCGTGGGCCGCGCCGAGACCCTCATGCTGCACCTGGCCCGCCTGCGCCGACGGGACCGGATCCCGGATATCCCGGTGTACCTCAACAGTCCCATGGCGGTGGACGCCACCGAGCTCTACCGCAAGTACCCCGAGGAGCACCGCATCAGCGAGCGGGAGTTCCGCGAGATGTACGCCCTGCCCCAGCTGATCCGCGACCCGGACGCGTCGCGGGCGCTGAACCTGCGCGGCGGCCCGATGGTGGTCATCTCCGCGTCCGGGATGCTCACCGGCGGCCGGGTCCTGCACCACGTCGAGGCCTACGGGCCGGATCCGCGCAATGCGATCGTGCTCAGCGGCTACCAGGCCGGCGGCACCCGCGGCGCCCTCCTCCTCGACGGAGCCACGAGCCTGCGCATCTACGGCCGCGACGTCCCGATCCGCGCCGAGGTGGTCAGCCTCGACAACCTCTCGGCGCACGCCGACGCCGACGCGATCCTGCGCTGGATGGGCACCTGCCCGAAGCAGCCGCGGATGGTCTACGTGACCCACGGGGAGATCGGGGCCTCGGACACGCTGCGCCGGCGGATCCAGCATGAGCTCGGCTGGCACGCCCGCGTCCCCGAGCACCTCGAGCGGGTGGACCTCGCCGCCGCCCGCTGATCCGCCGAATCCACGAGGAGGATGCCATGAAGCCCATCCGACCGGTCCTGGGCACCGCCGCCCTGGCGGCGCTGCTCACGCTCACCGCCTGCTTCGGCCCTCCGTCCCCGGCGCCGTCCCCCTCGTCGCCGTCCGCGAGCACGACGGCGAGCAGCCCGCCCGCCTCCTCCTCGCCCACCGCCTCGGCGAGCACGACGGCGAGCGGCAGCCCCGCGCCGTCGTCCTCCGCTCCCTCGTCCCCGGCACAGACGACCCCGCCCGCCGCGCCGAGCCAGCCCACGGTGGCCCCGGCCCCGCCCGCCTCCTCGGCGCCGGCCGCGGGCGGCCAGCTCCCCGAGCAGACCGCTCCCCTGACCATCTACTACATCGCCATCGAGGACGGTGGCGTGTCCGGGCCGAGCGTCGGGTGCGGCGACTCCGCCGTGGCCACCTACACGGAGCCCGTGACGTTCCGCGACCAGGTCGGGCCGAGCCTGACACGGCTGTTCGCCAACCGCAGCCGCGAGGTGGGCCAGTCCGGGCTCGTCAACGTGCTCTATCAGTCCACCCTGAAGTACCTGGGTGGATCGTTCGACGGCACGACGATCACCGTCTACCTCTCGGGCTCGTTCTTCCTGGGCGGGGTGTGCGACATCCCGCGGGCCGAGGCGCAGATCAACCTCACCGCAATCGCGGCCGCAGGGGCCAAGCGGGCCGCGGTGTTCGTCAACGGGCGACCGATGGCGGATGTGCTGAGCCTCAAGTAACGGCGGCACACCTGTGCCCGGACACCGTCGCCATCGGCGCGCTGCGGGCCTACGCTGGAGGTGGGGCCGGAAGCGCACCCGCTGCCCGCGGGGCACGGTCCCGTTTCGCGAACCGAGGCGGAAGACATGGCTGGATTCGAGCCTGACGACGACGAGCGCGTGCACACCGAGGCACCGGCCGAGGGCGACACCGAGGTCGACGGCACGGGGATCCGCGCCCATTCCGAGGACGCGGCGGAGGGGCCTGACGAGGACTGAGGGGCCTGAGCGCGTCCAGTACTGTGGGCGCATGGAGTTCGCGTACGAGGTCGAGGTGCTCCACCTCCTCGTCTCGCCCGCGCACGCCTACTTCGGCCGGGCACGTGACGGCGCCGCCGACGTGCCGTCGGAGGATGCCGAGCACATCGAGGTCGTGGCCGGCAAGGGGATTGTGGGCGACCGGTTCTTCGGCAAGGCAGCCCACATGGACGCCGCCCTGACCATCCTGGCCGTCGAGGGACTCGAGGCGATGGCCGCCGAACTGGGCGTGGCGCCCTTCGATCCGCTCCTCACCCGCCGGAATGTGATCCTGCGCGGCGCGGAGCTGCCGCCCCTCCTGGGCGCCGACTTCGCGCTCCGCCAGGGTGGGGCCGCGGTGCAGCTGCACGCCGGCCGGCAGGCGCACCCGTGCGCCTGGATGGACCGCATGCTCGCCCCCGGGGCGCACGCCGCCATGCGGGGACGCGGCGGCATCCGCTGCCGGCCCATCAGCGGCGGGACCCTGCGCCGCGGTCCGGCGACGCTGCTCAGCCCCGTGGAGCTCGTCCCCGCCGCGGCGGGGACGGCGCGGGTCCTGCGCCCGTCACGACTGCCCTAGCCGGGCTCACCGTCCCGCTGCGACCACGCGGGCCAGGTTGGCCAGGCCCTTCTCGAAGTCCTTGCCCACCATGCTGTCGACCTTCATGAGCTTCGCGACCACGCCCGCGACGCCCCTGTTCTCGCCCTTCATCACCCACGTCACCCGGGTGCCCCCGCGGTCCGGCTCGAAGGTGAAGCCGGTGGGGTTGACCGCCTTGAACGGCTTGACGAAGACCAGCCGGAGCCGGATGCTCCGGGGCTCCTCGGCCTCGAGGATCTGCATGGTGCCGGCACCGGCCCTGCGGTTCCCGCGCCAGGAGTACTGTGCCCCCGTCCCGGCGGCGGGTCCGCTGAAGGTCCGCTCCATCGCAGGATCGAGCGCCTCCCACGGCGACCAGTCCGCCCACTTGTGGAAGTCCACGACATGCGGGTAGACGGCCTCGGGCGGGGCGGGGATGAAGGCGCTGCGGGAGATCGTGTAGGCGGCCATGGAGCCATGCTAGGCGGCGCGCCCGCCGTCGCGGCAGAGGTCGCGGCACAGTGTCCCGGCGCGTCCGCGCCGGGGGAATCCGTCTCCGGGCGCCCGTCCGAGGACGGAGCGGCCCGAGGGCGGGGCTAGCGCCTGCCGCTGCGCGAGCGGCCGAGGATGTACCCGATCAGCGCCAGGATGAGCAGGATGATGCCCACCCAGAGCAGGAAGTTCACGGCCTTCACGAACCCGCCGACGAACAGCAGGATGATGGCGATGATGCCCACGATCACCAGAAGAGTGTTCATGCGGCGGAATTTCCCTGAATCACGCTGGATGAAACACTCCGGACAGCCACGGCACCTGCGGCGGCTGCGGCGCACACCGCATCGGCACGGCGTGCCGTGGTCGGGTGGCTGCCCCGCTGTGTGGGGTCCAGCGCTTCCGGCCCGGGTGGGTGTGGGGTTCCGGCGGTGTGGGTTTCTGGTTGGGGTGGTGTCAGGCGGCCATCTTGCGGCGCATGCGGTCCAGGAGCCGGCGCAGCAGGCGCGAGACCTGCATCTGGGACACCCCCAGCTCCGCGGCGATCTCGGACTGGCTCATCTCGTCCACGAACCGCAGCTTCACCAGCAGCCGATCCTGCTCGCTCGCCCCCTCCAGCGCGCACGCGACCATCTGGCGCAGCTCCACCTGCTCGAACCCCGCCTCGACCACCGGCACCAGGTGCGCCGTGCGCTCCCCCTCGCCCTCGCCCGAGGAATCCAGCGGCTCGATCGCCGCCGCGCTCATCGCCGCATCCACCGAGCGGGCCTCCGCGACCTGCTCCGGGCTGGCCCCCGTCGCCTCCCCCAGCTCCGCCAGGGACGGCTCCCGGCCCAGCTCCTGCACCAGCCGGCCACGGGCCTCCTTGACCCCCAGCCGCAGCTCCTGCAGCGACCGCGGCGGACGCACCACCCAGGACTGGTCCCGCAGATAGCGCTTGATCGTCCCGGAAATCGTGGGCACCGCGAACTGCACGAACCCGTGCCCGGCACCCTCCCGGTACCGCTGCGCCGCCATCACCAGCCCCATCCGCGCCACCTGCCGGATGTCCTCGAAGTCATGCCCGGGCACCCGGTGCCGCCGCGCCAGCGCATCCGCCAAACCCAGATGCTCCACCACCAACGCCCCCGCCGCACCGCCGTGGGCCGCGTCCTCGCGGCCCCCGGCCGCATCCTCGCGGGCAGCCCCCTCAGGCGCACGTCCCGCGGCGGGCTCGCCCGCCAGGCCCCCGGCCAGGACCGCCAGGGGACTCCTCGACTCCATCACAGCTGACTCACTCACAGCGACCTACCCTCCTCTGCACCGCCCAGCGGCCGTGCCCGGCATTGATGCTGGCTACCTCGAAGTCTTCAACGAGACAGACCTGTCTGTTCCGCCGAGAAGAGTTATATAGGTAGACAGACCTGTCTGTCCAGCGTGCTACCATCGATGGCATGGACGGTCGAGAAAACGGCCGGGCCCCCGAGGCCGCGGCACGCAAACCTGCCCGCGAGCGGATCCTTGAGACCGCCTACGGGCTCTTCGCCAAGCGCGGCGTCAGAGACGTCGGAATCGACGAGATCATCGCGAGATCGGGTGTCGCCAAGGCGACGTTCTACCGGCACTTCCCCTCGAAGGAAGCCCTCGTGCTCGCCTACATGGACCGCTGGTACCAGGTGCGGCACGACGCCATCGAGGAGGCCATCGCCCACGCGCACAACCCCGACGACGGCCTGCTCGCCGCGTTCACGGTGCTGGACGACTGGTTCAGCCGCGGCGCCGCCGAGGTCAACACGTTCCTCCACGTGATGATCGAATTCGGGGCCGAGCACGCCCTCGGCCGAGCGGCCATGGCCCACCTCGCGGCCATCCGCGAGCCCCTTGCGGCCCTCGCCGAGGCAGCAGGGCTCGAGGACCCCGCAGGGTTCGCCTGGTCGTTCCACATCCTCACCGAGGGCGCCATGGTCGCCTCCATCGAGGGGGACCAGCGCGCGGCGCTCCGGGCCCGCAGCCTGGCGCGTGTGCTCATCGACCTGCACCGGCCGGACCGGCGGCCCACCGCCGCGCGGCCCGTGGCAACGACGGGCCCCGCGGCCGCGCGAAACAAGGCTGGCGGCAGAGACTCCGCGAAAGCGCGCGAGGTCGGGGAGTCCGCACGCGCGCGGGAACTCGACGACGCCCGCCACTAGGCCCCTCAAGCCCCCGGCAGCTCTCATAGTGCAGGCTGCGCCCAGCCCCTCGGGGTCTGGGCGCAGCCTGCTGCTGCGTGGGCCGCGCGTGGCGTGTGCGGGCTACTGAGCGCGCCGCGAGTCCGGGGGCACGGGTCCGCCCGGAGGGAATGGCTGACCCGGGGCTGGCCGCCCCGGGGACGGGAGATCCGGCTCCGGCGCGCCGTCAGGGTCGAACGGCGGGAACGTGTCGGGCCCGGGGTCCGGCGGAATGCTCGGCCCGGGCGGGACACCGGGCTCCGGCGGGCGGTGCGGAGGCGCGGGCTCGGGGGGCATCGTCTCGAGGACGGGGGCGCTGGAGGAGAGCACCGAGCTGTCCGCGACAGCGCTCACCTCTACGGCACAGACGGTGGAATCGATGGTCTTCATCCACACCTCCTTCCCCGTGCGGCCGCCCTCACACAGTCTGGATTCGGAACGCATGCCTCCGGGCGATGTTTGACCGGCGGGGTGCATGGGAAACGGGAGGGCATGCGGCGCGGGGAGCACTCCCCGCAGCCCGCGGCAAGGACCGGAGGGAGGGGGCATCCCAGCCCCTTCTCGCTTCCCAGAAGGAGAAAGCCATGGGTATCGGAGACAAGTTCGAGAACAAGGCCGAAGAGCTCAAGGGCAAGGCCAAGGAAGGCGCCGGCGAGGCCACGGACAACCCGGACCTCGAGGCCGAGGGCAAGGGCGATCAGGCGAAGGCCGGCGTCAAGCAGGCCGGCGAGCACATCAAGGACGCCGCCAAGGACATCACCGGCCACTGAGGCCGCCCCTCGCCGAACGATTCACCCGCGGACCGGTCTGACCTGATCGGTCCCGAGCACCACGAGTCCACCTGAGAAGGAGCTAATCCATGGGCATCATCGCGTTCCTCATCCTCGGCCTGATCGCCGGGGCGATCGCGAAGGCCATCCTCCCCGGCCGCCAGGGCGGGGGCATCCTCATCACCATGCTCTTGGGAGTTGTGGGTGCCCTCCTCGGAGGCTGGATCGGAAGCGCGATCTTCGGCGTCGGGCTCGCGAACTTCTGGAGCCTGCAGACGTGGATCGTTGCGATTATCGGCTCGCTCATCGTCCTCGGCATCTACGGCGCCGTGGTGCGCCGACGTGCCTGAGGCCCAGTAGCCGACCTTCGACGGCGGCGGCTCGCCCACCCGGGCGGGCCGCCGCCGTCGTGCGTGGCGGGCAGTAGCCACGGCCTAACAACATTGGGTGCATATTGGACAACTTTCGGGCTAGGATGTGGGCGTGACGCCCCAAGAGACTGAGCTGACCGCAGAGACCCAGACCGCCCTCGAGCGCGCCGACGCCGCCCACCGCCACGAGGCGCTCTTCTCCGAACGAGCGCACAACATCAGGCAGTCGGCGGTGCGGGACGTGTTCGACATCTCGATCCGCCCGGGCCTCGTCTCCCTCGCGGGCGGCTCCCCCAGCCTGACTCGGCTTCCGCTCGGCCTCGTCGCCGAGACCGCGCAGCGCGTCATCATGGACCACGGCATGGAGGCGCTGCACTACGGCGGCGGCAAGGGCACGCTCGCACTGCGGGAGCTGATCTGCGAGATCATGGCCGAGGAGGGCATCCTCGGCGCCTCGCCCGAGGACGTCGTGGTGACCACGGGCTCCCAGTCGGCGCAGGACATCGCGGCGAAGGTGTTCTGCAATCCCGGCGACGTGGTCCTCGCCGAGGACCCCACGTACGTGGGAGCGCTCAACACCTTCGAGGCGTACCAGGTCCGCGTCGAGCCCGTCGGGATGGACGAGGACGGGCTCGTCCCCGAGCTCCTCGAGGCGCGCATCGCCGAGCTCGAGGCCGCCGGGGCCACCATCAAGCTCCTGTACACGATCCCCAGCTTCAACAACCCCTCGGGCATCACCCTGGCGGCCGAGCGGCGCCAGCAGATCGTGGACATCTGCCGCGAGCACAACATCCTGGTCCTCGAGGACAACCCGTACGGCATGCTCCGCTTCGACGGGAAGCCGCTGGCCCCGCTGCGCGCCGACAACCCGGACGACGTCATCTACTGCGGCTCGTTCTCCAAGATCTTCTCCCCCGGCGTGCGGCTCGGCTGGGCCCTCGTCCCCAAGCACCTCTACCGGCGCTTCTACCTCGCCGCCGAGGCGGTGGTGCTGTGCCCGTCCATGCTCAACCAGATGCTCGTCACCGAGTTCTTCCACTCCTTCGACTGGCGCGCGTACCTCGCCGAGTCGCGCGCCGTCTATGCCGAGCGGTGCGCCGCCATGCTGCACGCGCTCGGAGAGCACTTCCCGGCCGAGGCGACGTGGACGACGCCGAGCGGCGGCTTCTTCGTCTGGGTCACCCTCCCCGACGGGATCGACACGTATCCCCTGCTCCATGAGGCGATCGAGGCGGGAGTGGTCTTCATTCCGGGCGCCGCCTTCACGCCGTCCGATGCGCCGAGCTCGAAGCTGCGCCTCGCCTTCTCCGGCGTGGCGCCCGAGCAGATCCGCGAGGGCGTGCGGCGCCTGGCCCCGGTGGTGCGGGCGGCGGTCGAGGCGAACGCGCGTTATGCCCCGGCCGCCCCGGCCGCTCCGGGACGGGACTAGCCGCCGATCGCCCGGAGGGCGTTCACCTGGCCCTTGCCGTAGAACCCGTTGGCTCCCGCGCCGCCCTGGCACACCTGCGGGGCGCCGCCGTCGATCGCGGGGAACGGCGCGTAGACCGACATGTCCGCCGGACAGGCGATCGGGTCAGCGGAGTTGGCGATCCTCGCCGCGACGGTTCCGGGGTTCGTCACGCCCGAGCTGACAATGAGCGCTGCGAGCCCTGCCACATGAGGCGAGGCCATCGAGGTCCCCTGGAGGTAGCAGTAGGTCGCACCCGAGGCGTCGACCACCGGGCGGAGGCAGCTGCCCATGAGGTCCTTCGGCCACGTCGACAGCACACGGCCGTTCGGAGCGGCGGCCGTGCGCTGCAGGATGGAGTCGCCGCCCGGCGCCGCGACGCCGACGACTCCGACACCGTAGTTCGAGAAGAACGACTTGAGGCCCAGGTTGCCGGTGGCCGAGACCGTCACGACGCCGGGGACCTCGGCGGGCACCACGGCGCAGGCGTTGGTGATGTCCCGCGTCACGGGCGTGGTGTCGTCCGGGCTGGTGGCGTCCTGGGTCGGATGGGCGAGGTCGTCGGACTGGTTGTCCGCGGCTGCGACCACCGTGACCCCCTGCTGCTGGGCGTAGCGGATGGCGCGCCGCTCGGCCTCCCAGATCGCCCTCTGGCCCGGATCGTTCTTGCAGTTGAAGAGCCAGGGGTCGGCGAAGTAGCTGTTGTTCGTGACCTGGATGCCGTGGTCGGCGGCCCACATGAAGGCACAGACGATCGCTTCCGGGTAGAAGAGGCCGGCCGCGTTGCCGGCCTTGATGCCCGCGAGCTTCACGTTCGGGGCCATGCCCACGATCCCGATGCCGTTCTTGGCCGCCGCGAGGGTCCCGGCTGTGTGCGTCCCGTGGCCGTTGTCATCCATCCACGTGCTCGGCGCCGTATCTGCGACCCCGCCCACGCACGAGCGAGCGCGAGAAATCGACATTCGGCGCGAGGTCCGGATGCGACCAGTCGAGCCCGGTGTCGATGTCCCCGACCACCACCGAGGGGCTGCCGCCGTTGACCTCCCGCGCCTCGGGGGCATTGATCTGGTCCATGTCCCACTGCAGGGCCGAGAGGCTGTCCCCGCCCGGCGCCGGGGCCGGAGGAGCAGCGGGGCCTGGCGCAGCGCCGGCGGCGTCGGCCTGGAGCGCCACGCCGAACGCGGACGTTCCGGCCGCCGCGTCGACGCTCGGGTCTGCCGCCCGGAGCCTCGCGGGGAAGTCCGACGCCGCCGAGCTCACCACCGCGACGCCGATGGCAGCGTAGTCCCCCACGAGGGTGCCGCCGACCGACGCGATCGCGCTGAGGGACGTGCCGGCGGCCTTCCCTCCTGATCTGTAGAGCACGAGGTAGTTCTGGACGGCCTGCGCCTGCTGCGCAGCGGAAGCCGTGGTCGCCGCGCTCGCGGCGGCTGCGGCGGGGGAAGTGCCCGCGGCGAGGGCGGCGGGGACAGCTCCCGCCACCGAGAGCCCCACCGCGAGGCCCGCGCAGGCCAGAGGCCGTGCGAAGGTACGTGATCGCATCGTGTGCCTTTCGTCCCGCTGGAACGCCTGGGTGCGGGGCGCTTCAGCCTGAACCTCCGACCCGAAGACTAGTGATGCGGCTCATGCCAGAAAAGAGTCTGCTGCCACTGGCGCGCGTGCTCCTGTCATGTGCCTGTCATGTGCGCTCATAGACCCAGGGCAGGCGCGAGATCGTGAGCCGGTGCCGCCCGCTCCCAGCCGCTGCCGGGTCCCCGTACTGCGCGTCGCCGGCCCACAGGACGGCCTCGATCCTCCCGTCGGCGTCCAGGAGCTGGTAGCTCGCGAAGCGGGCCGCCGGACGGGGAGCGCTTCCCAGGGCGTCCTCGACCGAGCCGGCGCCGGCCAGGCCATGCAGCGTGAGCCACGTCGGCGGGAACAGCACCATCTCCCCCGCCGCGTGCCGCTCGAGGGCCACGGCCGGGCGGAGCCAGGCGGAGTCCACGTGCTCGTCGGCGCTCAGCAGCATCTCCCCGCCCGGGTCGCGGGCCAGGAAGAACCATGTGGTGAGCCGCTTGGGAGCGCGGGCCGGGGGCACCCAGCGGGAGAGCTCCACGAGGTGCGACTCGGCCAGGAGCAGCCCGGTCTCCTCCCGGGTCTCCCGCACCGCGGCCCGACGCACGGCGGCGGGGGCGGCCGAGAAGGCGTCGTCGTGCGCGGCGTGCTCCTCGGGATCGTCGGGGTGGGAGTCCTCGGGGTCGACGCGGCCGCCGGGGAACGCCCAGGCGCCGCCGAAGGACCCGGCCACGGGCCTCTCGAGGAGCAGGACCTCCAGCCCCGCCTCCGCGTCCCGCACCACGACGACGGTGGCCGCACGGCCCACGATCGGTGATTCCATACCGACACTGTAGGCGCATGATGGGGCAGTACCTCCTCACGTCTGAGCACGACTGAACGGAAGGCAGCATCATGGGCAGAGTCGTCGTCATCGGTGCCACCGGGCACATCGGGTCCTACCTCGTGCCGCGGCTCGTGCGCGCGGGCCACGAGGTCGTCGCCGTGAGCCGGGGAAGCCGGCAGCCGTATTTCGAGGCCGCCGAGTGGGCCTCCGTGGAGCGTGTCGCCGCAGACAGGGACGCCGAGGAGGCGGCCGGCACCTTCGGTTACCGGATCGCCGGGCTCGAGCCCGACGCGGTGGTGGACCTCCTCTGCTTCACCCCCGAATCGGCGCGGCACCTCGTCGACGCGCTGCGGCCCGCGAAGCCACTCCTGCTGCACTGCGGGACCATCTGGGTCCACGGCCGCGCGCTCCGCGTCCCCGTCACGGAGGACGAGCCCCGCACGCCGTTCGGCCCGTACGGGACGGGCAAGGCGCGCATCGAGGAGCTGCTGCACCGCGAGACACGCACGGGCGGGGTCCCCGCCGTCGTGCTCCACCCCGGCCACATCACCGGCCCGGGCTGGCCGGTCATCACGCCCGCGGGCAACCTCGATCCCGAGGTGTGGCGGCGCCTCGCCACCGGCGAGCCGCAGGCGCTGCCGGACCGGGGCCTGGGCGTGCTGCACCACGTCCACGCCGACGATGTGGCGCAGGCCTTCGAGCTGGCGCTCACCAGGCCGGCCGCGGTCGGCTCGAGCTTCCACGTGGTGTCCGCCCAGGCCATGACCCTGCGGGGACTCGCCGCGGGCGCGGCCGCGTGGTTCGGCCGCGAGCCCGTGCTCGAGTTCGTGGATCCCGAGGAGTTCGAGCGCCGGTACGGGCCCGAGCACGCCCGGGCCACGCACGAGCACACCGAGCGGAGCATCACTGCGGGCATCGGGCGTGCCCGCGAGGTCCTTGGCTACTCGCCCCGCTACTCCTCGCTCGAGGCGCTCCGTGAGTCGCTGCGGTGGCTCGTGGACCACGGCCAGGTTGACGTGGGCGGCGAGGCGTTCTGATCACGTCCGCGGGCCACCCCACGGGGCCGCTGCTCCGTGGGGTGGCCCGCGGCGGCGTCAGAGGTTCGGTTGGCCCGCCGGGCGCCCCTCTGCAGGGAGGTCGATGGCCTCGAACTCGAACTCGTCCTCCTCGACGGCGGCGGCGATGTCCTCCGGCTTCATGGCCAGGCCGATCGCGTAGTAGAAGATCAGCAGCGCGAAGGCGACCACGAAGGCGATGTCCACCCATTCGGGCAGGATGCTGAGCGATCCCTTGCCGTAGCGCCCGAGGAGCCCGAGGACCACGAGGCCGATGAGCCAGGGCCAGATCCACGAGGCCGCGCGCCAGTCGAGGTCCCTGCGCGTCTTGAGGGTCTTGGAGCGGTGCAGGGCGATCTCGAAGATGATCCGCCCGAGGAGGACCGCGGTGAGGATCTTCCAGGTCGACTCGAACCCGGACCAGTAGATGATGAGGTTGGCGGCGATGAACCCGAACGGCATGAGCACCTTGGGCCAGGGCAGGCGGTACGGGTGCTCCCGGCCGGCGTGCTGGCGCATGAGCGCTGCGAGGGAGACCGGGGCGAAGGCGTACATGATGGCCGTGGCATCAGTCACGAGGCCCACGAGGGCCTGCCAGCTCGGGAACGGCAGGAGGGCGATGAGGCCCACGCCGAACGCCAGCAGGATCGACCCCCACGGCACTCCGCGCTTGCTGACAGCGGTGAGCCACGGCGGCAGCGCATCGTCCTCGCCGAGGGCGTAGGAGATGCGGGCCGACGTGCCGATGTACACGAGGCCGGTGCCGAACGGGGAGACGACGGCGTCGATCAGCAGGACGATCGCGAGCCAGCCCGCGCCGGCCGCGAGGGCCAGGTCGTAGTACGGCCCGAAGGCGCCGGCGCCGAGCGGCTTGTCCCAGTTCGTGAGGATGTTGGCGGGATCCACGGCGCCGATGAAGGCCACCTCGAGCAGGATGTACACCACGGCCCCGATGGCCATGGCGGTGATGATGGCCTTCGCGACGTCCTTCTTGGGGTCCCGGGCCTCACCGGCCATCTGCGCGGCCTGCTCGAAGCCCTGGAGGGCGAAGACCACCCCGAGCGGAAGGGCTGCGAAGATGCCGTGGAACCCGTTCGGGGCGAAGCCGCCGCCGGCCGAGAAGTTGCCGGGGTGGAACAGGAGGGCCGTGATGACGACAACCGTGAGGATCGGCACCGCCGTCTTCCAGATGACCACGCCGATGTTGCTGTCCGAGAGCCATTTGGCGCCCATGAGGTTGACCATGGTGAACAGCAGCAGCGAGATGGCGGCGATGACGAGCCCGAGCGGCGTCAGCGTCTGGTCGGCGTTGACGAGGTCGATGTTGTTGTCCTTGAGCCACGGTGCGCTCTCGAGGTAGGTGATGGCTCCTTCAACCTCGATGGGGGCGATCGTGACGGCCTGCAGGTAGCCGACCCAGCCCGCGGTGAAGCCCGCGAGGGCGCCGAACGCGTAGTGCGGGTAGCGCGCGGTGCCTCCGGCCACGGGGTACGCGGCGCCGAGGTCGGCGTGGATGAGGGCGAGGACCGCGAGCATGATCGCGGCCAGGACCCACGAGATGATCGAGGCGGGCCCCGCTGACTTCGCGGCGCCGAGGGCACCCAGGAGCCAGCCCGATCCGATGATCGAGCCCAGGGAAACGAACATGAGGCCCCAGAACCCCATGACCCTCTTGAGCGGTCGGCCTTGCCGAACTCCGGACACGGCGTCGTTTGCCATATGTAGTGAGTACTTTCGTTGCACGGTGCGTCCAACGGACCGAAGTCCGCCCCCGATGACCCCACGACAATAGACTGTGACGCAGCTCTCAGCAAACCCAGAGGGCGGCTGATCTGCCGGTGTCTGGGATCCCGGGCACTAGTAGCCGGCGGCGGCGTCCACGAGGCCCTCGAGCTCGCGGCCGGCCGAGTACCGGCGCAGGTTCTCGGCAAAGCGCTCGCCGAGCAGTGGACGGATCATCTCCAGGGTGTCCGCGGCGTGCGGGGTGATGAGCGCATGCGGCTCGTCCCACAGCGGGTGGCCGTCGGGCAGGGGCTCGGGGTCCGTGACGTCGAGCGCGGCGCCGGCGATCGTCCCGGACCGCAGCGCCGAGACCACCGCGTCCGTGTCGACGAGTCCGCCGCGGGCGATGTTCACCAGGACCGCCGTGGGCTTCATGAGCGCCAGCTCGGGCGCTCCGACCAGCTTGGAGGTGTCCGCGGTGAGGGCGGCGGCGACCACCACGACGTCGGCCTCCGGCAGCAGCTCGGCGAGGTGGGCCGGCGTCGTCGTGCTCCTGGCCCCCGGGACCGAGGCGCGGGTGCGGCGCACGACGTCCACCTCCATGTCGAACACCTTCAAGAGGCGCAGGATCTCCAGGCCCACGCCGCCGGCGCCGATCACGAGGGCCCGCATCCCGTGCAGGGACGTCCCGGTGGCCGGGCCCCAGGAGCGGGCGCGGGCGCGCTCGGGCAGGTGGCGCAGGAGCGCGAGCGAGAGGGCGAGGGCGTGCTCGGCGACGGGCTTGGCGTAGGCGCCCTTGGCGCTGGTCCACACCTTCTCGGGGTGCGCGGCGAGCGCGTGTGCGTAGGCCTCGATCCCGGCGGAGGGCAGCTGGACCCAGCGGATCGACGGCGTCGCGTCGAGCGCCGCGAGCAGCTCCCGCTTCGGGTTGCCGTGGTCGAGGACGAGGACCTCGGGCTCCCCGTCGAGCCCGACCAGGGACGCCCCTCCCGCCTCGATCGCCTCGGTCATGAACGGCAGCGGCTCGCCGTGCACGGCAACGCGGACGGGCGCGGACGGGGTCTTCGTGGTCATGGGGCCACCCTATCGGCGCCTACGATCGAGGCGTGCACCGCTTCGCGATCGTCCTGCCCCTGGCGCCCATGGCCATCGGCGAGCGCTACGCGGTGCGGGACTGGCCCCTGCACATCACCGTGATGCCCGTGTTCACGACCTGGGCGAGCGCGGCGCAGCTCGCAGCGGACATGGGCGCCGTGGCCGCCCGGACTGCCCCCATCACGGCCGTCGCGGGGCCCGGGGAGCTCTTCGGGCCGCGGCACGACACTCCGGTGGCCCTCGTGGACTCCCCCGAGGTCCGGGCCCTGCACCGCGACCTCGTCGGGGCACTGGAGATCCACGTGCCCACGTTCCGCCGCCCCGACTTCGCCGGCGACGGCTACCGCGCCCACATCACGGCGACCCGGCGCGGCGCCGCCGAGGAGGGCCAGCCACTGCGCCTGACCCAGCTCGCGCTCGTCGACATGGAGCCCGAGCCCGGCCAGGGGCGGCCGCTGGTGGTCGCCGTCGCCGGGCTCGCCCAGCTGGGGCGCGGCGCCTGAGCGGCGCCCCGCTCCCCTACTCTGCCGCCTGCAGGAGCCCCTGGGCGGCGCGCTCGGCCGTCGAACGGAAGACCTCGGTGGCCTGCTGCGCCGCGGGGCTGAGGCGGCGGCCCGCAAGCTGGGCCAGGAGGATCCTCCGGGCGGGCGAATGCTCGATCGGCACGATCGCGACGTCGGGGCGCAGCGCACTGAGCGCGAGCCGGGGGGCCAAGGCTATGCCGATGCCCGCGGCGACCATGCCCTGGGTCTCGTTGTAGTCGTTCGCGGCCAGGGCGATGCGGGGCTCGAAGCCCGCGCCGCGGCAGACGCGCCTGAGGACATCCGCCACCGGGTGCTCGTCGCGGACCACCCATTCCTGGTCCCGCAGCCGGCCCATGCGCACCGGGCCGCCGCGGGCGAGGGCGTGCTCGCGGGGCACCAGGAGCACGGTGGGGTCGTCGAGCAGCGGCGTGATGGCCAGCTCCTCGTCCTTGATGCGCTCCCAGGGGTAGTCCCACAGGAGGGTCAGCTCGATGTCACGGCGCTTGAGCCGCTCGATGAGCCCGTCCCGCCGGGCGCTGGCCACCGTGACGGCGACCCCGGGGTGGCGCGCGCGGAAGGCCAGGACCACGTCCGGCATGAGCGAGGCGCCGACCGTGGGGAACGTCCCCAGCCGCAGCTGGCCGCGCCGCAGGCCCGCGAACTCCCCCATTTCGGCGTGCGCCGCCTCGATCGTCCTGTCGATCTCGTCCGCATAGCGCAGCAGCGCGGTGCCTGCCTCGGTGAGGACCACGCCCCGCGGGTGCCGCTCCACGAGCGCCACCCCCATCTCGCGCTCGAGCTTGGAGATCTGCTGGGAGACCGCGGAGGTGGTGAAGGACAGGGCCGCCGCGGCGGACGTGAGGGAGCCCAGGCGGCCCACTTCCCGCAGGAGATGGAGGCGCCGCAGGTCGAGATCGGCCATGCGTGGAGTTTAGCAAAAGTAGAGGGACGTCTACTTTTCAGCGATTGTGCTGAAGCATCGCTGCCCTGATCGTAGAAGGAGCAGGCGCTGTGAGGCGCACCACCGAAGGATGAAGGAGAGGACCGTGCAACTCCGCGGTCATTGGTATCGAGGCGGCACGAGCAAGTGCTGGCTCTTCGACGCCCAGGACGTGGCCCGGCATGCCCACACCCCCCAGGAGGCGCTGCGCCTGCTGGCCGACGCGTTCGGGGCGGCGGACGCCCGGCAGCTCGACGGCGTCGGCGGCGGGACCTCGACCACGTCGAAGGCCGCCATCATCACCGCGACCCCCGAGGGACCGTCGGACCTCGACTACCTGTTCGCGCAGATCGGGATCGGCGATCCCACCGTCGAGCTGGGCTCCAACTGCGGCAACTGCGCCACCGCCATCGCGCTCTACGCCGTCCAGTCCGGCATCGTCGCCGCACAGGAGGGCACCACCCGGGTCCGGATGCGCAACGTCAACACCGGTGCGGTGCTGACCGGGACGATCGCGACGCCGGGCCGCCGCGTGCCGACCTCCGGCCGGGCCACGGTGCCCGGCAGCAGCGCGCCCGGGGTGCCCGTGAGTCTGTCCTTCCACTCGCCCTGGGGCGGGACCACCGGCAGCGTGCTGCCGACCGGCAGGCCGGCCGACGCGCTCGCCGTGGGGAGGACCACGCTGAACGTGACCATGGTGGACGCGGGCGCCCCCGCGGCCCTCATCCACGCCGACGACCTGGGGATCGACCTGTCCTCCATGGGCGCCAGCCTCGCCGGGAATCTGCCCCAGCTCATCGCCGCGCGTGCCGCCGCCGGCCTGGCGATGGGCCTGAGGACGCCGGAGGACCCGCCGCAGAACGCGATCCCGAAGATCGGAGTGGTGGCCCCCGCTGCGGACTACACCGCCGCCGACGGCACGCTCGTCTCGGCCGAGAGCCACGACCTGCGCGTGCGCATGCTCTCGATGCTCGCTCCGCACCCGGCCATCGGCCTGACCTCCGCGGTCGCGGTCTCCCTCGCAGCCGCCGTGCCCGGATCGGTGGTGGCCGACGCGCTGCCCCCGGGCCACACCGGGCAGCTGCTGCGCCTCGGCACCCCTGCCGGAGTCATCACCACCGAGGTCGTCACCGACTCCTCAGGCGCCGTCACCGAAGTCGCCCTCCACCGGGCCGCGCGCCAGCTCGCTGTCGCGGACATCGACGTCGCACACTCCAGGGCCAAGACGGCCTGATCCCCACCCCCGGCCCCGCCCTGAGCAGCGGGACCCCCCATCCAGGAAGTTGTTCAATGAAGATCAAGTCCATCCTCGGACACCTCTATGTCCAAGTCCTCGTCGGCGTCGCGCTCGGCATCCTCGTCGGGGCACTCTGGCCCAACCTGGGCTCCTCGCTCCAGCCGCTCGGCGACGGCTTCGTCAAGCTGGTGAAGTTCCTGATCGCCCCGATCGTCTTCTGCACGATCGTCAGCGGAATCACGTCCCTGACGGACGCCAAGAAGGTCGGCCCGACCCTGCTGCGCTCGCTCGGGCTCTTCTACGTCCTCACCGCCCTGGCCCTCGCCCTCGGCCTCGGCGCGGTCCTCCTCTTCCAGCCCGGGGCCGGGATGCACATCGATCCGGCCCACCTCAACGCCTCCGTCGCGTCGAAGTACACCAGCCAGCTGCCCAGCAGCAACCCGGCCGACTTCCTGCTGAACATCATCCCCGCCACGCTCGTGGGGGCCTTCGCCAACGGCGAGGTCCTGCCCGTGCTCCTGGTCGCCCTCCTCTGCGGGTTCGCCTTCACCAAGCTCGGCGCCCCCGGCAAGCTCGCCCTCGACGTCGTCAACAGCTTCAACAAGCTCCTGTTCGTCGTGTTCGGCTACATCATGAAGGTCGCCCCGATCGGCGCCTTCGGTGCCATGGCCTTCACCGTCGGCAAGTACGGCGCGCACTCCATCGGCAACCTGGGGATGCTCATCCTGGCCTTCTACGCGGCCTGCATCGCCCTCGTGGTCATCGGCCTGGGCATCCTCGCCAAGATCACCGGCTTCAGCCTGTGGCGGCTCCTGCGCTACTTCAAGGACGAGTTCCTCATCGTCCTCGCCACGTCCTCGAGCGAGCCCGTGCTGCCGCGCCTGCTCTCCAAGCTCGAGCGGATCGGCTGCGAGCGCGGCGTGGTGGGCCTCGTCGTCCCCACCGGCTACTCCTTCAACCTCACCGGCACCGCCGTCTACCTCACGCTCGCCTCGATGTTCATCGCCCAGGCCTGCGACATCCACCTCAGCTGGGGCCAGATCCTCCTCATGCTCGGCATGATGCTGCTGACCTCCAAGGGCGCGGCCGGGGTCAGCGGCAGCGGCTTCGTGGCCCTCGTTGCCACCCTCACCGTCATGCCCACGCTCCCGGTTGCAGGGGTCGCGCTGATCGTCGGGATCGACCGGTTCATGAGCGAGGCGCGCGCCCTCACCAGCACGGCCTGCAACATCGTCTCCTGCATCGCCGTCGCCCGCTGGGAGAAGGCCCTGGACACGGACGTGCTGCAGGCCGAGCTCAGCTCCGGCTTCGTCCCCACCGAGAACGAGAAGCAGGCGCTCGCCGCCGCCGTCCCCGCCCACTGACCCAGAGAAGGCCTCCCGGCGCCGGCTCGCGCAGCTCGCAACACGCACCCCGAAAGTCGGGGGAGCCGGCGCCGGGACACCACGCACCACAGCACGAAGGACGAAGGACGAACCCATGGCACCCACCGCGCTCGCCGCGATCGAGACCGACGCGATCGGCACGGCCGAGGAAGAGGTCTGCACCGGCGCCCCGCAGGCGGGCGGGTGCATCTACTGCTCGGGCCCCGAAACCGACTGACGACGCGCCTCGGCTGCGCGACCTCCAGCGCTACGCAGCGTCGGGGCCCGAGGCCCGCCGGTGGACCTCGTACTCCTCGAACTCGATGATGCGCCGCTCGCCCGCCGGCGACTCCGCCCAGAAGAGGCCCATGCTCGGGTGGATCTCCAGCACGCGGCCGCCAAAGTGCCACACGCCGCCCACCCTGGCCTCGATGTCCATCCCGGGCCTGAGCTCCCTGCAGGCCCTGATGCGCCCTGGTGCCGCGCCGTGTGCCGCCGCCACTGGTGCCTCCGCTGTCATCCCGGTCTCCGCTCGTCGATGCCTCCGCGGTGCATATACCCCGTCGGGCCGCGGGCTACCCGTCGGCGCGGACGGGGGATTACCCCGGAGCCCGGCCCGCCTAGGGCATGTGGCGCGGCGCGGACCGGTGCAGCAGGTTGAATTTCTCCCAACTGCGTTCCACCGCCATCAGGCTCGTCCGCGTGCGTTCATCGTCGAGCTTCGCGAGGGTCGCCACGATTCCCTGCTGGACGGCCATCGCCCCCGTGAGCGAGGGGAAGAACGAGATGCTCTCAGCCGGCGTGAGGACGACCTCGTCCGCTGACTTCTCGAGCGCCAGGGAGAGGTTGTCCGCCAGCACCACCACCGTGGCGCCGTTGGCCTTTGCTTCCGTCGCGGCAGTCACGGCAACGTCGTACAGGCGCCAGTACGAGCAGACGACGAGGGTGTCCCCCGGTCCCATCCTGGCCACCGCATTGGCAAGGCCTGCGGGATTGTCGAGGAGGGAGCGCGCCGGGTACCCGGCGATCTGCATGTTGTGCACGAACGCGTGGCCCACGGCGGCATAGCTTCCCTGGGCAGTGACGTAGATGTTCTCCGACTGGGCCAGCAGAGCGACGATCCGTGCGATGCGCTCCTCATCCACCCCGCGCAGGAGGCTCGCCAGGGAGTCCGCGTCCTGGCGGAGCGAGGCCCGGAAGGGGGAATCCGCCGTGCGGTGGCTCTCGGAGACCTCAAGCATCGACAGGTGGGCCAGATAGCGCGCCCTCAGGTCGCGCTGCAGGTCGGGCCACCCCGCGTAGCCGAGCCGCTGGGCCATCCTCGTCACACTCGAGATGCTCGTCTGCACCAGCTCGGCCAGTTCCGCTGCCGGGGCGAACGCGGCCTTGGCGGGCTGGCTCGCGATCAGGGCGAACACCTGGTGCGCGCTTCCTCCCAGCGCCTTGTCCGGCAGCAGTGAGCGCAGCCAGTCCTCGACGGAGTCAGCCTCGCCGACCCTCGGCACCGTTTCGTTGCTGGCCACACCGCCCCTTCCCCTTGAAAAAACTATTGCAGAAGGACATTGTCTGCAAAAGACCTTGCGCCTACGATGTCGGATCAAGCGGATCGAACCGTCCGATCACGCTATCCCCCAAGGAGCAAGTTGTGTCCCTTTCCGCAAGGCTAGACCGGCTGCCGCTCTGCAGGCCGCACTACGTCCTCCTCCTCATCGGAGGCCTCGGGTACACCTTCGATGGCATGGACAGCGCGATCGTCGCCTTCCTCATGCCCGACGTCCGCCACGTCTTCGCCCTGTCCTCCGGACAGCTGGGGCTCGTTGCATCGGCCGCCCCCTTCGGCTTCCTGTTCGGCGCCTTCTTCGCCGGCTACCTCGGCGACAGGCTGGGCCGCAAGAAGGTCATGATGTACTCGTTGGCCCTCTACGCGGTGGCCTCCCTCGTGGCCGCGTCCGCCTGGAACTTCGAGGTCTTCCTCATCGCGCGGATCCTCGCCGGTGCTGGCGCCGGTGCCGAGAGCGCCATCATCGCCCCGTTCCTGTCCGAGTTCGTGCCCCGCCACCGGCGCGGCTGGTTCATTGGCGCCCTGTCCGGGTTCTTCTCCTTCGGCTTCGTGGCGGCAGCGCTCATCGGGCGCTTCGTTGTCCCCGAAATCCCCCAGGGCTGGCGCTGGGCGCAGGTCATCACCTTCCTTCCCATCGTGATGCTGCTCTGGTGGCGGCGCTCCCTGCCCGAGTCGCCGCGCTACCTGCAGAACCTCGGCAAGGTCGCCGAGGCCGAGCAGGTCGTCGCCCACTTCGAGCAGAGCGTCCTCGATGCCACAGGCGCCCCGCTCCCCGAACCAGACCCCCACCACGCTGCGGAACCGGCCCCGGTGAAATTCTCGCTGGGCCGAGCCATCGCGTTCCTGTGGGGACCGGCGATGTGGAGGATCACCGCTGTCACCTGGCTAATCTGGTTCGTCATCACCTTCTCCTACTACGGCTTCTTCTCCTGGATTCCCACCCTGCTGATCAGCAAGGGCCTCACCGTCACCAGCAGCTTCACGTTCTCCCTGTACATCTACCTGGCCCAGATCCCTGGGTACTTCAGCGCCGCGTGGCTGAACGAGAAGCTGGACCGCAAGTTCACCATCGCGATCTACCTGGTCGGGTCAGCCGTCAGTGCCTTCTGGCTCAGCGCGATGACGGACACGCTGTGGATCACCGTGGCCGGCATCGCCCTCTCGTTCTTCCTCAACGGCACCTACGCCGGCGTCTACGCCTACACCCCAGAGGTCTTCCCCACCTGGCTGCGCGCCACCGGGGTCGGCCTGAGCTCCTCGTTCGGGCGCGTCGGCTCCATCACCGCTCCCCTGATCATTGGAATCTTCGCGACGCAGTGGGGCTTCGCCGGAGTCTTCGGCATGACGACCGCAGTCCTCGCCGTCGGCGTCGTCTGCACCCTGCTCTTCGCGGTCCGCACGGCCGGACGCTCGCTCGAGGACATCACCGCCAAGGAAATCATCGGCAAGGAGAACCCCGCTGAATACCCAGCAGCCCACTGACATCCCCACCGTCGAAGAGGCCATCGCCTGCGCTGTCGGCTTCCGGCTCTTCACGGTCCTCGCCTTCCGCAAGGACGGCCAGGAGATGGAGAGGATCCACTCCTCCCGTCCCGCCGAATACCCGGTGGGGGGCCGCAAGCAGGTCGGCACTGACGTGGCCGCCGACTGGCTCCGAGCCAGCCTCGAGGAGCAAGTCCCCTTCTTCGGGAAGAGCCGCGCCGACGTGGACCGGATCTTCAAGGATGCCGAGCTCATCGCGAGTCTCGGCTGCGGCTCCATCATCAATGTGCCCGTCATCGCAGCGGGGAAGACTGTCGCGGTCCTGAATGTCCTCGATGCCGAGGGCGCCTATACCGACGACGACGTCGATACCGTCCAGACCATAGCCCGCCACGGCGCACAGGCGATCATCGCCGCCGCGAAGGAGTAAGAGATGCCCTACGACCTGCTCATCACGAACGCGCGCTACCTCGACGCTTCCGCGGGCGAGTACCGAGAGGGGGACATCAGAGTCGTCAACGGCACCATCGCCGAGATCGGGGCGGACCTGGCTGCCGCCGGACAGGCCACGGTCGATGCCAGCGGCAAGTTCGTCCTGCCGGGCCTGATCGACTGCCACGTGCACGTCACGGCCGCAACCGCGGACCTCACCCAGCTCGGCGAGTGGTCGCCGAACTACGCTGCCCTGAACACGGCCAGACTCATGGGCAACATGCTGGACCGGGGCTTCACCACCGTGCGCGACGTTGCCGGGGCCGACTTCGGGCTCCACGACGCCCAGGCCGAGGGCCTCCTGCGCGGACCCCGCCTGTTCTTCGGCGGCAAGGCGCTGTCCCAGACCGGCGGCCACGCCGACCCGAGGCCGCGAGGACGGGCTGCCCACGACGGCGGCTACTGCTGCCCGCACATCGGTCGCCTGGCCGATGGAGTCGACCAAGTGCGCCAGGCGGCCCGGGACGAACTGCGCAAGGGGGCCCACCACATCAAGATCATGGCCGGCGGCGGCGTGGCCTCGCCCACAGACCGCATCGACTCCACCCAGTACTCCGTCTCAGAGATCGAAGCGGCAGTCGAGGAAGCCGAGGCCGCCAACCGTTATGTCACCGCCCACGCCTACACGGGCCGGGCGATCAACAGGGCCCTCCGCGCCGGAGTGCGGGGCATCGAGCACGGAAACCTTCTCGATGACGAGTCCTTGGAGCTCTTCAAGGAGCACAACGCCTTCCTCACCATGAACCTCGTGACCTACTGGGCGCTGGAGCGGGAGGGGCGCAACTTCGGGCTCTCACAGGAGAACTGGGAGAAGGTGGCCGAAGTGCTCGACGGCGGGTACGAGGCGCTCGGCAGAGCCCACGAGGCAGGCATCAACCTCGCCTACGGGTCCGACCTGCTGGGCGGCATGCAGGCCCACCAGGCCAAGGAGTTCGCCATCAGGGGCAAGATCCAGCCGGCCATCGACGTGATCCGCAGTGCCACCACGACCGCCGCTGCCCTGCTCCAGCGCGAAGGCCAGTTGGGAGTCATCGCCCCCGGCGCCCAGGGCGATTTCGTGATTACCGGCGAAGATCCCGTCGCCGACCTCTCGGTCCTCGCCGACACGCGCCTGGACTACGTGATCCAGGGCGGTTCCATCGTCAGGGGTCCCGGGAACGGCCCCAGTGAGGAAGGCCCGGGCCCCCGGTGAGGACGCTCAAGGACTGACGCACCGCCCTGCGGGCCGGCCCTGCCGGAGCCTGCTCAGCGGGTGACTGGGTCGTGCGGGTCCAGCAGGTGCAGTTCGCTCCTGCGGGGCGCGCCCTCCCAGTCGCCCGGCACCAGGCAGGCGAACGCGCCCACTTGGGCGGCCAGCAGGAGCCGCTGGTCGACGTCCGCTCCAAGGAGCAGTTCCGAGAGGTACCCGCCGACGAAGGCGTCCCCCGCCCCGACCGTGTCGGCGGCCTTCACGGGCACGGCCTCCCGGGCGTGCCCGGCCCCGTCCACCAAGGCCAGACAGCCCTGGGCGCCGCGCTTGAGGATCACCTGCGAAGGGCCCAGGGCGGCAATGCGCCGGGCCAGCTCCCACGGGTCGGGAGCGGGGCCGACGGCGATCGCGGCCTCGTCGTCGCCGGCGAAGACGATGTCTGCCTTGGCGATGATCTGCCGATACTGCTCCCCCGCGGCTTCCTGGGACCACAGGGCTGCACGGTAGTTCAGGTCGAAGGACACGAGCACCCCGGCCGCCCGGGCACGGTCGATGGCGTCATGGGCAGCGGCGGCCGCCGAGGGCGAGAGGGCCGGGGTGATGCCGGTGACGTGCAGAAGGCGGGACTGCTCGATCACTCCGGCGGGCAGGTCCTCGGGGGCCAGGCGGGAGCCGGCGCTTCCCGCGCGGTAGTACCAGACCTTCAGAGCGTCGGCGGTGCGTCGTTCCTTGACCATCAGCCCGGTGGGGGCGGCATCGCGCACGGAACGGACGTCGATGCCCTCCGCCACGAGCTCGCGCACCACGAGGTCGCCCAGGCTGTCGGCGCCCACCCGTCCGATCCAGGTCACCGGGGTCCCCAGGCGCTGGAGTGCCACGGCCACGTTGCTCTCGGCTCCGCCGATGCCCAGGCTCCAGCCGTGGACATGGGCGAGCGGGCCGGCCGCACCGGCCTTGAACAGCGCCATCGTCTCGCCGAGGGTCACGACGTCGGTGCGCGCCGCCGTGCCTTCCTGCAGCGGGGCACTCACGGGGTGCCCTCCCCCACTGCGGACCCGGATGCCAGGGCGACAGCCTCGGACGTGAGGCGGGTGATCCCGGCGAAGTCTCCGCCCCGGATGCGGTCCCTGGGCACCATCCATGATCCGCCCACCGCTGCGACGGCGGGGATCGCGAGGTAGTCGTGGAGGTTCTCGGGGCCGACGCCGCCGGTGGGCACGAAGCGCACGCCGGCGAACGGCGCCGCAAGTGCTGCGATCGCCGCAGGGCCGCCGGAGGTGCCGGCGGGGAAGAACTTGAGGGTGCTCAGCCCCAGCTCGAGGGCTGCCTGGATCTCGGTGGCGGTCACGGCGCCGGGCAGCGCCAGCACGCCCTTCTCCTGGCAGCGCTCCACGACCGCCCTGCTCAGGCCCGGCGAGACGACGTAGGAGGCGCCAGCCGCGACCGCGTCGTCGACCTGCTGGACGGTCAGCACGGTGCCTGCGCCCACGGTCATGTCCCCGCGGGCGGCCATGATGCGCACTGCCTCGGCAGCCGCCTCCGTCCGGAACGTCACCTCCGCGACCGGCAGGCCGCCGCCGACGAGGGCTGCGGCGAGCGGCGCGGCGTCGGCGGCGTCGTCGAGCACCACCACGGGCACGAGCCCGGCTGCGCTGAGTGCGTCAAGGGGTCCGCTCATCGTGGCGCCCTTCACTTCAGGATGGTGACAGGGACGGCGTCCATGTCATCGAAGGACTGGTTCTCCCCTGCCATGGCCCAGACGAACGAGTAGGCGGCGGTGCCGACGCCCGAATGCAGCGACCAGGACGGGGAGATGACGGCCTGCCGGTCCGCGACCACGAGATGCCTCGTCTCGTCGGGGCGCCCCATCAGGTGGATGACCCGGGCGTCCTGCGGAACGTCGAAGTACAGGTAGCACTCGGTGCGCCGGTCGTGGGTGTGGGCCGGCATCGTGTTCCACATGGACCCGGGGTGGAGTTCGGTCACGCCCATGACGATCTGGCAGGACTTGATGCCGTTCTCGTGGATGTATTGGTTCAGGGACCGTCGGTTGCTGGTGAGCTGGTCGCCGAGCTCGCGCGCGGTGCCCTGCCCCTTGAGCACCAGCTGGCTGGGATAGGCGGTGTGGGCGGGGGCGCTGAACAGGTAGAACTGGGCGCCGCCCTCGTCCCCGTCCGGCGCGTCGGCGAAGACGACGTCGCGGGTGCCCCGCCCGAGGTACAGGCACGCGCCGTTCGGGAGGGTGTGCACCTCGCCATCGGCGGTGACGGTGCCCGAGCCGCCCACGTTGACGATCCCCATCTCGCGGTGGGCCAGGAAGTACTCCGCGCGGAGCTCCTCGAACACGGGCAGGGGAAGCGGTGCGCCGGCGGGCACCGCTCCGCCGAGGACGATCCGGTCGTGGTGGGTGTAGGCGACGCGGACCTCCCCGGGGATGAACAGGTCCTGCACCAGGAACCGGTCGCGCAGCGCGGCGGTGTCGAAGTGCGGGAGCTGGTCAGGGCTCGTGGCGTAACGCTGGTCCATGGGGTGCTTCTCCAATGCAGGGGTCGGTGGGTTCTTGAGGCGGGGAGGTCAGCGGACGAGCCAGCCGCCGTCGACGGGGATGACGGCGCCGTTGACGTAGTCCGACGCTGAGGAGGCGAGGAAGACGAAGGCGCCCTGCAGGTCGGCGGGGGTGCCCCAGCGTCCGGCAGGGATGCGGTCCAGGATGGACTTCTCGCGCGCCTCGTCCGAACGGATCGCCGTGGTGTTGTCGGTGGCCATGTAGCCCGGGGCGATCGCGTTGACATTCACCCCGCGGGCGGCGAGCTCGTTGGCGAACGACTTGGTCAGCCCGGCGACGGCGTGCTTGCTCGCGGCGTACCCGGGCACGAGGATGCCCCCCTGGAAGGAGAGCATCGAGGCGACGTTGATGATCTTCCCCCCGCCGTTGGCCACGAACCGCCTCGCCGCGGCCTGCGAGAGATGGAACACGGCGTCCAGGTTGACGGACATCACCGCGTCCCAGTCCGCGGCCGGGTGCTCCAGGAGCGGGGCGCGGCGGATGATCCCGGCGTTGTTCACGAGGATGTCGATGCGCCCGAGCTCTGCCTCGACGGACTGGATCGACTCGTCCAGCTCCTCCGGGGTCGCCGTCACGAGGTCCTGCTCGATCAGGTGGGCGGTGCGGCCGAGGGCCCGGACCTTCTCGGCCGTCTCGCGTGACGCGCTCTGGCTGAGCAGGGCGACGTCGGCGCCTGCCTCGGCGAGCGCGACCGCCGCGCCCTGCCCGAGACCCCGTGACGCGCCCGTCACGAGAGCGACCTTCCCGTCCAGTCGGAACGAGTCGAGAACCATCAGATTTCCTCCATCACGGTCAACGTCAGTAGTAGGTGCGCAGGTACTCGGCCAGGCAGAGGATCGCCATGGCCTGCCCGTACGGCATCGAGGTGCGCGGGATGCTGCGGTAGAAGTCCAGGTCCGGGCCCATGCCGGTGCCGAAGGACACCTGCTGCAGCTCGCCGTCGGCGGAGATGTTCCGGATGACGGCCTGCACAGCACGCTCGGCCGTCGCCGTGTACTCCGCCTTGAGGTAGCCCTTGCGGACGGCCTTGAGGATCCCGTAGGCGAATCCGGCGGTGGCCGACGCCTCGAGGTACGAGGACGGGTCGTCGAGGAGCGTGTGCCAGAGTCCCGAGCTGTCCTGCACCGCGGCGAGGGCCGCAACCTGGGCGTCGAGGACCTCGATGAGGAACCGACGCACGGGGTCCGACTCCGGCAGGCCGGTCAGCTCGAGGAAGTCTGGGATGACCATCGTCAGCCACGAGTTGCCCCGCGCCCAGCGCGCCCTGGCGAAGTTGTGGTTCCCCTCGAAGGACCAGCCGTGGAACCACAGCCCCGTCTCGCGGTCCATGAGGTAGGCCACGTGGGTGAGGAACTGGAAGGTTGCCTCTTTGACGTACTCCGGGCGGTCGAGCAGCAGGCCGATCTTCGTCAGGGGCAGGACGGTCATCATGAGCGTGTCGTCCCACAGCTGGTGGTGGTTCTCCTCTGCCAGGGTCATGTGCTGCATGCCGCCGTGGGGCGTGCGCGGCATGGACCGCATGGCCCATTCGGCCCACGCATCGAGCCACGGAAGCAGGGTGCGGTCCTTCGTCTCCTCGTAGCGGCAGGCGAGCGTCAGGAAGGGTGCCATGGTGTTGACGTTCTTCGTGGTGCCCTCCGCGAGCCGCTCGGCGAACCACGAGTCGATGATCTCGCGCATGCCGTCCTCGCCGGTCTGGTCGTAGTACTGCCAGATCCCGTAGAGGCCGATCCCGTGGGTCCACTCCCAGCCTGCCCAGCCCTTCGTGTCGATGACCCGGCCGTCGTCCAGCCGGAGGAGGAACTCACCGGTTTCATCCGTGATGGCGACCAGGTTCTCGGTGAGCCGGCGGATCAGCTCCTGAAGGCCGCTGCGCGTGATGGACCGCTGCGGTGCCCGCAGCAGCGGACTGTGCTTCACCGGCCACACCGCTGCGCTCGGGGCCTTGGTCTTCTCGGTCATCTGCTTCTCCGCTTGATGTGGTGTAGGTGCTGATGGGGTGGCTCTCGGCGAGGGGACCGCGGGGATCCCCCCGCCGAGGAGCGGGCCTAGACGCCGCTGGTGCTTCTCGGGTGAAGCGAGGCCTTCTCGTCCTCGAGGTCCGCGAGGGACTTGCCCTTCGTGTCCGGGGAGAGGAGCGCCGCCAGGCCGGCGACGACGCAGATGCCGAAGGTGGCACCTCCGATGACGAGGGGGACGTTCGCGGTCCCAGGGGGAGCGATCGCGGTGAAGATGCTGGGGAAGAACGAGGCGATCATGAGGCCGATGTTCTGCGCCACCGCGAAGCCGGTCACGCGGATCCGCAGGGGGAACTGCTCCTGGAAGAAGGTCGCGAAGGTGGCGTTCCACATCTGGAAGAGCGCCCCCTGGACGATGACCACGAACACGAAGACGAGGACCAGGCTCCTCTGGTCGATGGCCCAGAGGTATGCCGTGGCCAGCAGGCCGCCGCCCACGCCGCCGACCACCATGAGGGCCCTGCGCCCGATCCGGTCGGACAGGGCACCGAAGACGGGGATCAGGATCACGGCGACGATGTTGGCCACGAGGGTGACCCAGAGGAACTCTCCGGCCGAGAAGCCGATGCCGTAGCCCTTCTGCGTCGCATAGGACACCCCGAAGACCAGGGTCGCCATGCCGATGACGTTGGTGAAGGTCATCAGGATGCACCGGACCAGGACCCACGGGTAGCTGCGCAGGAGCTCGAGGAGGGGGAACCGCCGCTTCACTGCGGCCTGGGCGGACTGGGCGACGTAGGCCGGGGGCTCCTGGACGCGACGACGGATGAGGTACCCCGCGAGGATCACGAAGGCACTCAGCAGGAACGGGACGCGCCAGCCCCACGACTGGAACTGGTCTGCGGGCAGCATCGCGGACAGGGGCAGGAGCGCGGCCGTGGCGAGGATCGAGCCGACCTGGGTGCCCTGGAGGCTGAAGCTGGCGAAGAACCCGCGCTTCGCGTCGGGCGAGTGCTCGACGATCATCGCGCTGGCTCCGCCGAGTTCACCGGCGACCGCGAAGCCCTGGATCAGGCGGAGGGCCACCAGGAGGGCCGGCGCGAGCAGGCCCACCTGGCGGTACGTGGGGAGGAGTCCCACCGCGAAGGTCGCGGTGCCCATCAGCAGCATGGCGAAGACGAGGACCTTCTTGCGGCCGTGGCGGTCCCCGTAGGCACCCAGGACGACCGCCCCGAGCGGACGGGAGACGTAGCCGACCGCGTACGTGGCGAGGGAGGCGATGATGGCGACCGTCGGGTTCCCTGACGGGAAGAAGATGCCCGGGAAGACGAGCGCTGCGACTGTCGAGTACAGCGCGAAGTCGTAGTACTCGAGGGCGCTCCCGATCCACCCGCTGATCGCGGCCCTCCTCGGGTTGCGCCGCCCCATGGTGGCGTCGGGACTGATGGTGTCCCCGGCTGACGTGTTCATGTGCTGACTTCCTTCATCGACGTTGGTGACAAGCCGGCGCTGGCCCCGCAGGGCGCTGGTCGTGGTGGGCTGCTGATGGCTCCAGTCCGCGCATCCGCCGCGCGGTGGGGACGGGGCCACGGCCTCCTCCTCTCTGCGGCGCAGAGTCCGGAGGACCCAGAAGACGTTTTCTTGAATCGTTTCATGAATCGTAGGAGCGTGAGGCAGGCCACGTCAAGGGCCGGGTGCAATCCGGGGGTCAGCGACCGGCGTGCGTCACGCCGGGCCGAGTGCGTCCGGCCGGACGCGGGTCAGCGGTGCGGCCGGATTCGGGGGCGCGACGGCTAGTCTGCGCGCCCCGTCGTGGACGCCCGCACGACCAGTTCGGGCTCGAAGACGACATGCCGCGGCCCGAGCCCCGGATCCTCGGCCTCCTCGCGCAGGATGCGCACCGCGGTCTGGCCGATGAGCTCGCGCGGCTGGCGCACCGAGGAGAGCGGCACCACGGCGGCCGAGGCGAAGTCGATGTCGTCGTAGCCCACGATCGCCACGTCCTCGGGGATCCTGAGCCGGCCCTCGCCCATGAGCACCTGCAGCGCTCCGATGGCCACGAGGTCATTCCCCGCCAGGATCGCGTCCGGCCGCTGGGCCGGCGGGCGTCCGAGGAGGGCCTTCGCTGCGAGCCGCCCATCCTCGAAGGTGAGGGCCTTGGTGGCGATGGCCTCGACGCTCGCCTCGGGCACGGCGCCGACGGCGGACTCCACCCCCGCGAGGCGGTCCTGCATCTGCTCGAGGTCGGGCGGCCCTCCCACGAAGGCGAGCCGGCGCCGCCCGAGGTCGAGCACGTGCTGGGCCGCCATCCGGCCGCCCTCGACGTCGTCCACGGCCACCGAGCTCAGGTTCCTCGTTCCGGCGGTGCGGTCCACGAGGACCACCGGGGTTCCCGCGGCCCGGAGCCGCTCGAGCCGGTCGCCGGGGTCCTTGATCGGGGAGATGAGCATTCCGAGGACCCGCTGCGTCTCGAAGTAGTCGAGGTGCGCGGCCTCACGCTCCGGGGACTCATCGCTGTTCGCCATGACGACCGAGAGCCCGTGCGAGTCCGCCTCGTCCTCGGCCCCGCGGGCCACATCGGTGAAGAACGGATTGCGCACGTCCAGCACGAGGAGCCCGATGGTGGTGGAGCGGCCCGCCCTCAGCTGCCTGGCAGCGTCATTGCGGACGAATCCGAGTTCGGCGATGGCCGCGCGCACGCGCTCGACCGTGGCCGCACGGACGATGTCCGGGCGGTTGAGCACGTTGGAGACCGTGCCCACCGACACGCCGGCGCGCTCCGCCACATCGCGGACGCTGGCCGTTCCGGCAGCGGCCGCACCGGCTGGACCGGAGGGCGTCGATCGGGAACGGCTCATGCTCCGGAGACTATCGCCTTCTGGGCGCCACGGCGGCACAGCATGGCCCAGCAGTCCCCCGGGGGGCATGGCCAGCAGCGCGGCAGGGTGTTGACCTCTGCGCCACGACGTCCGTACTCTGGTGGCAGCAGCCATTTGAAACGATTCAGGATCGAGGGACGGCATGGCCCCCACCGCAGCGCCGCGGCGGCGCATCTGCTTCCAGCAGCGGATCCAGCCCGAGCGCATCGACGAGTACAGGCGCCGCCACGCCGCCGTCTGGCCCGAGATGCTCGAGGCGCTCGAGGCTGCCGGCTGGCACAACTACTCGCTCTTCCTCGGCCCGGACGGGCTGCTGATCGGCTACGTCGAGACGGACAGCCTCGAAGCCGCGGCGTCCCGGATGGCCGCCTACGAGGTCAACGCCCGCTGGCAGGCCGAGATGGCGGACCTCTTCGACGGCATCGACACGCCCCCGGACGAGGCCTTCGTCCCCCTCGAGGAGGTCTTCAACCTCGAGTCCCAGCTCGCCGCAGCCCGCACCGACGGCGCCCGGGCCGGCCACACGGCGTCGTCCGCCGGCACCGCACCCACCACGGCAGGAGAATGACCATGACCGCACCCACCACCGTCCCCGGGGCCCTCGACGGCCTCGCGATCGAGGTCCCCTCCTGGGCCTACGGCAATTCCGGGACCCGCTTCAAGGTCTTCGGCACCCCGGGCACGCCCCGCACGGTTCAGGAGAAGATCCAGGACGCGGCGAAGGTCCACGAGCTCACGGGCCTGGCCCCGTCCGTCGCGCTGCACATCCCGTGGGACAGGGTCGAGGACTACGCCGCGCTGGGGGACTATGCCGAGGGTCTGGGCGTGAGGCTCGGCACCATCAACTCCAACACGTTCCAGGACGACGTCTACAAGTTCGGCTCGCTCACCTCCTCCGACGAGTCCGTCCGGCGCCGGGCGGTCGAGCACCACCTCGAGTGCATCGAGGTCATGGACGCGACCGGCTCCCGCGACCTGAAGGTCTGGCTCGCGGACGGGACGAACTACCCCGGCCAGGACGACATCCGCGGCCGCCAGGACCGCCTCGCCGAGTCCCTCGCCGAGATCTACGCCCGCCTGGGCGAGGGCCAGCGGCTCGTGCTCGAGTACAAGTTCTTCGAGCCGGCGTTCTACCACACGGACGTGCCGGACTGGGGCACCTCCTACGCCCAGACCCTGGCCCTGGGCGAGAAGGCGTTCGTGTGCCTGGACACCGGCCACCACGCCCCGGGCACCAACATCGAGTTCATCGTGGCCCAGCTGCTGCGGCTGGGGAAGCTGGGCTCGTTCGACTTCAACTCGCGCTTCTACGCCGACGACGACCTGATCGTCGGCGCGGCGGACCCGTTCCAGCTCTTCCGGATCATGGTCGAGGTGGTCCGCGGCGGCGGCCTCGAGACCGGTTCCGGCGTGGCGCTCATGCTCGACCAGTGCCACAACCTCGAGGAGAAGATCCCCGGCCAGATCCGCTCGGTGCTCAACGTCCAGGAGATGACCCTGCGCGCCCTCCTCCTCGACCGCGCCGCCCTCGAGGACGCCCAGCGCAGCCGCGACGTGCTCGCCGCGAACGCGGTCTTCATGGACGCCTTCTACACCGACGTCCGCCCGGCCTTGGCCACCTGGCGCGAGGAGCGCGGCCTGCCCGCGGACCCGATGGCCGCCTACGCCGCCTCCGGCTACCAGAAGCTCATCAACGACACCCGCACCGGCGGCACCCAGGCCGGCTGGGGCGCCTGAGAGGAATGCACCACACCATGGACCCGAACCAGCAGCAGAACCCGCCGCAGAACCAGACCGTCGCGGAGCTGATCGCCCGCTCCAACCGCCTGGGTGCGGACAGGCGGACCACCAACTACGCCGGCGGGAACACCTCCGCCAAGGGCACCGAGACCGATCCCGTGACCGGCGAGCCGGTCGAGCTGCTGTGGGTGAAGGGCTCCGGCGGGGACCTCGGGACCCTGAGGGAGGAGAACCTCGCCGTGCTGCGCCTGGACCGCCTCCGCGCGCTGGCGGGGGTGTACCCGGGAGTGGAGCGCGAGGACGAGATGGTCGCCGCGTTCGACTACTGCCTCCACGGCAAGGGCGGCGCCGCGCCGTCGATCGACACCGCGATGCACGGCCTCGTCGACGCCGCCCACGTGGACCACCTCCACCCGGACGCGGGCATCGCCATCGCGACCGCGGCCGACGGCGAGGCGCTCACCGGCAAGATCTTCGGCGGGAAGGTCGTCTGGGTGCCATGGCGGCGCCCCGGCTTCCAGCTCGGCCTGGACATCGCCGCGGTCAAGGCCGCCCATCCCGAGGCGGTCGGCACGATCCTCGGCGGCCACGGCATCACCGCGTGGGGCGCAACGAGCGAGGAAGCCGAGGCCAACTCGCTGTGGATCATCGCCGAGGCCGAGAAGTACCTCGCCGCCAACGGCCGCCCCGACCCGTTCGGCCCCACCCTGGAGGGCTACGGCGCCCTGCCCGAGGCCGAGCGCCGCGCCAAGGCCGCCGCCCTCGCCCCCGTGATCCGCGGCCTGGCCTCGACCGACCGGCCTCAGGTGGGCCACTACACCGACGACCCCCGGGTCCTTCAGTTCCTCGCCTCCGCGGAACACCCCCGCCTGGCGGCCCTGGGCACCTCCTGCCCGGACCACTTCCTGCGCACCAAGGTCGCCCCCCTCGTCCTCGACCTGCCCGCCGAGGCCTCGATCGAGGACAGCGTCGCCCGGCTCAGGGAGCTCTACGCCGGGTACCGCGAGGCGTACGCGGCCTACTACCGCCGCCACGCGGACGCCGATTCGCCGGTCATGCGGGGGGCGGACCCGGCCATCGTGCTCATCCCGGGCGTGGGCATGTTCTCCTACGGCAAGGACAAGCAGACCGCCCGGGTCGCCGGCGAGTTCTACCTCAACGCGATCAACGTCATGCGCGGCGCCGAGGCCGTCTCCTCCTACGCCCCCATCGAGGAGTCGGAGAAGTTCCGCATCGAGTACTGGGCGCTCGAGGAGGCCAAGCTCGCCCGCCTCCCCCAGCCCAAGTCCCACGCGACCCGGATCGCCCTGGTGACCGGGGCGGCCTCAGGCATCGGCAAGGCCGTCGCGACCCGCCTCGCCGCCGAGGGCGCGTGCGTTGTCATCGCCGACCTCGACCTCGAGAAGGCGCAGGCCGCGGCCGCGGAGCTCGGCACCGCCGACGTCGCCATCGGGGTGCGCGCGGACGTGACCGACGCCGACCAGGTCGCCGCCGCGGTCGACGCTACGGTGCTGGCCTTCGGCGGGATCGACCTCGTGGTGAACAACGCCGGCCTGTCCATCTCCAAGCCCCTGCTGGAGACCTCCGAGAAGGACTGGGACCTCCAGCACGACGTCATGGCCAAGGGCTCCTTCCTGGTCTCGCAGGCCGCCGCGAAGGCCATGATCGCCCAGGGCATGGGCGGGGACATCGTGTACATCTCCTCGAAGAACTCCGTCTTCGCCGGCCCGAACAATATCGCCTACTCCGCCGTCAAGGCCGACCAGGCCCACCAGGTGCGCCTCCTCGCGGCCGAGCTGGGCGAGCACGGCATCCGCGTCAACGGCATCAACCCCGACGGGGTGGTCCGCGGCTCCGGCATCTTCGCCGGCGGCTGGGGCGCAAAGCGCGCCGCGGTCTACGGGGTCGAGGAGGACAAGCTCGGCCAGTTCTACGCCCAGCGCACCCTGCTCAAGCGCGAGGTCCTGCCCGAGCACGTCGCCAACGCCGCCGCGGTCCTGACCGGCAGCGAGCTCTCCCACACCACGGGCCTGCACGTCCCCGTCGACGCCGGCGTCGCCGCCGCCTTCCTCCGATGAGCACCCGATCGTTCGTCGCGGTCGACGTCGGCGCCTCCTCCGGGCGCGTCATCCTCGCCACGGTTTCTCCAGACCGGGGGGCGGACGACGGCGCGCCCCGCGTCGCGCTCGACGTCGTCCACCGCTTCCCGAACGGCGTGATCGACGACGGCGTGGACAGCGCGGGCAAGCGAGTCCTGCGCTGGGACCTGCCCGGGATCTTCGCCGAGGTCCAGGATGGCCTCGCGAAGGCAGGCGAGCTCGCGGCGGAGCGGGGGCTGCGGGTCGAGAGCATCGGCATCGACACGTGGGCCGTGGACTACGGGCTCGTCGACGCGGCCGGCAGGCTCAAGGAGCCCGTCCACGCGTACCGCGACGCCCGGACCGAGGCCACAGTCCCCGTGGTCCACGAGAAGGTCCCACCAGAGAAGCTCTACAAGGTGACGGGCCTGCAGTTCCTGCCGTTCACCACGCTCTACCAGCTCGCCGCGGAGCCGCGGCTCCACGGGTACCAGGCCCTGCTCATCCCGGACCTGCTCGCGTTCTGGCTCACCGGCTCCCGCCGCACCGAGGAGACCAACGCCTCCACCACCGGGCTCCTCGACGCCCGCACCGGCATCTGGTCGGCGCAGCTGTTCGAGGAGCTCGGCCTGCCCGAGGGCCTCTTCCCCGAGCTCATCGTCGCCGGCGAGACCTACGGGACGCTTCTCCCCGCGGTAGCCGAGCGCACGGGGCTGCCACCGGACACGCCGGTCGTCGCGGTGGGCTCCCACGACACCGCCTCCGCCGTCGCCGCGGTCCCCGCATCCGAGGGCGAGGACGTCGCCTACATCTCCTCGGGCACCTGGTCCCTCGTGGGCGTCGAACTCGACAAGCCCGTGCTTACCGAGGCCAGCCGCGCGGCGAACTTCACCAACGAGCGCGGGGTACACGACACCATCCGCTACCTGCGCAACGTCGGCGGCCTCTGGCTCCTCTCCGAATCCCAGCGGCAGTGGGCCGCCGAGGGGCGCGGGCTGGAGCTCGAGGCCCTGCTCGCCGCCGCGGCAGCCCTGCCCGCCGGCGGCCCGCAGATCGATGTCGACGCCGAGGAATTCCTCGCGCCGGGCGGCATGCCCGAGCGGATCCGCGCCGCCGCCGCGCGGGCCGGCACCCCCGGCGGCGAGGTGCTCGCGGACGAGCCGGCCGCCGTCGTGCGCTGCATCCTCGACAGCCTCGCCGCCGCCTACGCCCGCACCCTCACCCAGGCCGCGCAGCTCTCCGGGCGGCGCCCGGGCGCCGTCCACGTGGTCGGCGGAGGTTCGCAGAACGAGCTCCTCTGCCGTCTCACCGCCGCCGCGACCGGGCTCCCCGTGCTCGCCGGCCCCGTCGAGGCCACCGCCCTCGGCAACATTCTCGTCCAGGCCCGCGCCGCCGGCGCGCTCGACGGCGGCCTCCCCGCCCTCCGCGCCGCTGTCCGGGCCAGCGTCCAGCTGCGGGAGCACACGGCCGCGGCGGCCTGATCGGCCTCGAGGGCGAAGGAGGAGGCGCCTCCTCGCGAGCAGGACGCCCCGAGGGCGTCTCGGGTGCGACGAGGCGTCTGGCGGCGCCGCGCCTACGCCGCCGCGGCGCTCCCGGCGGCCGACGCCGCGTGGCGCCCGAGCGCCCCGGCCAGCCCCGCGGCGTCGTGCGCCCCGGCGAAGGCCTCGGTGCCCGGCTCGAGGGCTCGCCCGGCGGCGAGGGACCCGGCATCGACGGCGTCGTAGCCGAGGGCGTCGATGAAGGCGAGCACGCGCCCGCGGGCGTCGGGGTCGTCCCCCGCGACGGCGAGGGCGCGGCGGCCCGGGGAGCCCGCGGGGCGGCCGTCCGCCTCGAGCTCGTGGTAGCCGATGTGGTTGAGGGTCTTGACCACGTGCGAGGCGGCGAGGAAGTCCTGGACCACCTCGGAGGAACCGCGGCCTGCCAGCTCGGGCATGGTCCCGTCCGTCGGCTCCCAGTAGTTCATGGCGTCGACGACCACCCGGCCGGCGAGAGCGGCGGAGTCGAGCGTGCGGTACTTGTGCAGCGGCAGGGCCAGGACCACGAGGTCCGCCTGGGCAGCCTCGGCCGCCGTCACCGCGAGCGCGCCGGGGGTGATGATCTCCACGATGAGCGCGATGTCCTCGACCGGCTTCGCGGTGGCGATCCGCACCTCGAACCCGGCCTTGAGGGCCTCCCGGGCCACGGCGGTGCCGACGCGGCCCGCCCCGAGGATGCCGATGCTCCTGATGCCCTGCTCCATGCTGCTGCGCTCCGTCGATGTTGTGGACTCGTCAACTACCTGTCTGGGTCAACGCCGCCGCGCTCCCCCGCATTCCGCACGCGGCGGGGGCCGTTCGGTCCTATCCGGGCCGAGGCCTGCGTGGAATGCTGGCCGCATGCCGCGCACCCCGCGCACACCCGCGAGACAGTTCCCGCCGAATCCGAGGAGGCCGCCGTGCCCGAGTGGCAGGAAGTCATCACCCCGGGCCGTTTCGACGGCCAGACGGTCATCGTCACCGGAGCCGGCTCCGGAATTGGACGGGCGACGGCGCTCCGGGTCGCCAAGGAAGGCGGTCGGGTCATCGCCGGTGATGTGAGCCAGGAGAGGCTCGACGACCTTGTCGCCGAAGTCCCGGACCTGGGGATCGTCCCGGTCGCCGGGGACGTCAGCGCCGAGGACTCCGTGCAGCGGCTCGTGGCGGCCGCTGGGGGGCGGGTGGACGCCCTGGCCAACGTGGCCGGGATCATGGACCACTTCCACGGCCTGCACGAGCTTCCCGACGAGATCTGGGAGCGGGTCATGGCGGTCAACGTCACCTCGGTGGTGCGGCTTTCGCGCGCCGTGCTGCCCCTGATGCTCGGGGCCGGCCGCGGGTCGATCGTGAACGTCTCCTCCGAGGCCGGCCTGCGCGGCTCCGCGGCGGGGGCGGCCTACACCGCGTCGAAGCACGCGGTGAATGGGCTGACTAGGAGCGCCGCGGTCATGTACGGGCGCAAGGGCATCCGGGTCAACGCCGTGGCCCCCGGCGCCACGGTCACCCACATCGAGGCGCCCATGGACTCCGACCTGGCCAAGGAGGTCATCGCGCCGCTGTTCGGCGCGGTCCTCCCGCCCGCGGCCCAGGCCTCCGAGCTGGCCGCCTCCATCACCTTCCTGCTCAGCAGGGATGCGACCAACATCAACGGCGTGGTCCTCGCCTCGGACAACGGCTGGAACGCGATCTAGCCGGAGCCGCCGGGGCCCGCGGGCCCCTTGGACGGTTTGCCGCCGCGCGGACGGGTAGTGGTTACGGATACGCAGGACGCAGAGCCGAAGGAAGGACAGGACAGTGAAGCGGCGAGCGACCGTGCATGAGCACCGGCAGGAATGGATCCGCAGGCAGAGGGACGAGAGCGACTCCGCGCGGGGCGGCCAGCCCCCGCAGGACCGCTCCTCCCGCCAGGACCGCGACGACGCGGATCCGGGACGCGACCGACGGGCCGCCTAGGCCCCCTTCCCGGCTAGGATCCGGGCATGGAATTCGTGGTGTTCTACACCCTGCGCGACGGCGCCGACCGGGCTCGCGTGCTCGAGGTCTATCCGCGCCACAAAGCTTATTACGAGGCCTTCCGGGCCGACGGCGGCGGCCTCCTCGCGCTCGGCCCGTTCCAGACACCGGACCCCGCGGCCAGCTCCATGGGGCTCTTCAGCTCGCGCGAGGACGCCGAGCGGTTCATCGCCGACGACCCGTTCGTGCTCGAGGGCCTGGCCGAGCCGCGCGTGCTCGAATGGAACGCCGTGCGCTTCACCTAGGCCGCGGGCCCCTGCGGGGCGCCACCGCAGCGGCGCGCCGGACCCGGAAAGGTGCGGCGCGCCGTCGTGCGTCCGAGCGGACGCGCAGAGAGGCGCAGCCCGCTCGGGACGCGGCCGTCAGAACGTCGCGGCGTCGATGACGAAGCGGTAGCGGACGTCCGAGGCGAGCACGCGCTCGTAGGCCTCGTTGATCTGCTCCGCGGGGATCAGCTCGATGTCCGCGCCGAAGCCGTGCTCGGCACAGAAGTCCAGCATCTCCTGGGTCTCGCGGATGCCGCCGATCATCGACCCGGCGAGGGTCTTGCCGCCGCCGATCAGGCTGAAGGCGTTGACGGCGAGGGACTCCGGCGGGGCCCCCACGCTGACCATGGCGCCGCCCGCGGCGAGCAGGCCGAGGTAGGCGTTGAGGTCGATCGGGGCGCTGACGGTGTTGAGGATGACGTCGAACGTGCCCGCGAGCTTCTCGAACGTCTCGGGATCGGACGTGGCGTAGTAGTGGTCCGCGCCGAGCCGCAGCCCGTCCTCCTTCTTCTTCAGCGACTGCGAGAGCACGGTGACCTCGGCGCCCATGGCGTGGGCGATCTTGACGCCCATGTGGCCCAGGCCGCCCAGGCCCACCACGGCCACCTTCTTGCCCGGGCCCGCGCCCCAGCGGTTCAGCGGCGAGTACGTGGTGATGCCCGCGCACAGGAGCGGGGTCGCGACGTCGAGGTCGAGGCCGTCCGGGATCCGCAGGACGAAGTCCTCGGTCACCACCACGTGGGTCGAGTAGCCGCCCTGGGTGATGGTGCCGTCGCGGTCCACGGCACCGTAGGTGCCGACGTTGCCCTCGAGGCAGTACTGCTCGTTGCCCTTCTCGCAGTTCACGCAGTGGCCGCACGAGTTGACCATGCAGCCCACGCCGACGCGGTCGCCGACGGTGTGCTTGGTCACCTCGTTGCCGACCTCGGTGACGACGCCCGCGATCTCGTGCCCGGGCGTGAGCGGGTACTGCTGGGGGCCCCAGTCCCCGCGGACCGTGTGGATGTCAGAGTGGCAGATGCCGGCGTACTTGATCTCGATGAGGACATCATGCGGGCCAAGCTCGCGGCGCTCGATGGTGGTCTTGACGAGCGGCTCAGCGGCGCCCGGTGCTGCGTAGGCATTGACGGTGGGCATGGTGACTCCAATCCGTAGGGTGTTGAGTTTGCTTGATGCGGCAAACATCGCCCAGCATCCTACGCTACTCAGGGGTACAGTCGCATCATCCAGCGCGCTGCGAGGAGGCGGGCATGGCTGTTCCGGACCGCTTCGGGCTGCTTCCTGCGGGGCCGCTGCTGCTCACCACGGAGGAGACGCGCCTCCTGTGGGCGTTCGTCCACGGCGACATCATGGACGCCGCGGTGCGGTCCTGGCTGCGCGCCTCGCTGGGCTTCTGCCCCCGGCACACGTGGGCGTACGCGGTGGTGGAGATCGAGCTGTGGGAGGCCGGGGTCGGCGGCCGCGGCGGCCACCAGCCCTTCGACGTGTGCGTCCTCTACGAGGACCTCTGCCGCACCCTGTCCGCCCGGCTGGCCCGGCCGCGCGGCTGGGGCCGCCGCGCCGAGGCCGCCCTCATCCCCTCGCGCCCGTGCTACCTGTGCGCGCAGCTCGCGGGGGCGCCGCGGGAGGGGTTCGCGCTCGGGTATGCGAATTCGGACAGCGCGGCGCTGGCCGCCGAGGCGAACCTCCTGCGCCACACCCGCCGCTGGTGCGAGGCCACGGCGGACGAGTGGGCGCCGGCCGCCTGCCCGGCCTGCCTCGGCGCCGCCGCCGGCGCCGCCGCCGGGACGCACGACGACGGCGCGCGCCTCTGCCGCCTCCACCTCGCCGAGGCGGTGCGGAGGGTGGCGGGCGACGACGCGCGGGCCGGCGCGCTGCTGTCCGCGGCTTCCGCCCGGCTCGCCTCGAGCGCCCAGGGCCTGACCGTCCTGGCGCGCTCGATGACCGCCGCGGGGGCGCCCGCCGACGCCCGGACGGAGGCGAGCTGGATCGAGGCCCTGGGCTTCTTCGGCGGCTGGCAGTTCCCGGCGTTCCTCGCCGGGATCCGGGCGGACGGCGCCCCCTGAAGGCGCTTCAGCCGCCCAGCGACGCGGCCCACGCCTCGATGCGGGCCTTCACCTCGTCGTCGGAGAGGTCCTCCACGCGGGTCATGATGGACCAGCGGATGCCGAACGGGTCGCGGATGCTCGCGAAGCGGTCCCCCGAGACGAAGTCCGTGGCGGGCTCCCGGACCGTGGCACCGCCGGCGACGGCCCGGTCCACGGCGGCGTCCACATCCGGGACGTAGACGGCCAGGGAATAGCAGTCGTCGTCCCCCGCCGGCGGGAGCACGAGGTGGTACTGCGGATTCGCGTCGCCGAGCTCGAGCCGGCCGGACGGGAAGTCCAGGACGGCGTGCGCCACGAGGGGCCGTCCGTCGGGGCCGGGCATGTCGGTCCGGGAGAGGAGGCGCGCGCCGAACACGGCCCCGTAGAAGCCGATCGCGGCCTCGGCGCCGTCCACCACGATGAACGGCGTCAGCGAGGTCGAGCCGCGCGGCATGCCGTTGACGGTGTGCTCGCCGTTGGCGGCGCGGCTGCCCGGAGCGGTGCTGGTCTCTTCTGTCTGTTCGCTCATGCGGCCACGCTAGCCGCGCCCGCGGGCAGCGCTCTTGAAGAATCCCGCCACCGCCTAGGCTGTGGCCTGTGCAGCCGACATCCCGTGGTGAGCTGACCCCCGATCCCCGGGCCCCGATCGCGAGGATCGCCCCGCCGGCCTGGGCCGCGCACGCCGTCCGGCACCTATGGATCGTCGAATGGGACCTCCCGGAGGGCCAGGCCGTGCGCCAGCTGGTCCTCGGCTACCCTGCGCTCAACGTGGTCGCCGAGCCGGAGAGGTTCGCCGTCTACGGGCCCGCGACGTCGGCTTCCACCCGCACGCTCGCCGGCCGCGGCTGGGGCGTGGGGATGCTGCTGCGGCCCGCGGCCACGCCGCTGTTCGCCCCGCGGCCCGCGGAGTTCGCCGACGCCGAACGCGACCTCGACGCGCCCGAGGTGCACCGCGCCGTCGTGCACTCCATGGCCTCGGAGCAGCCGGCGGAGACCCGCTACGCCGAGGCCGCGGACGCGGTGCTGCGCTGGATCGTGGGGCTCGTGCCGGCCGCGGATCCGCGGGGGCTCGAGGCCAACCGCATGGCCGAGCTCGCCGACTCGCACCCGGGCCTGCTGAAGGTGGCGGACCTCGCGGCCGCGATGGGGGCCTCCGAGCGCTCCCTCGACCGCCTTGCGGCCGACTTCATGGGCCCGACACCGGCTGCGCTCATGCGGCGGCGGCGGATCCAGGTCGCGGCCGAACGGCTGCGGGCCGATCCCCGCACGCCGCTTGCGGACCTCGCCCACAGCCTCGGCTACGCCGACCAGCCCCACCTCACCCGGGACTTCCGCGCGGTGCTCGGCATGACGCCCCGGGAGTACGCCGGCCGCTGAGGGGCCTACCGGGCCACGCGGAAGCGCGCGGGCACCTCCCCTGCGCCCGAGGCCGAGTCCGCCGCGAGCTCGCCGATCACAGGCGCGAACTTGGCCCCGTGCCCCGAGCACGGGGACACCACCGTGATGCCGCCGGCGGAGTCGATGACGAAGTCCTCGGTCGGCGTGTTGGTGAACAGGCACGTGGTCTCCGCGTAGGGCTCGGGGACCAGGCCCGGGAGGCACTCGCGCACGTACTCGACGACGCGGCGCCGGTTCTCCGGGTCGATCACCCCGTCCTGGTCCGCCGCCGAGGGAAGGATCTTGCCTCCGTTGAACTCGGCGATCTTCTGCCCACGGAACCCTGCGTCGCGCCCGCCCGGGAGCCCGTACGCCGTCCAGCCCCGGCGCATGTGGATGAACGTGGGCCACGTCGCGGACGCCTCGGCCGGCGACTCGGCGTAGGGGAAGTGGTAGGCCTGCTCCTGCCGGACCTCGAGGTGCGGCATGGCGCCAAGGAACCCCTCCGGCAGGGGAAGCGCCCCGAGCAGCCGCGGCAGCCAGCCGCCCGCGGCGACGACCACCCGGCCGGCGCGCAGCGTCCGCCCGTCCTCCGCGGTCACGACGAACGCGGGCCCGTCGCGGACCACGGACTCGGCGGCCCAGCCGGTCTCGAGCCGGGCGCCGTGGTCCGCGGCGGCGCCGACCATCGCCATCACCGTCTCCTGGGCATCGATCACCCCCGCACCGGGGTGCCACAGCACGTCGGTGTCGAACGCGATCTGGGGCCACCTCCCGCGGGCCTCCTCGGCGCCGAGCAGCTCGTGCCCGACCCCGCAGGCCGCGAGGACCCCGGCGAGCGCCGCGGGGTCGCGCTCGGCGCCGTAGTCGACGGACCCGGTGGCGGTGATGAGCTCGCGGCCGCCGAGCCGGGCCAGCTCCGCCCAGCCCTCCTCCGAGCGCTGGAGGAGCCGCGTGTAGAACTCGTCCTCGTATGCGTAGCGGAAGATCCGCGCGGAACCGTGGGAGCTGCCGGCATCGTTCGCGGGGGTCGAACGCTCGAGGACGGTCACCTCGTGGCCGCGGGCCGCCAGGTGCCAGGCGGTGGAGGCGCCCGCCAGCCCGGCCCCGATGACGGCATACTCGGTCGATTCCATGGTCCTGCTCCTGAGTCTTTCCTGGATCCGCTGCCCTTCCAGTAATCCATCAGGGGCGCGCTCAGCGCCAACCGGGACCTGCTGCGCGCACCAACGTGTCGCCGGAGGCCTCAGCCCCGCTCCGCCGCCCGCAGCTCGCGCCGGAGGATCTTGCCCGAGGAGGACTTGGGGATCGCGTCGAGGAACTCGACGGCGCGGACCTTCTTGAACGGGGCGACGTGCTCGGCCACGAACGCCATGACGTCCTCGTCGCCCAGCTGGGCACCCGGCTGGCGGACGACGAACGCCTTGGGGACCTCCTCGCCGTCGTCCGCCCGCACCCCGATCACGGCGGCGTCCGCGATCTGCGGGTGGGTGAGCAGCACCGCCTCGAGCTCTGCCGGCGCGATCTGGTAGCCCTTGTACTTGATGAGCTCCTTGAGCCGGTCCACGATCGTCACCACGCCGTCCGCGCGGACCGTGGCGATGTCCCCCGTCCGCAGGAACCCGTCCGGATCGATCGTCGCGGCGGTCGCGTCCGGGCGGTTGAGGTAGCCGAGCATCACCTGCGGCCCCCGGACCAGCAGCTGCCCGGGCGCGCTCACGGCCTCTGGGCCCTTCTCCGCCGGGGGCAGCGGGATCTCCTCGTCCGTGGCCGGGTCGAGCAGCTTGCACTGCGTGTTGGGCACCGTCACGCCGACCGAGTCCAGGGGCATCCGGCCGGCCTCCGAGAGCGGCATGATGTGCGAGGCCGGGCTCAGCTCCGTCATGCCGTAGCCCTGCAGCATCGCGCAGCCGAGGCGGGCGGCGACCCCCTCGCCGAGCGCTGCATCCAGCGGCGCCGCACCGGAGAACGCGACGCGCACGCTCGAGAGGTCGTACTGCTCCACGAGCGGGTGCTTGGCGAGGGCCACCGCGATGGGCGGGGCGATGAACAGGTAGGTGCAGCGGTGGTCCTGGGTGATGCGCAGGAACTCGGCGAGGTCGAACTTCGGCATCGTGACGAGCCGCGCCCGCTGCAGGAAGGCCGCGTTGACGAGCATGGTGAGGCCGTAGATGTGGAAGAAGGGCAGGACGGCCAGGAGCGTGTCCTGGGCCGTCACCCCCAGCAGGGGCCTGCCCTGGGCCACGTTCGCCACGAGGTTGTAGTGGCTGAGCATGACGCCCTTGGGGGTGCCGGACGTGCCCGAGGAGTACGGCAGGACCGCGACGGCGTGCGGGTCCACCTCGACATCCGGCGCGTGCAGCCCGGCGGAGAGCGCCTCCCCGAGCGAGGGGTGCGCCGCGCCGGAGGGCGACGGGCCGCCGTCGAGCACCACCACCCGTTCCGGCGGGATGCCGGCCTCCCCCGCGGCGGGCTCGGCGCGGTCCAGGAACGGCGAGACGGTGAAGAGCCACGTGGCGCCGGCGTCGGCGAGCTGGCGGCCCGTCTCCTCGGCGGTGTAGAGCGAGTTGACCGTGGTGACCGCCGCCCCGGTGCGCAGGATCCCGTGGAACACCACGGCGAAGGCCGGCACGTTGGGGCACATGAGCCCGAGGGTGGTCCCCGGGCCCACCCCGTGCGCGGCGAGCCAGCCGGCGAGGGCGTCGATGCGGGCCACGAGCTCGCGGTAGGTGGTCTCGGCCCCGCTCGTGCCGTCCACCATCGCGACGCGGTCCAGGTCCTCTTCTGCCAGGCCGCCGAACAGGTACTCGTGGAGGGGCACCTCCGGGATCTCGACGTCCGGGTACGGGCTCGCGAACATGGGTTCTCCTTCGGATCCGGCGGATCGGCGCACGACGGCGGCACTCGCCGCTGTGGACATCGTGCTGTGCCGTCGGGGCCGGGGCAAGGGGCGGAGAGGCGCGCCGGGCCGGGGTGGCGGCGGGGTGGGCGGCTGGTCGACGCCGGGGTGGGCGGCGGGATGTTGCCGGATCCGGCCGCTGCAGGGCGTGGGCCCGCGGCCCGGCCGGGAAAGCGGCAGGATCTTGCCGGATGCGGCCCCAAGGGGGACACTGGTTCCCAATGACAAGCAGACCGGCAGGATCCTGCCGGGAGGAGCCTGCCGGGAGGAGGCGGCGTGGAGGACTCCGCGCGAGAGGCGCTGGCGGCGCTCGGTGCGAGCATCAGGGCCGCGCGCAAGGACGCCGGCATCACGCAGGCGACCCTGGCCGAGCTCGCCGGGACATCGGAGCGGACGGTGCGCGACATCGAGCGCGGCTCGCCGAGCCCGAGCATCGGTGCCGTGATCGCCGCAGCTCGCGCCGTCGGCCTCACGGTCGGCGCGAGCTGATGTCCCACGACCTCTCCGCGCTGAGGTTCATCGACGAGGCGGACGTGTACAAGGCCGGGGTCCTGGCCGGCAGGCTCTGGCGCGACGAGCGGGCGCGCATCAGCTTCGCCTACCGGGACGAGTACGTCGCGGCGCAGGGCCGGCCCGTGGCCCGGACGCTGCCGGTGGGGGCGGAGACCGTGGGGCCCCTGCACGGCCTCCCCGCGTTCTTCGCCGGCCTCCTGCCCGAGGGGCACCGGCTCAGCGTGCTGCGGTCCGCGGCCAAGACGAGCCTCGACGACGAGCTCACGCTCCTCCTCGCAGTCGGGGGCGACGTTCCCGGCGACGTCCAGGTGGTCCCCGCGGGCACGGCGCCGTCGGAGCCGGAGCCGCTCGCCGACCTCGACGCGGCGCCGGCGGACTTCTCGCGGCTCGCCGACGCCCTCGACCTGCACGGGCTGCCCGGCGTCCAGGACAAGGTCAGCGCCTCCATGCTCTCCGCGCCCGTCGCCTCCCCCCACCACCGCTGGATCCTCAAGCTCGATCCGCCCGGAACGCCGCACCTCGTGCTCAACGAGGCGCTGCACCTCGCGGCTGCCCGGGCGCTGCGGATCCCCGTCGCGTCCGCCCACGTGGTGCGCGACGCCCAGGGGGTGCCCGGGCTCCTCGTCTCCCGGTTCGACAGGATGCACGAGGACGGCCGCTGGCGCCGGCTCGAGCTGGAGGACGGCGCCCAGATCCTGGGCATCCTGCCCGCGGCGAAGTACTCCGTGGCGGCCGAGGACCTCGTCGCCGGCGTGGCGGGGGCGTGCCGGGCACCGGCGGTCGCCGTCCGCAACCTGTACCTGCAGTTCCTGTTCGCGTGGCTCACCGGAAACGGCGACCTCCACGCCAAGAACGTGGCCGTCCTGACCGGCCCGTCCGGGCATCGCGCCCCCGCGCCGGTCTTCGACCTCCCCAGCACGGTGCTCTACGGCGACATGACCATGGCCCTTCCGGTGGCCGGGCGGACCAAGGGCCTGCGGGCCCGGCACTGGGCCGAGTTCGCCGCGTCGATCGGCCTGCCCGAGCGGGCCGCCGCTTCCGCGACCGCGCTGGCACTCAAGGCCGCGGCCGGCGCGGACCTCGCGACGCTCCCCTTCGAGGGCTCGCCGCTCAACCGGGCCCTGCGCGAGCTGCGGCACCGGAGGGCGGAGCTCGACTAGTCCCCCACGGCGCCGCCCGCGCGCCCCTCAGGCCCCGGCCGCGGCGAGCCGCTGCGCGAGCTCGCGCATCGTGTCCCGCAGCTCCGGCGGGTCGATCACCGTGACGGGCCAGCCCAGCCGGACCACGTGGTAGGCCACGTAGTCGAGGTCGTCCGTACCGGCGGTGAGGAGGGTGGTCTCCCCCTCGGGCTCGACGACGGCCATGGTGGACGGCACCCGTTCGGCGACCTCGTGGGCCGGGGCGTGGATGCGGACCTTCGCGACGAACTGGTAGGGCGCCTGCGTGATGGACGACTGGATGTACTCGACCGCGTCCGGCGCCTCGCGGGGCCTGAAGCGCCAGCCGGTGCCGCGGGCGGCCGCCATGCGGTCCAGCCGGAAGGTCCTCCAGTCCTCGCGGTCCAGGTCCCACGCCATGAGGTACCAGCGGCGGGCCGCGGCCACGAGGCGGTACGGTTCGACCCGGCGCTCGGACCGCTCGCCGCCGGACTTCGTGTAGTCGAACGTGGCCCGCTCCGGGGTACGGATGGCCCGCGCGAGGGCCACGAGGACGTCGGCGTCAACGGCCGTCACGGGGCTGTCCAGGCTCACCGTCGCCTCGATGACGCCCTTGACCTCCGCGCGCAGCCTGGCCGGGAGGACCTGGTCGAGCTTCGCGAGCGAGCGGACCGCGGCCTCGCCGAGCCCGGTGACCGTGCCGCCCGCTGCAAGGCGCAGGCTCACGGCCACCGCCACGGCCTCCTCGTCGTCGAGCAGCAGCGGCGGCAGCGCCTTCCCGGCGCCGAGCTGGTAGCCGCCCCCGGTTCCGTGCTCGGCCCGCACCGGGTAGCCGAGCTCCCGCAGGCGGTCCACGTCGCGGCGGATGCTGCGTGTGGTGACCCCGAGCCGCTCGGCGAGCTCCGCGCCCTTCCAGACCGGGCGGGACTGGAGCAGGTTCAGCAGACTCAGGACGCGCTGCGTCGTGTCGTTCATGGCTCCATCATGGACTCCGACTGCGGACAGAAGCTGTCCGCAGTGCGGGTTCTCCTGCGCGTCGTGCCGACCGCCGAAGCAGCGGACCGCCCCTGTCCTGCACCCCCGGGACACTGGTCTCGGGACAGCGGGAAGCACCGGGAACGGGCAGGACAAAGGAGTGGCCATGGCCGCACAGGGGACCGTACAGCAGCTTCGGGGCAGGGCGTGGACCGGGCCCGGGAGCATGCGGGACACGGCGCGGGAGGCGGGCCGGCTGCCCGAGGTGCTGCGCGCCGTCGTGCGCAGGTGGGACGGCGCGCTCCGCGCCTGGCGCGCCGCGGACCGGCGGGGACAGGGGCTCGACGACCGGCGCGAGCAGGTGCGGCGGGACATCGCCCTGCTCGGCCCGCCCCCGTGGTGAGCTCCGCTGGCCGCCCGCGGGCGGCCGGCGTCAGGCGCGGGTGAGCAGCAGGCTCACGTTGTGGCCGCCGAACCCGAACGAGTTCGAGACGGCGGCCTCGACGCGCGCCTGGCGCGGGGCGCCGGCAACGACGTCGAGGTCGATCGCCGGATCGAGGTGGTCGAGATTGCGCGTGGGCGGGATGATGCCCGATTCGAGCGTGAGCGCGGTGAGGATCGCCTCGACCGCACCGGCCGCGCCGACGAGGTGCCCGAGCGCGCCCTTCGGCGCGGTCACCGCCACGTCCTCGCCGAGCGCCTCGCGGACGGCGAGGGCCTCGCTGATGTCGCCGACGTGGGTGCCGGTCGCGTGCGCGTTGACGTGCTGGATGTCGCCGCCGTCGATGCCCGCGCGGCGCAGGGCCTTGCGGATCGCCTTGATCTGGCCGATGCCCTCGGGGTCGGTGCCGGTGATGTGGAACGCGTCCGCGGTGACGCCGTAGCCGGAGAGGGCGGCGCGGGTCCGGGCCCTGCGCGCTCGGGCATGCTCAGCGCGCTCGAGGACCACGACGCCGGCCCCCTCGCCGAGCACGAACCCGGTGCGGCCCGCGTCGAACGGTCGGGAGGCGGCCTCGGGGTCGCCCTGGGCCTTGGAGAGCGCGCCGATCTGGGCGAAGCCGGCGATGGTCAGCGGGGTGATCGCGGCCTCGGCCCCGCCGGCGATCACGATGTCCGCCTCGTCGCACTCGATGAGCCGCGCAGCGTGGACGATCGCCTCGGCGCCCGAGGCGCACGCGGAGGCGGGGGCCATGGCGGCGGCCCTGGCGCCGTATTCGATGCTCAGCTGCGCGGCGGCGGCGTTGGCCATGAGCATCGGGACGGTGCGCGGGGAGACTCGGCGGGAGCCTGCGGCCTCGAGGATGTCGTCCTGGGCCAAGAGGGTCCCCACCCCGCCGATGCCGGTCCCGATCACGACGGCGAGCCGGTCGCCGTCGACCTCCGGCGCGCCCGCGTCGGCCCACGCCTCGCGCGCGGCGATGACGGCGGCCTGCTGGCTGCGGTCGAGGCGGCGCGCCTGGACCGGCTGCATGGCCAGCTCGGGCTCGACGGCGAGCCGCCCGGCGATGTGGACGGGGAGCGAGGGGTCGAACCCCGAGAGCGCGCGCACGCCGGAGCGGAGGGAGAGCATGCCTTCCCAGAGTTCGGGCACGGTGCCGCCGAGCGGCGTCGTGGCGCCCATTCCGGTGATGACGATCTCGGTCCCCATGATGTCCTCCGCGTAGACGAGCCCCCCGACGGCAGCTTGTATGCCGTACAAGAGGGGAGGCTGCTTGTACAGCATACAATTCAGTCATGGGTCCCGTCGAGACACGCGCCGCCGCCGCCGCACGGCGCCTCCTCGCCCCGCGCAAGGGGCGCGGCGCGGAGACGCGCCAGCGCATCGTCGACGCCGCGGCGGCCCTGTTCGCGACCCGCCCCGCGGACTCGGTCACGGTCAGCCAGATCGCCGCCGCCGCGCGGGTCTTCCCGAACCAGATCACCTACCACTTCGGTTCGAAGGACTCGCTCTTCATCCACGCCGCGTTCGTGCTGCTCCTGCGGGACGCCGGGCGCATCGAGGGCGTGGGAACGCGGCTCTCGACGGCCGAGGCGTTCCGGCGCGCCATGGCGCGGACGGTCCTCGTGACCCCTTCCCTGCCCGTGGTCATCAGCGCGCTCGCGCTCGCGCGGGCCAAGCCCAAGCTGAGCCCCGTGGTCAAGGGCCACCTGAGCCTGCTGTTCCGCATCTCCGAGCACCACCTCGAGAACGTGCTCGGGCTGCGCGGCTGGGCGATCGACCGCAGCCTGCGCCAAGAGGTCAAGACGTTCTGGTCTGCCGCCTTCGGCGCCATCCTCATCGCCGAGTCCGGCTACCCCGGCACCCAGGCCGACCTCGACCTGGCCGGCACCCTGACCATCCGGGAGCCCTAGGGGCACCCGCAGGAGGTGCCCTCCAGAAGCTGACCTCCAGAAGGTGTCCTCCAGAAGGTGACTCCCAGAAGGTGCCCTTCAGAAGGACATGGAGGCGACCCCCAGAGTCTGGGGGTCGCCTCCTGAAAGTCACGTCCTGAAAGTCACCTCCTGAGAGTCAGGTCCTGAGGGTCAGATCCTGCGGGTCAGCGGTTGAGGAAGATGCTCACGTCCTCGTTGCCGATGAGGTCAGGCACCGTCCAGCCGTCGAGGTCGTACTCGGCGAGGCACTGGTCCGCGAAGCCCTTCATGGCCGCCGTGGTGCCGTTGGCCTGGGCCGCCATGAGCGTCTCGAGCCGCACGCCCTCGTGGTTGCCCGCGTAGTTGCGCTCGTAGAGCTCGTGCCGGCCGCCGAACTCGCTGCCGATCGCGTCCCAGAGCAGCTTCATGAGCTTGACGCGGTCCACGGCCTGGATGCCCTCGGAGCCGCGGATGTACTTGTCCAGATACGGCCGGATCTCCGGGGTCTTGAAGTCCAGGGCGCTCGAGTTGAGGTAGATCAGCCCGGAGGCGACGTCCTGCTCGATGATCTCCTTGATCCGCGGGTACCCGACCGACATGAACACGCGGTAGGACATCGCGTAGTCCGCCTTCGGCAGGACCGTCCCGTTCGGGCCGGCGTCGGGGTTCAGCGCCATGGCGTCCGCGAGCCCATAGAACATGTTGCGCCAGGCGATCACCTCGCCGGCCCGCGCCTGCACCCCGCGGAAGTCCTTGGTGCCCGTGATCTCGAGGGCCTTGAGGAGCAGTCCGGCGATGAAGTCGAGCTTCACGGCCAGGCGGATCACGCCCTGGAAGGAGAAGCGGTTGAGGAAGCCGGTGGCCGGGGTGAAGTTGTTCATCTTGTCGATGTCCCCATAGGCGAACACGTTCTCCCACGGGACGAGCACGTTGTCGAAGACGAACACGGCGTCGTTCTCGTCCAGCCGGGAAGAGAGCGGGTAGTCGAACGGCGTCCCCATGACCGCGGCCTGGTGCGCGTACGAGGCCCGGGAGATGAGCTTCACCCCGGGCGAGTCCATCGGCACGGTGCAGATGAGCGCGAACTCCTTGCGCTTGATCGGCAGGCCGTAGTGGGCGATGAAGTTGTACTGCGTGATGGCCGAGCCGGTGGCGACCACCTTGGCGCCCGAGACGATGAGCCCGGCGTCGGTCTCCTTCTGGACCTTCATGAACACGTCCCCGGCCTGATCCGGCGGGAGGTGCCGGTCCACGGGCGGGTTCACGATCGCGTGGTTCCAGTACAGGACCTTCTCCTGCGACTCGTGGTACCAGCGGTTCGCGTTGTCCTGGTACGGCTCGTAGTACTCGGGCATGCCGCCGAGCGTGCCGAGGAAGGAGCCCTTGTAGTCCGGCGAGCGTCCGAGCCAGCCGTAGGACATGCGCGCCCACGCCTCGATGGCTGCGCGCGAGGCCTTCAGGTCCTCGACGCTGCGGGCGGCCTTGAAGAACGGGTGGGTGAGTCCGCCGGAGCCGGTGTCCGTGGGGACCAGGAGCGTCGATGCCGTCTCGTCGCGGTGGAAGCCGTCGTAGAGCCGCGCGACCATCCGGACGGAGTTCCTGAACGCCGGGTGCGTCGTGACGTCCTTGACGCGCTCGCCGTAGATCCACACCTCCCGGCCGTCGCGGAGGGACTCGATGTACTCGTCGCCGGTCTGCGGCTTGAGCGGGTTGGCGGGCGTGGTGCGGACGCTCATGTCCGGCAGGGCTGCGGCCTGGGTGCTGGGCTGGTCGAGGATCTCGGTCATGCGGCGGTTCTCCTTTCGCGCGGCCGACGGCGGCGCTGCCGCGGCCTGGGGTGGGCTGGCTGAGGTTTCGTGCGGGGAGCTCAGACGGAGGCGAACTCCCGCAGCGGCGTGAACTGGGCCCCGTGGCCGTCGCCGCAGTAGTCCCACGGCGCGCCGCCGACGAGGCCGCCGAGGTGGTGGAACTTCCCGCCGAAGAACAGCAGGGGCGGCACGGGGGCGATCTCGAGCGCGGCGACCTCGCCGACGACGATGAGGTGATCGCCGCCGTCGTACACGTTCCACGGGCGGCACTCGAGGGTGGCGGCGTTGCCCGCGAGGACGGGCACCCCGGTCGTGCTCGAGCCCCAGGCCGGGCCGCCCTTCATGGGGTGGCCGGCGAAGTGCAGGCACGTGTCCTGCTGGGCGAGGCTGAGGATGTTGATCGCGAAGGGCCGTCCGCCCGCGTAGTCGGCGAGCTTCGAGCCGCGCATGAGCGTGACCTGGGCGAGCGGCGGGTCGAGGGACACGGCGGTGAAGGCGCTCACGGTCGCGCCGTGGGCCTCCCCCTCGTCGTTGCGGGTCGTGACAACAGTGACGCCGGTTCCGAAGCGCCCGAACGCGTGGCGCAGTTCCCGCGGGTCGATGGCTGGGGTGGTGGTCATGTCGGTCCTCCTGGTGGTCCGGCGATCGGGCCGCCGGGACTTCCATGAGTGTTCCAGCTCACATCCGGGCCCTGCGCAGGTCCGGCGCCGCCTGTCGGGCTGGTGCAAAAAGGCGTCCGCAGGGTGCAAAAGGGTGCCGGCCGTCAGGCAGGGCGCACGGGCACCGCGGCGCCCCGATCGCGGCGGGCCTCGCGCGGCGTCGTGCCGAACCTCGCCCTGAAGGCCCTGGCGAAGTAGGCCTGCGAGGAGAAGCCGCAGCGGGCAGCGATGGCGGCGATCGGCGTCGTGCCCTCCCCCGGGTCGGCGAGGAGCGCAGCGGCCCGCTCGAGCCGGCGCCTGAGCACGTAGGCGCCTGGCGGCTCGCCCGCCTCGGTGAAGACCCGGGCGAGGTGGCGTTCGCTGATGCCCACCGCGGCGGCGATCTGGGCGGGGCAGAGCCCCGGGTCGGCGAGATGGTCGTCGATGAAGCATCTCGCGGCGGCGAGATACGCTTCGGCGGCGCCCCCGCCCCGGCCGATGAGGAGGAGGCGCAGGAGTTCGATGGACGAGTGTTCGACCCCGTCCGTGGCGGCACCGGAGCGCTGGGCGTTCGCCCCGTCGCGGTCGCAGGCGGCGAGCGCCGCGTGCACGAGCCGCGCGAGGGTGCGCATGTGCCGGTTGGCCGGCCCCGGCTCGTGGAAGTCCACGACGACCGGCCGCCGCAGCCGCCGGCCGCCCGAGAGCTCGAGGTACGTCCCGCGCGGGACGGTCAGGACCATCTCCTCGACGCCGCGGTGGAAGCCGCGCATGAACGGCTGGTCGGCGTCGTAGATCACGGCCTGCCCCGGCCGGAGGGCCTCGAAGCCCCCGGGGTAGTAGAAGAAGGCCTCGCCCTTGAGCGCGAAGAACACGCCGATGAGGTCCATCGGGTGCTTCCTGATGTAGCTCTCGGAGCGCTCGATCACCTGGGCGCTCCCCCTGACCCGGGCGAGCCTGACGGCGGCGAAGTGGAGGTTGACCTCGGTCGCGGCGAGCGGGGAATCGTCCATAGTGCGGATGTCGAGGTCGATCAGGGCCCTGGCGTTGTAGGCCGACCAGAGTTCGAGGCGGTTCGCGGCGGCGACCCCCTCGGTCGAGAAGGCCAGCGAGCGGGGACGGTCCCGGCCGTCGGCGGGGAGAAGCTGCTCAGCGGGCATCACTCGCCTTCCCGCCGGGGCGTCACTGCCTCCGGCTCAGGTGTGGTCTGCATCACTCATGGATTACCCGACGCTAGATCGGGGCATCACTAGAGGGGAATCGACCCCTTCCGCTGAGCTGAAGCAGAAGTAGCGCGGCTCCCCGGCGCTCCCGGCGGACGGCGGTACCCTGAGCACGCTCTACGGCAACCGACCGGAATGAGGACTCCATGTCCGTCACGCCCGACCCTCCCGCCAAGCGGCAGCTCGCCGCGCTCTTCACCGATACCCTCGGCCGGGCCGGCATCCGCTCGGTCCAGGCCCTCGCCGTCGGCGCCCTCGCCTGGGCCGTCATCTGGGTCCTGCTGAGGATCCCCCTCGTGGTGATCCCAGTGGTCATCGCGGCCATCCTCTCCAGCGCGATCGCGCCCCTCGTCCGCTGGCTGCACGCCCACGGGTGGCCGCGGGCCCTGGCGGTCCTGTCCTCCTTCGTGGCGATCCTCGCGGTCTTCGGCGGGATCATCACGGGGATCGTGTTCCTCATCCGGGCCCAGGCGCGCGAGCTCGCCGAACGGTTCACCGCCGGCTTCGAGCAGCTCCATGCCTTCCTCAACAACGGCCCGGCCCGCATCAGCGACCAGCAGATCACCCAGGCCCGCGATTCCCTCCAGCACTTCTTCACCTCGGGCAGCCTCGGAGCCGAGGCGCTCACCGGCGCCCGCACCGCGGGAGAGATCCTCACCGCGCTCATCCTCATGGCCGTGATCCTGTTCTTCTTCCTCAAGGACGGCAGGCAGATCCTCGACTTCGTGCTCTGGTTCATGCCGCCGTCCCATCGGGACAAGGCCCGGCTCGCAGCCGACCGCAGCGCGCACGTGCTCGGCGGCTACGTGCGCGGCACCGTGCTGGTCGCCGCCGCCGACGCCATCATCGTGGGCACGGGCCTGGTGATCCTGCACGTGCCGCTGGCCCCGGCGCTGGCCGTGTTCGTCTTCATCGGGGGCTTCATCCCGATCCTGGGCGCCACGCTCGCGGGCTTCCTCGCGGTCGGGGTGGCCCTCATCTCCAATGGCCCGGTCGTGGCGCTCATCGTCCTGATCGTGGTCCTGGTGGCGAACCAGATCGAGCACCACCTCCTCCAGCCGCTGCTGATGGGCCGGGTCCTCTCGATCCATGGGCTGGCGATCATCCTCGCCCTCGCCTCCGGGACGGTGCTCGCCGGCATCATCGGCGCCCTGCTGGCCGTGCCGGTCACGGCTGTGGCCTGGGCCATCATCAAGACTTTCACCGGCCGCGGGGAACCCGCGGAGCCGGCCGAGCCGACCGGACCGGTCGGGACGGACCTCGGCCCCGCGCCCACGGCCCGGTCCGAGTCCTAGCCTGCGGCCCGGGACGCGGTCAGCCGACCTCCAGGAACAACTGCCACAGGCCCACGATCACGATCGGCCCGAACAGGGCACCGGTGACCACCTGGGCGAGCGTGTGGGCGCGGAGCACCACGCGGGCCCAGCCGACCGCGAGGACCACGAGCAGCAGCGGCCACCACGCAGAGCCGAAGAGCACGAGCACCGACACCGCGGCAGAGGACACGGCCGCGGCGTGGCCGCTCACCTTCCACCAAATGCTCACGATTGCGAGGACGGCGATGCCCGCAATGAGCGCCAGGACCATCGCGACCACAGAGTGCGGCGCCCCCGCCCAGACGAGGACGCCGAGCCCGAGGAGCACGCACACGATCGCCATGGCGAGCACGGGGGCGCGCTGGGACCTCTTGCTCACGTGGTGGTCGACCACCTTGCCCGCACGCACGAGCGCGAGAAGCACCACGAACGGCAGCACCGACGTGAACAGGAGCGCGACGGCGCCGTACCACCAGGTGCCGGGCCAGCCGGGGCTCGCCGCCGGGCTCAGCAGAAGCTGGACCGCGATCGTGAACGGCGGCTGGAAGACCTCGCTGAGCGCCCGCGCGACGGCGGTGGCGCGCCCCTGCGGGGACGGCGCCGAGGGCGTCGGGCGATGGCTGGTGAGCACCGTTCCAGTGTTCCATGCCCGGGCTGGCCGGCGCCGCCCGGATCAGGGCGAGATGTGGTCGAGGTGCCTGTTGCGGGTGTGCGGGGTGAACTGCACCAGGACCGCGGCGATGACGAGGAACACGGAGATCAGCCCGAGCGCCCCGATCACGGGCAGCATCGGCAGGATCGGGGTGATGACCATGACGCCGATGCCGCCGCCGATGTGCCCCGCCCCGTCCACGATCGCGAAGCCCGTGGTCCGCGCCCGGGTGGGGAACGACTCGGCGGTCAGGGCGTAGGTCGGCGAGACCCACAGGTTGAACCCGGCGAAGATGAGGATGGAGCCGATCATCGCGATCCCCACGTTGGTCCCCGCGGCCGCCACCACCAGCGAACCGATCAGGGTCACCACGGCGCCGACGGGCAGCCAGTAGCGGCGCTCGAGCCGCTCGACGATCACGCTCATCACGGCGGCCTCGGCCACGAACCCGAGGGTCCCGACCGCGGCGATGACGCCGGCCTCGGGGGGCGGGTAGTGGAGGGCCGCGAGGACCACGGTGAAGCCGGCGGCGAAGGCGTAGACCGTGATGTACCCGATGAACCAGACGAAGAACAGCAGCACCATGCGCTTCACGTAGAGCGGGTTCGTGAAGAGGTCGCGGTACGGGACGGGCGACGGCGGCCTGGTCGCCCCGTGCACGTCCGTCACCACCGGTTCGGCGAGGGGCCCGTGCTGGGCGGCGCGCGCCTCCATGTCCTTCACCACGGCATCCGCTTCGGCGAAGCGGCCCTGCCCGATGAGCCAGCGCGGTGACTCGGGCAGCTCGAACCGCAGCAGCACCGCGACCACGGCGAGGATCGCCCCGACGCCGTACATCCACCGCCACCCGGTCTCGAACCCCGGCCCGGCCACCGCGAAGGGCAGGCCGAGCGGCCAGGGGGTGGCCGGCGTCGTGAGGATGAGCCCGAGCCAGATGCCCACGAAGGCGCCGAGGGCGGACATGATGAAGATGATCGTGGTGAACCGGGCGCGCGCGTGCCGCGGCGCCATCTCGTTGATGTACGTGTTGACGATCGCGAGGTCGGCACCGATCCCGATGCCGGTGATGGTGCGGGCGATGTTGAAGTTGGCGTAGTCGCCCACGAACGCGTTGTACAGCGACCCGAGGCCGGTGAGGAGCATCGTGACCATGAGCATGTTCCGCCGGCCGATCCGGTCCGCGATGGGGCTCAGGACCAGCGTTCCGAGCACGTAGCCGGCCAGGTTCAGCAGCACGGGCAGCGGCAGCGCCCCCAGCGCCGTCTCCGGGGTGCAGCCCTTGTTGAGCTGGACGCACGTCTGGATGAACGAGACGTTGATGTCGAAGATGTCGTAGAAGGTGAACAGGAACCCGAGGCCGATGATCCCGATGAAGAGGTAGGACAGGCTCCATACCTCGAGCCGCTCGAGCCGGGCGATGATCTGCGGGCCCGTCGCGGCGGCGCTCACGGATCCGGCATCCATGGATGCAGCCACATGGATCAACCTCCCGCAGCCCAGGGATGGTGCTCGCTGCGCCAGAGACTGCCCTGGCTGCCGCCTCCATGGTGCGCCCGCCGCCCAGCCGCCACAAGATGCGGCGGAGCCGTCAGCCCGCGGCGGGATCCGGGCGGACGTAGGTGAGGTCCCAGGGCTGCTGGCCGTGGGAGGACTCCAGCCATCCGTCCCGGGCGATCTCGGCCCGCAGCTCGGCCAGGCTCGCCTCGAGCCCCGGCGCCCAGGCCTCCCGGGGGGCGGTCCGCCCGAGGGCGGGCCCGGCGAACGTGGCCCCGCGGTAGAGGATCCGCCCGTCGTCGGCGCGTGCCACGAACCGCATGGGCGAGCGCCCGTACTGGGACGTGAGCGTGTACAGGACGCGCGCCCACCAGGGCACCGAGGCGGGGTCCTCGAGCTCGATCCGGAGCGTGCGCGCGCTCCCGGGCTGTTCAGCGCTGCCCATGGTCCCTCCCTCAGTCGAGCAGGAGCGCGGGCTCCTCCATGATCGCCGCGACGTCCGCCATGAACCGGGCCGACAGGTCGCCGTCGACCACCCGGTGGTCGAAGGAGCCGCCCAGCGTGGTGATCCAGCGCGGGATGACCTCGCCGGAGACCACCCACGGCTTCTGCCGGATCGTGCCGAACGCGACGATGGCCACCTCGCCCGGGTTGATGATCGGGGTGCCGATGTCGATGCCGAGGGCGCCGATGTTCGTGATGGTCATCGTGCCGCCCTGCATGTCCGCGGGCTTGGTCTTCCCGGCGCGTGCCGTGGTGGCGAGCTCGTTGAGGGCGATCGCGAGCTCGCGGAGCGAGAGGTCCTGCGCGTCCTTGATGTTCGGCACGAGCAGGCCCCGCGGCGTCGCGGCCGCGATCCCGAGGTTCATGTAGTGCTTGATGTGGATCTCGTCGCCGCCCGGCCCGGCGACCCACTCGGAGTTGACGCTCGGGTTGCGGGCCGCGGCCCAGATGACCGCCTTGGCCAGGATGAGCAGTGGGGAGACCTTCACGCCCTCGAAGTCGCGGGACTTCTTGAGCCGCTGCACGAACTCCATGGTCCGGGACGCGTCGACGTCCACGAAGATGCTCACGTGCGGCGCGCTGAAGGCCGAGTCGACCATCGCCTTCGCCGTCGCCCTGCGCACACCGCGGACGGGGACGACCTCGACGCGGCGCTCGCTCGGCCGCTTCGTGTGGTCCCAGAACGTGGGCGCCGCCGCCTGCTCGCGCTCGCGCTGGGCCTGGTAGGACTCGAGGTCGGCCCGGGTCACCTCGCCGCGGGCGCCGGTGGCCGGCACATCGGAGAGGTTGATGCCCAGCTCCTTGGCGATCCGCCGGACCGGCGGCTTGGCGAGGACGCGGGAGAGGAGGCCGACGACGGCGTTCCCCGGCTCGGGCTTCTGGCTCGCCTCTGCGGCTCCGCCGCTCGGGGTGCTGTCGCCCGCCGGCACCACCGTGGGGGTGGTGGGCTGGTGCGGGGCGGCAGGGGTCTGGCGGCGGGGGCGGCGCTTGGCCGCGTCCGCCTTCGGGCCGGAGCCGACCAGGGGCCCGCTCTCCACGCCGGGCTCCTGCATCGTCGGGACCGGGGACTCGACCGGAGCGGACGGCGAGGCGGGAGCGGACGGCGAGGCGGGAGCGGACGGCGCGGGCGCGGCGTCGTGCGCCTGCACGGCATCGCCGATCGCGATGATCGGGGTGCCCACCTCGATGGTGACGTGCTCGCCGGCGAGGAGCTCCACCACGGTGCCGGCGTACGGGCTGGGGAGCTCGACGAGGCTCTTCGCCGTCTCGATCTCGCAGATGACGTCGTTGATCGCCACCGTCTGGCCCGGCTGGACCTTCCAGGACACGATCTCGGCCTCGGTGAGCCCCTCGCCCACGTCGGGGAGGGAGAAGATCTGCTGCGTCACGGGGCGGCTCCTAGTACGCGAAGGCGCGGTCGAGGGCTTCGAGGATGCGGTCGATGTCCGGGAGGTAGTGCTCCTCGACCTTCGCCACGGGGTAGGGCATGTGGAAGCCGCCGACCCGGATGACGGGCGCCTCGAGCGAGAGGAAGGCGGCCTCGCCCACGCGCGAGGCGATCTCCCCGCCCATCCCGCCGAAGGTGGGTGCCTCGTGCGCGACGATGAGACGGCCCGTCTTGGTCACGGAGGCGATGATCGCGTCGAAGTCGATCGGGGAGATCGAGCGCAGGTCGATCACCTCGACGCTGCGCCCGTCCTCGGCGGAGGCCTCGGCGGCCGCGAGTGCCACGGGGACCAGCGGGCCCCACGCGACGACGGTCGCGTCCGTGCCCTCGCGCACCACGTGGGCCCGGAAGGGGTCCGCGCTCGCGCCGGGATCCTCGGTGTCCACCTCGCCCTTGAGCCAGTAGCGGCGCTTGGGCTCGAAGACGATGACCGGGTCTGCGCAGGCGATGGCCTGCTGCGTCATCCAGTAGGCGTCGTGGGCGTTGGAGGGCGTGACGATCCGCAGGCCCGCCGTGTGCGCGAAGAGCGCCTCGGGGGACTCGGAGTGGTGCTCGACCGAGCCGATGCCGCCGCCGTAGGGGATGCGGATGGTCACGGGGACCGTGAGCTGGCCGTTGCTGCGGGCGTGCATCTTGGCCAGCTGGGTGGTGATCTGGTTGAAGCCGGGGAACACGAACCCGTCGAACTGGATCTCGGCGACGGGCCGGTAGCCGCGCAGCGAGAGGCCGATGCTCGTGCCGATGATGCCGGACTCGGCGAGCGGGCTGTCGACGACCCGGTCGGGGCCGAAGTCGGACTTGAGCCCCTCGGTCACGCGGTACACGCCGCCGAGGGTGCCGATGTCCTCCCCCATGAGCAGGACGCTCTCGTCCTGCTCGAGGGCGGCGCGCAGGCCGGCGTTGATCGCCTTGGCGATGGTCATGGTGGGCATCAGCGGCCGCCTTCCCTCGTCGCCTCGGCAGCCGCGTCCGCGAAGCCTGCCTCGTAGTCGCGGTGCCACGCGAGCTCCTGCTCCACGAGGGGGTGGGGCTCGGCGTAGACGTTCGCGAACGCGTCCGCCAGCACGGGCGCGGTGAACTCGAGGATGTCGGCGCGGGCCTTGGTGGCGAGCGCGTCGCCGTCCGCGGCGACCTGCTCGAAGAACGCCTCGTCGGCGATGCCCTCGGCGCGCAGGTGCTTCTCGAAGCGGGCCAGCGGGTCCTTGGCGAGCCAGGACTGCTCCTCGTCGCTGAGCCTGTACTTCGTGGGGTCGTCCGCCGTGGTGTGGGCGCCCTGGCGGTAGGTGTAGGCCTCGATGAGGACCGGGCCCTTGCCGGCACGGGCCCGCTCGAGGGCCCACTGGGTCACCGCGTAGACGGCGAGCACGTCGTTGCCGTCCACCCGCACGCCGGGGAACCCGTAGCCCTTGGCGCGGTTGAAGAGCGGAATCCGGGACTGGACCTCGGCGGGAACGGAGATGGCCCATTGGTTGTTCTGGCAGAAGAAGACCACGGGCGCCTTGAAGCTGGCCGCGAAGACCATGGACTCGTGCACGTCGCCCTCGGAGCTCGCGCCGTCGCCGAAGTAGGCCACGACGGCGCCCGGCTCGCCTGCCTCCTCGCCCCGGGCGGCCGCGCGGGCCTGGTCGCGCTGCATCCCCATCGCGTAGCCGACGGCATGGGGCGTCTGGGCCGCGAGGACGAGGGTGTACAGGTGGAAGCCGGTGGCCCTGGGGTCCCAGCCGCCGTTGGAGAGGCCGCGGAAGAGCCGCAGCAGCTCGGCGAGGTCGACGCCGCGGGTGAGGGCGACGCCGTGCTCCCGGTATGTCGGGAAGACGTAGTCCTGGGCCTGGGCGGCGGTGCCGGAGCCGATCTGGGCGGCCTCCTGCCCGCGCAGCGGGACCCACAGCGCGAGCTGCCCCTGCCGCTGGAGCGCGGTGGCCTCGGTGTCGAACCGCCGGATCATGGCCATCTGCCGATACATGCCTCGGAGGGAATCTTCGCTCAGGCCCTTGATGGACTCCGCGAGCTTCGAGTCGCGCCGGAAGCGCCCGTCCTCGTCGAGGAGCTGGACCATGGCCCCGTGCCCCTCCGCGCCGTCGTGCGCGTGGGCCTCGAGCTCCATCGCGAGCTCATCGGGGATGTCGCTGAACTCGGTCGTGGGAAGTTCTACTCCCATACCGCCTCCTCGCCTGCCGTGGGGACCGATCCCGGAGCACCGGGCGGTGGGCCGGACTCATATTCCCCGTCAGGAATGCATTCTTGCGTCGGAATATAGGGGGCGACCCAGCTGACACTCTACCGAGGGGAGCTGGGCCGCCGCGAAGTGGAATTCTTCTAGGAAGACTGCGGGACCTTTGTGAAAGCCCTACAGAGTTCGATGAACCGCGAGTTCGCCTCGGACTCGCCGATGCTCACGCGGACGCCCTCGGTCCCGAAGGCCCGCACCGAGAGGGCCTGCGCGGCCGCCTGCTGGGAGAACTCGGGCGTCGCCTCGCCGAGCGCGAGCCAGACGAAGTTCCCCTGGGCGTCGGGCACGTCCCAGCCGAGCTCCCGCAGGGCCGCCGTGACGCGCTCCCGCTCGTCGACGAGCGTTTGTACCCTTCCTACAACATCGCCGAAGTGCTCGAGCGACGCCACGGCGGCGGCCTCCGCGATGGAGGAGACCGCGAAGGGCACGGCGGCGACCCGCAGGTACTGCGTCACCTCGGGGTGGGAGATCGAGTAGCCCACCCGCAGGCCGGCGAGGCCGTGGGCCTTGGAGAACGTGCGCAGCACCACGACGTTCGGGTACTTCCGGTACAGCTCAATCCCGTCCACGGCCTCGGGGTCGCGGACGAACTCCTGGTACGCCTCGTCCACCACGATCAGCACGCTGCCCGGGACCGACTGGATGAACCGCTCCGTCTCGGCGCGGCGCAGCGCCGGTCCGGTCGGGTTGTTGGGCGTGCACAGCAGCACGACCTTGGTGCGCTCGGTGACGGCGGCGGCCATCGCGTCCAGGTCGTGGCGTCCGTCGGCCAGCACCGGCACCTGGACGCTGCGGGCCCCGGCCAGCCCCACCGAGATGGGGTAGGCCTCGAAGGAGCGCCACGCGTACACGACCTCGTCCGGGGTGCCGTCGTCCTGCTGGCCCGCGAAGGCGGCGAGGATCTGGTTCAGGGCGCCGAGGCTGCCGCCGCCGGTGACGATGTCATCGGCCGGGACGTCCAGGAACCCCGCGAGCGCGGTGCGCAGGCGGGTGGACACCGCGTCGGGGTAGCGGTTGACCGCCGATTCGCGGGCGATCGCCTCGGCCACCGCGGGGAGCGGGCCGAGCGGGTTCTCGTTCGAGGACAGCTTGTAGCTCGTGAGGCCCTCCACGGGTGCGGGAGGGCGGCCAGCGGCGTACTTGGGAAGCCGGTCCATCACGGGTCGGGGGGTGACGCCCGTGGTGCCGGCCGCGACGGCGGCGGCGTCGGCGCCGTCGTGCTCGTTCAGCGGTGAAGTCATGACCTACAGCCTAACCGCCGCCCCCACACCTGTGCCGCGCTGGCGGGCCCGGCGCTGTGGGAGCATAGGCGCATGATGCGCTTCCTCCTGCACGTCATTGTCAGCGCGCTTGCCCTCTGGGTTGCGGCGTGGATCCTGCCCGGCATGGACATCACCACCACGGCCGCCGCGGGCGCGGCGGCGAACGCGGGCGCCGGCACGGCGAGCAACACCGTGGGGATCGTGCTCGGCTACCTGTTCCTCGGGCTCATCTTCGGGCTCGTGAACGCGGTCGTGAAGCCGATCGTGAGCTTCCTGTCCCTGCCCGTCACCTGCCTCACCCTCGGCCTGTTCGCGCTCGTGATCAATGCCGCGATGCTCGGGCTCACCGCGTGGATCTCGGGCTACACCCCGGTGCACCTCACCCTCGACTCGTTCGTGACGGCGCTACTGGGCGCCATCATCGTGGCCATCGTCTCCGCGGTCACCGGCTGGGCCCTGGGCCTGCGGAAGGACTAGGAGCACCCGCTCCCCCGGCCAGTCGTGGCGTCAGGGGCGTCGTGGTGTCGGTTCCCGTGTACACGAAGCGCTCGCGACGCGCCGCCGTGGGCGTCGCGCCTCCACCCGCCGCGCGGACCACTCCGGCGCCTACCACGCCCGTCCCGACCACGGTGCCGAGGACCGAGGCGTAGCCGCGGACGGACGGGTCGCTGGACAGGTCGAGCGCACGGGCATCTGCTGCGTACTGCGTGATGTCGTGGGCGCCCACGATCCCTCCGCCGTCTGCGTGCTCCGGCGTCTGCACGTCCACGACGTTGGGGCGAGGGACCGGGAACGACCCCGAGAGGGCAGGGACGACGTCGGCCTCGTTCGAGACGGTGAGCGCCGGGATGTCCTCCGGGATGGGGAACGCCGTGGGGATCCCGCCGAGCAGGGTCACGGCGGCGACGGGGTAGCGGGAGCGGAAGTCCTTGTCCCCGAGGAGTCCGAGGACATGCAGCGAGCCCTGGCTGTGCGCGTTGAAGACCACGGAGTCACCGGCCATCAGCTCCTGGTCCGCGAGGGCGCGCTCGATCAGCTGGCGCGCGTGGCTGTCCCTGCCGTCCATGCCGTCCAGGTTGCCCTCGATGTCGAAGACGCCGCCCTGGGCATCGTCCGGCGCCCACGATTGGGTGCCCGGGACCGTGACCACCACGGCGGTGGATCCGTCGGCCCGGGGGATGCGCTCCACGAGGACCGACGACGGCGGCACGGGCGTCCCGTCCTCGAGCGGCGCCGCGCCCTGCGCCTGCCTCAGGCTCTCCGCTGCGTAGGCGAAGGTGGAGGCATCCCCGCTTCCGGGGGCCACCTCGTGGCGGACGACGCTGATGCGGTCATCGGGCGCACCCGCCGGCATCCACGGAGACAGGCCCGGGACGGTGTCGCCCACCGCCGTGGCAACTCCCCGCAAGGCCGCCGCGCCCAGCCTGCCCGGAGGGATCCCGATGAGGTTCCACAGGTAGCCCGACGGCACCAGGCCCGAGACTGCCAGCCGTGCGCCGAGCGGCAGCCCGATGCCTCCGATCGCGGCCCACCCCTCCGCCGCAAGGTAGCCGGCCTTCGCGGCGGCGACGCCGTCCCTCGCGCTGCGGAGGTCGAGCGCCGCGCGCATCGCCTGCCCGACCAGGTCCGCGGCGCGGGCGTCGAAGGCAGCCCCGGTCGCACTGCCGGCGCAGACGCCCCGCCAGGCCGCGGCGCGCGCCGACTCCAGCCGGCCGATCACCGCGTCGGCACAGGAGAGCGCTGCCGTGAGGGAAGCCGCGGCCTCCTGGAGGGCCTCGGCGTTCACCCGGAAGGCCTCGCCGCCCGTGACCGTGAACGTCGACGGATCGCGCGCAGCCGTCCGATCGGACCCGTCCCCGCTCACCGGCACCCCGCCTCCGCACCCGGCGCGGAGGCCGGGTCCGGCAGCCCGCGCGCGAACACCGGGCCAACAGGCGCCGGAAGGCGCAGGGCCGGGCCGCGCGACGGCAGGGGCGCGATGGGACCCGTCCGCCCCTCGACCACCAGCCCCCTCGTCGGAGCCGCACTGGCGAAGGGCACGGGGGCCGCGCCGCGGCAGCCGGCAGCCTCCGACTGCACGGATCCCACGGTCAGCGCGAGGCCGGCCAGCGCCGTGGCGATCGGCGCGAGCTGGGCCGTGAGCGCCGCGGCCGTCCCCTTGAACGCGGACGCGGCCGGCCCGTCCCAGTCGGCGGCGCCGGCGCGGGCCACCGCGGCACGCGCGCCTTCGAGCTCCTCCCCTGCCGCGGCGAGCTGTGCCGCCGCTGCCCGCAGTTCCGCCTCGTCATGCCCGCACGGCCGGCCCTCTCCCGGCCCTCCCCCGGCCTCCGGCCCGTCGAGCCCCGAGGCCGACCCCCACCCGCTGAAGCCGCTGCCCGACGTCCCGGCCATGGTCCCTCCCCCGCTACCAGCGCTCCTGGCGGAGCCCCATGCCCCGACGCTAGGCGGGCGGGGAGATCCGCGGCGACCGACCGGCGTCGTATGTGGACAACGCGCCCGGCGCGCACGCGGAGGACCGCCGGGGCGGCCGCAACCGCCTGTCACAGCCTGCAGGGGCCCGGGCCGGGCATGGAAGAATGGAGGCCATGGCTGATTCCCCCTCGCGCATCCCGTCCGGACGTCTCTCCCTGGCCGTGGCCGGCGAGGACGCCGCCAGGCCCATCGCCCTCGGACCGCTCGACGGCCGCTACCGCCCCGCGGTCGCGCCGCTGGTCGACTACCTCTCCGAGGCCGCCCTGAACCGGGACCGTGTGGCCGTCGAGGTCGAATGGCTCATCCACCTCACCAAGAACTCCGTGCTCCCGGGCGCCGGGCCGCTCACGGCCGAGCAGGAGGCCGGGCTCCGGGCTATCGTCACCGAGTTCGACGCCGCCTCCGTCGCCGAGCTGGCCGAGATCGAGGCCGTGACAGTCCACGACGTGAAGGCCGTGGAGTACTACATCGGCCGCCGCCTCGAGGGCCTGGGCATCAAGGACCTGACCCCGATGGTGCACTTCGGCTGCACCTCCGAGGACATCAACAACCTCTCCTACGCCCTCGGGATCAAGGGTGCCGTCGAGGACGTCTGGCTGCCGGCGGCGCGCGCGCTCGTGGAGCAGGTCGCCCAGATGGCGCGGGCCAACCGCGACGTCCCGATGCTCTCGCGCACGCACGGCCAGCCTGCCACGCCCACCACCCTCGGCAAGGAGCTCGCGGTCATCGCCCACCGCCTCACCCGCCAGCTCGACCGCATTGCCCGCACCGAGTACCTCGGCAAGATCAACGGCGCCACCGGCACCTACGCCGCCCACTACGCCTCCGTGCCCGGCGCGGACTGGCAGCAGGTCTCCCAGACGTTCGTCGAGGGCCTCGGCCTCACGTGGAACCCGCTGACCACCCAGATCGAGAGCCACGACTGGCAGGCCGAGCTGTACGCGGACATGGCCCGCTTCAACCGGATCCTGCACAACGTGTGCACGGACATCTGGAGCTACATCTCGATCGGGTACTTCGCCCAGATCCCCGTCGCGGGCGCCACCGGTTCCTCGACCATGCCGCACAAGGTCAACCCGATCCGCTTCGAGAACGCCGAGGCGAACCTCGAGATCTCCTCGGCCCTCCTCGACACGCTCGGCGCGACGCTCGTGACCTCCCGCTGGCAGCGCGACCTGACCGACTCGTCCTCCCAGCGCAACATCGGCGTGGCGTTCGGCCACTCCCTGCTGGCGATCTCGAACGTCGCCAAGGGCCTCGAGCGCCTCGACGTCGCCGAGGACGTCCTCGCCGCGGACCTCGACACGAACTGGGAGGTCCTCGCGGAGGCCATCCAGATGGTCATGCGCGCCGAGGCGATCGCCGGGGTGCCGGGGATGGACAACCCCTACGAGCGGCTCAAGGACCTCACCCGCGGCCACCGCGTGGATGCCGCGCGCATGAAGGAGTTCGTCTCCGGGCTCGGCCTCTCCGCCGATGCCGAGGCCCGCCTGCTCGCCCTCACCCCGGCCACCTACAACGGGGTCGCCGGCCGGCTGGTCGACCACCTCGGCTAGCCTGCCGCGCACGACGGCGCGCCGGCACCTTGCGGTGTCGGCGCGCCGTTCGCGTCTCCCGGCCTACTCCTGCGGGCGGGCGAGCCCCTGCCGCAGCTCGCGCGCCTTGCGGATGTCCTCCTGCGCCACCTTCTGCTTCTTCTCGATCTGCGCGGTGTCCTTCGGCGGCAGCTGGATCGACTCCTCGGCCCCGATCCCCGCCTGAAGCTCGCGGCCGCGCTCCGTCTCGGCGTCGAACTCGGCGCCGAAGAGCAGGGACATGTTCACGAGCCAGAGCCACAGCAGCAGGATGATGACGCTGCCGAGGGCCCCATAGGTCTTGTTGTAGTGGCCGAAGTTGGCCACGTAGAACCCGAAGCCGGCGGTGGTCACCGCGAGCACGACCAGGGCCATGAGCGAGCCGGCAGTCACCCAGCGGAACTTGGGCTGCTTCACGTTCGGGGTGAAGTAGTAGAGCGTCGCGATGAGGACGATCACGAGGGCCAGCAGGACCGGCCACTTGGCGATGTTCCAGACCATGACGGCCACGCCGCCCAGCCCGATCACATTGCCCACGGCCTCCGCGACGGGGCCGCTGAGGACCAGCATGGCGGAGACGATCGCCACGAGGATCACCGAGGCGATCGTCACGGCGAGCATGGTGCCGCGGAGCCGGACGAAGCCCCGGCCCTCGCCGACCTCGTAGATGCGGTTCATCGCCCGTCCGAACGCGCCGACGTAGCCGGAGGCGGACCAGAGGGCACCGAGGATGCCGCCGATCAGGGCGAGCCCGGCGGCAGGGCTCTTCACAAGTTCCTCGACGGGCCCGCGGACCGTGTCCGCCGCGGCGCCGGGGGCCACGGACTGGACGATGTCCATCATCCCGTTCACGGTCGTCTCAGCCTGGCCGAAGAGCCCGAGGATCGAGACGAGGGCGAGGAGCGCCGGGAACAGGGAGAGCACCGCGTAGTACGTCAGCGACGCCGCGAGGTCTGGGCAGGCGTCGTTGCTGAACTCGCGGAAGGTCTTCAGGGCGATGTACTTCCAGGAAGGCTTCGTGACGTCGCGGATGCGTTCCGGCTTCACGTCGTCGTCGGGCGCTGGGGCCGAGGACTCCTTCTGCGCGGTCTGGGCAGCGTTCTGGTCGGTCATGCGCGGTACTTACCCAGACCGGCCGGGGGGCAATCGGACCATTCGGCCGCCGATTTCGCCTCCGGCCGCGGCGCGTGTAAAGTAGATCAAGCGCCGCGGGGTGGAGCAGTTCGGTAGCTCGCTGGGCTCATAACCCAGAGGTCGTAGGTTCAAATCCTGCCCCCGCAACTGACGAAGGCCCCCGGTCCACACGGACCGGGGGCCTTCTGCATGCCCGAACCCGCCGAGTCCGTGTACGGGGCGGCCAGCGGGGCCTATCATCAAGGGGACTTCCATCCTCAGGTGGTCGGCATGTCGGACTCCGAAGAACATCGTCCCCCGTCGTGGTGGAGCACCCTCCCCGGCATCCTCACCGGTGTGGCCGCGCTGATCACCGCCCTGGCGGGTCTGTTCTTCGGCCTCGTCCAGCTCAACTCGCAGGGGACGGCCGCCACCACCGTGAAGAGCTCGGCCGCCGCTAATCCGGCGCGCCCAGCCCAAAGCTCCATCCCGGAAACAGCCATCGCCTCGGCACCCCCTGCCGCCGTCCAGGTCACCAACCAGCCCCAGCGTGTCGGTGACCTCGAGTACACCGTGGTGAGCGCGTCGGCCAGGCCCGACGCCGACGGCCTGAGCGCCATCGAGTTCACCGTGCGCTGCTTCAACTACGGCCGGTATGACGCCAACTTCTGGGATGCAGGGTTCCGCGTCGCGGCCGGTTCGGACGTCTACTCACCCACCTCCGGCCTCGACGTGGTCGTCCCGTCGGACTCGAGCACCACGGGAGTGGTCCGGTTCGTCGTCCCTGCCAGCGCGCGGTCTCTCACCCTCACATTCAGATTCCCGGCTGGGGAGAGGTCCGTCCCGGTCTCGCTGTCCTAGGCCCCGGCGGAACGCCCCGCCACGCGGCCGGAGAAGAGGCAGCCGCCCAGGAACGTGCCCTCCAGGGCGTTGTAGCCCATCATCCCGCCGCCCCCGAAGCCGGCCGCCTCCCCCGCGGCGAACAGCCCGGGGACCGGCCGCCCCGACGGGGCCAGGCAGCGGCCGGAGAGGTCGGTCTCGAGGCCGCCGAGGGTCTTGCGCGTGAGGATGTTGAGCCGCACCGCGATCAGCGGGCCGTGCCGGGGATCGAGGATCCGGTGCGGCGCGGCGACCCGGATGAGCCGGTCGCCGAGGTACTTCCGGTGCGCGCGCAGGAAGGTGACCTGGGCGTCCTTGCCGAAGGCGTTCTCGATCTCGGCGTCGCGCGCCTCGAGCACCGCCCGCACGGCCGGCTCGGACACGAGCCCTGGCTCCCCCACCCGGTTCATCCCCTCGACGAGCTCGCCCAGGGTCCGGGCGACCACGAAGTCCTCGCCGTGCTCCTTGAACGCCTCGATCGGAGCCGCCGCGCCCGGCCGCAGGCGTGAGGCCAGGAGCCGGAAGTCCTTGCCGGTCAGGTCCGGGTTCTGCTCGGACCCGGAGAGCGCGAACTCCTTCTCGATGATCGACTGCGTGAGCACGAACCACGAGTAGTCGTACCCCGTGGCCCGCAGGTGCTTGAGCGTCCCGAGGGTGTCGAACCCGGGGAACAGCGGCGCCGGCAGCCTCCTGCCCAGGGCGTCGAGCCACACCGAGGAGGGACCGGGCAGGATCCGGATCCCGTGGTTCTCCCACACCGGATTCCAGTTCCGCAGCCCCTCCGTGTAGTGCCACATGCGGTCGCCGTTGATGACGCGCGCACCGGCCGCCTCGGCGATCGGGAGCATGCGCCCGTCCACGTGGGCCGGCACACCCGCCACCATGGTGCGCGGCGGGGTGCCGAGGCGCTCGGGCCACAGCCTGCGGACCATGTCGTGGTTGCCGCCGACCCCGCCGGAGGCGATCACGATCGCGCCCGCCTCCACCTCGAACTCCCCCACCACGCGCCGGCCGCTCGCCGTCCCGCGCTCGGCGTCCGACGGCGCGAGGCGGGCTCCGCGCACGCCGGTCGCGGCGCCGTCGTGGGTCACCACCTCGTCGACGCGGTGCCGGAACAGGAAGCGGATGCGGGCGGCGTCTGCGTGCGCCCGGGCGCGGCGGACGAACGGCGCGAGGACGCCGGGGCCGGTGCCCCAGACGAGGTGGAAGCGCGGCACGGAGTTGCCGTGGCCGTCCGCGCGCCCGTCGCCGCGCTCGGCCCAGCCCACCACCGGGAAGAAGCGCACGCCCATGCCGTGCAGCCACGCGCGCTTCTCGCCGGCCGCGAAGTCCAGGTAGGCCTCGGCCCAGAGCCGGGGCCAGTAGTCCTCGGGGCGGTCGAACTGGGCGGAGCCGAACCAGTCCTGCCGGGCCAGGGCGAGCGAGTCCCGCACGCCCATGCGCCGCTGCTCGGGCGAGCCGACGAGGAAGAGGCCGCCGAGGGACCAGTGCGCCTGGCCGCCGAGCGACTGCGGCGGCTCCTGGTCGAGGACCACGACCTCCCGGCCGGCGTCCGCGGCCTCGACCGCCGCCACGAGTCCCGCGAGCCCGGCCCCCACCACGCACACGTCCGCCTGGACCGTCTGATCTGCCATGGGCCCAGCCTTTCCGCCCATCCCGCGCGCGTCAACGGTGCCGCATACTGGAGCCATGTCCGGCTGCTGCGGGCCCGGCCCCGGGAACACCGACCCGACGAGGTACAGCGCGGTCTTCACCCCGTCCTTCTCCCGCAGCATCACGAGGCGCTACGAGCGGAAGGGCCTGCGCCCCGTCGAACAGCGGATCGTGGACTTCCTGGCGGGCACCGGCATCGAGGGTGCGAGCGTCCTCGAGATCGGGGGCGGCGTGGGCGAGATCCAGCTCGAGCTCCTCAAGCGCGGGGCCGGCCGCACCGAGAACCTCGAGCTCTCCGACGCCTACGAGTCCAACGCCGAGCGGCTCGTCGAACGGGCGGGGCTGGGCGGGCGCGTCTCGCGCCGCCTCGGGGTGGACATCGCGGAGACGCCCGACGCCGTCGGGCCGGCGGACGTCGTCATCCTCCACCGCGTCGTGTGCTGCTACCCCGACTACGTCAAGCTCCTCGGCGCGGCGGCCCGGCACGCGCGGCGCGCGCTCGTGTTCAGCTACCCGCCGCGGAACCTGTTCCACCGTGCCGGATTCACGGCCGTCAACGCCTTCATGCGCGCCACGGGCAAGACGTACCGGGGCTACACCCACGACCCCGCGGCGATGGTCGACGTGGTCCGCCGGCACGGGCTCGACCCGGTGTACGCGCACCGGGGCCTCGCGTGGCACATCACCGGTGCCGTGCGTGCCCGCTGACGCGCGTCAGAGCGGGGCCCGCGTCAGAGCGGGGCCCCGTCAGAGCGCCGGGGACAGCGCCTCGATGGCCTCCTCCGCGGCGCGCCGGCCCATGCGCAGGGCGCCGTCCACGTGCTGGTACCCCTCGGCCGCGAGGTCGGAGCAGGCCCAGTGGATCGGGCCGACCGGCCTGCGCTGGTCCGCGCCGTACCGGGAGAGGCCGCCGAGGTCGAAGCTCGCCGCGTAGGCGCCGCGGGTCCACTCCTCCGAGCCCCAGTCCGACTCGTAGTAGACCTCCGGGGTGAGGGCGTCGTCGCCGAGGTAGTGGGCGATCGAGGCGAGGATCGCGGCCCTGCGCTCCTCGGGCGAGAGGCGGAACACCGCGTCCGCCTTCTCGTCCGAGACGAAGCCCACGAGGGTGCCGCGGGAGTCGCCGTGGTTCGTGTTGTCGTAGACCTCCTGGACGAGCTGGTCCGCGCCGAAGCACGTGCCGGAGAGCTTGGCCTCGCGCCAGAACGGGCGGTCGTAGACGGCGTGGACCTTGATGACGAGGCCCATGGAGAGGTGCTGGTGCAGCTGGTGCTGGCGCCGCGGCAGGGCCGGGACGTAGGAGATGCGGCTGTAGAGCGTGGGCGGGACCGCGAGGATCGCCCGGCTCGCGGTGACCGTGACGCGGCCGGCGGTGCCGCCGTCGGCCGTCGCGGTGACGCTGCCGATCCCGCCCTCGCTCCCCTCCCACTCCAGGGTGCGGACCGGGGCGCCGAGGACCACGGCGTCGCCGAGCTCGGCGGCCATCGCCTCGCTCACGGACTGCATGCCGCCCACCACGCGCCTGTCGAGGATGAAGTCCTCGTCGAGGAGGTTGCTGAACGACCCGGCCGAGGCGGCCATGAGGACTGCCTGCAGGGCCGAGAACGCGTGGGCCGGCTTGGTCAGCATGCCGCCGGCGATGAAGAGGCCCACGAGGTTGCAGGCCTCCTCGTCAGCGGACTGGCCGCGGAGCCAGTGGTGGAAGCTGACCGTGTCGAGCCCGCGCGCCTTCGGGTGGGCCCACGGCTGCTCGGCGCCGAGCTCGGCGGCGAGGGCGTCGAGGATGGCGGTGAGGCGCTCGACCTCGGCGAGGGTGCCCGGGGAGACCGGGAAGTCCGCACCGGCGTAGACCGTGCGGGTGCCGTCCGGGGCGACGTAGACGTTCTCGCCCTCGCGGTAGCGCTGGAAGGTCTCCTTGCCGAGCTCGTCGACGAGGCCCAGGAGCTCGGTCTGGTCGGGGCTGATCCACTGGCCGCCGATCTCGAGGAACGCGCCGTCGATCGTGTCGCTCCAGGTGCGGCCGCCCACGCGGTCGCGGGCCTCGAGGACGACGACGCGCTGGCCCTCCTTCGCGAGGGTCCGGGCGGCCATGAGGCCGGCGGGGCCGGCACCGACGACGACGACATCGGCCTCGCGGGTCCGGGCGGCAGGGGTCTGGGGCTGGGACATGATGGTCTTCCTTCGACAGGAGGGGATGTGGGGGAGGTCTCAAAATGAATGTAGTTCATTAGAAGGCCCCCCACAACCCCCTCCCTCCCTCCCCGACGCGGGGTCACCTCCCACCCGACGCGGGGTCACCTCCCACCCGACGCGGGGTCACCTCCCACCCGACGCGGGGTAAGCCGCGTGTGGCGCGCACCGCCGCCAGCGTGCCCCGTAGACCAGCGACGAGTGCGCTGAGCCCCAGGCCGAAGGCGGCGTCAGCCGAGGCGGCACCCCTCGCCGGACGCGCGGAGACAGCAGCCGCGAAGGTGGGCGCGAGCTCAGGGCGATCGCCGACGTCAAAGATCCCCTCCGGGGCCGAAACATCCATGGCAGAACCGAGGACGAACGACTCGACCGCAACGATCACATCGACGACCATGTCCTCGGGCCATCCGCCATCGCGGAGCCCCGCAGCCACGCGCTCGTACATGGCGAGGGTGTGCGGGGCGCCGGCCACCGGGAAGACCGCGATGATGGGGATGAGCGGGGGATGCGGCGCGAAGGCCTCGCGGTACGAGTAGGCCCACCGCGTCAGCGCCAGGTCCCAAGGATCCGCGCCGAAGCCGGAAGTGTCGATCGTCTCGCAGACGTCGTCCTGGACCCAGTTGAGGACCTCGTCCTTGGACTTCACGTGGTTGTAGAGCGCGGACGGCGCGGTCCTGAGCTCGCGGGCAAGGGCTGCCATGGTGAGCCCCTCGTAGCCGGTCCGGGCGACGACGGCGAGCGCCGCCGTGGTGATCTTCCCCCGCGAGAGGACAGGGCTCGGGGGACGGCCGCGGCGGCGCGGCGCGGCCTGAGTGGACGCCTCGCGGGAGTCGGGGGATTCCATGCCTCGGAGTCTAGGGGACCGCGAGGAGCCCTTTTCGAGCTCGGGCGGTGGGACCTGACCCCGCGTCGCACGAGACCTGACCCCGCGTCGCACGAGACGTGACCCCGGGTCGCTGGAGACGCGACCCCGGGTCGCTGGAGACGTGACCCCGGGTCGGAGGGGGGGTTGACCGTGGCGCAGGTCACTGCTCTAATAAACGAACGCGATTCATTTAGGCGCCCACCCCGCGCCCCCTCCGGGTCATCTCAGACCCCCCAACTTCCCCGAAGGACTTCCATGCACGAGATCCTTGCCCTGCAGCCCCCGGTGTCGTGGGCCCGCACGGAAACGGACGCTCCGAGGCGCGCTCCCCTGTGCGTCGGCGTCGTCCAGCACCGCTGGCACGAGGACCCCGCGGCGACCGAGGCCGAGCTCGAGGAGGGCATCCGCCGCGCTGCCGCCCGCGGAGCAGCGGTCGTCTTCCTCCCCGAGCTCACGCTCTCCCGCTACCCGGCGGACACGCTGCCCGACTACACGCCCAGCAGCATCGCCGAGGACCTCGAGACCGGCCGCACGCTCGCGTTCGCCCGCCGCGCCGCCGCCGCCCACGGCATCTGCGTCCACGCCAGCCTGTACCGCAGGGGCGCCGCAGGGGGCCCCCTCGGCTACAACACCGCGATCCTCGTGGCCCCCGACGGCAGGCTCCTCGCCGCCACGGACAAGCTCCACATCCCGGTGACCGAGGGCTACTACGAGGACAGGTTCTTCCGCCCCGGCCCCGAAGCGGGCAGCCCGTACCCCGTCCACTCCCCCGCCGAGCTCGGCGGGGCTCGCCTCGGCCTGCCGACGTGCTGGGACGAATGGTTCCCCGAGCTCGCCCGCGCCTACTCGCTCGCGGGCGCGGAGATCCTCGCCTACCCGACCGCGATCGGCTCCGAGCCCGGTCACCCCGACTTCGACACGGAACCGCTGTGGCGGCAGGTGATCGTGGGCAACGGGATCGCCAACGGCACGTTCATGGTGGTCCCGAACCGCTGGGGCGCCGAGGGCCTCGTGACCTTCTACGGCTCGTCCTTCATCTCGGACCCGTACGGCCGGATCCTGGCCCGCGCCCCGCGCGAGGGCTCGGCCGTGCTCGTCGCGGACCTCGACCTCGACGCGCGCCGCGACTGGCTCACCCTCTTCCCGTTCCTCACCACCCGCCGCCCGGACACCTACGCCGCGCTCACCGCGCCCGTGGACCCCGCGCACCCGTTCGGCACCACCGGCCGGCCCGGCTCGCCCGAGCCGGCACCCCACTCCGGCGGGACGCACGACGGCGGCGACGCACCGGCGTCGTCCGGCTCACCGGCGGTCCGCTCACCGGCGGTCCCCTCGGCAGCAGGAACGCAGCAGCTAGAAGGGGCGCGCGCATGAGCTGGCGGATGCCCGCGGAGACCGACCCGCACGAGCGGCTGTGGATGGCCTGGCCCTCCGGCGGGTACACGCTCGGCGAGACGACCGAGGACGCCCACGAGGCGCGCGCGGCCTGGGCGGCCGTGGCCCACGCCGCGCGCCGCTACGAGCCCGTGACCATGGTGGTCCGGCCCGAGGACCGCGCGATCGCCGAGGCGTACCTCGGCCCGCGGGTCGGCCTGCTGGAGGCGGCCCTCGACGACGCCTGGATCCGGGACATGGGCCCGAGCTTCGTCCTCGGCACCCCCGCAGATGGCGGCCCCGCCCGCCTCGGCGCCGTCGACTGGGTGTTCAACGGCTGGGGCCAGCAGGACTGGGCCTCGTGGGAGGACGACGCCCGGATCGGCGGCACGGTCGCCCAGACCGCGGGCGCAGAGCTCGTCCCGAGCAGCCTCGTGAACGAGGGCGGCGGGATCCAGGTCGACGGGCGCGGCACGGTCCTGCTCACCGAGACCGTCCAGCTCGACCCGGGCCGCAACCCGGGCGCCACGAAGGCCCAGGTCGAGGCCGAGCTCGAGCGCACCATCGGCGCACGCCACGCCGTCTGGCTCCCCCGCGGCCTCACGCGGGACTCGGAGCGCTTCGGCACGCGGGGCCACGTGGACCTGGTCGCGGCGATCCCGAGCCCGGGCACCCTCCTGGTCCATGTCCAGCACAGCCCCGAGCACCCGGACCACGAGGTCACGGGCCAGATCCTCGAGGTCCTGCACGCCTCGCGCACCGCGGACGGGACGCCGTGGACCATCATCGAGGTCCCGGCCCCGGCCCAGCTGCACGACGGCGAGGGCTGGGTGGACTTCAGCTACATCAACCACGTGGCCGTCAACGGCGGCCTCGTGGCCTGCACCTTCAACGACCCGCACGACGAGAAGGCGCTGCGCATCCTCGCCGACGCCTACCGCGGCCGGCACGTGAGCGCGGTCGACGCGCGGGTCATCTTCTCCCGCGGGGGCGGGATCCACTGCATCACCCAGCAGCAGCCGGCCACCCCGGCGCACGCCTGACCACCACGCGCACAGCCTCCACCCGAGGGGTGACTGTCCCCAGCCCGGCCCCGGGCCCCACCCATCCGCCGCCGTTTGTGACGGCGGACACACACGAAGGACAATACTGCTGATGTCCCAGAACTCCTCCACGCTCAAGCGGTCGCTGGGCCTGTGGGCCATCGTCGGCCTCGGCCTCGGGTACATGACCCCGACCACTGTCTTCGACACGTTCGGCATCGTCTCCGGCGAGACCAACGGCGTGGTCCCGCTGGCCTACCTCGTGGCACTCGTCGCGATGGTCTTCACCGCGATCAGCTACGGCCGCATGACCCGCTTCTTCCCCTCGGCCGGCTCGGCCTACACGTACACGTCCGAGACCATGCACCCCAACGTGGGCTTCCTCGTCGGCTGGGCGTCCCTGCTCGACTACCTCCTCCTGCCGCTCGTGAACGCCGTGATCGTGCGCATCTACATGGAGTCCTTCTTCCCGGACGTGCCCTCGTGGATCTGGGTGGTGGCCTACGTGGTCATCATCACCGCGATGAACCTGTGGAGCATGAACTCGACCTCGAAGATCAACGGCATCCTCGTGGTCTTCGAGATCGTGCTGATCGGCGCCTTCGTGGTCCTGGCCTGGAACGCCCTCGCCCACGGCACCGGCACCGGCGCGGTGTTCAGCTCGGCCCCGCTCTTCCACGGCGGCGTGGACGCCTCCGCGGTCATCAGCGGCGCGACCGTGGTGTGCTTCTCCTTCATCGGCTTCGACGCGATCACGATGTACACGGAAGAGGCCAAGGACGCCACCACCGTGCCGAAGGCGATCGTCCTGGCCCTGCTGATCGGCGGGACCATCTTCTTCATCGCCGCCTGGTTCGGCCAGTCGGTGTTCCCCACGCTGGACGGCTTCGACAACACCGACGACACCCTGCCCGAGATGGCGCTCAAGGTCGGCGGCGAGCTGTTCAAGGTCCTCTTCACCTCGGCCGCCTTCGCCGCGACGGTGGCCTCGAGCCTCGCCTCGCACGCCTCGGTGTCCCGCATGATCTACGTGATGGGCCGCAACGGCCGCGGCCCCGTCTCGCGGTTCTTCTCCTTCGTCCACCCGCGGTTCCGCACCCCGTCCTTCGCGGTGCTGTTCGTCGGCGCCGTCTCCCTCCTCGCGATCCCGTTCACGCTCGAGTTCATCTCCTCGATGATCAACTTCGGCGCGCTCATCGCCTTCACGTTCGTGAACCTGACCGTGGTGGTGTTCTTCGTGCTGCGCAAGAAGGAGATCCGCACGCCGAAGGAGATCCTGGTCAACATCGTGCTGCCCGTGGTCGGCATGGTGCTGACCGGCGTCCTGTGGGCGAACCTGCAGATGGACGCGCTGGTGTACGGGGCCATCTGGCTCGGGATCGGCGCCGTGTGCCTGCTCGTGATCACCCGTGGCTTCCGCCGCACGGTCAACGTGAGCATGAACGAGGAGGACGCCGTGGAGCTCGAGCACCTCGCCGGCCCCCGCGTCTGACCTCACCTCCTTCCCCGACGCACGACGCCGCCGGGCCGGGTCCGCGACCCGGCCCGGCGACGTCGCGCCTCGCCGTGGGTAGGGTGGGCGCATGAGGGAGATCCTGCCGTTCCGCTACCTGTTCGGACCCGGCCCGGGGAACGCATACCCGGAGGTCATGGCCGCGCTCTCGTTCCCCGTGATCGGGCACCTGGACCCGGCGTTCATCGAGCGGCTGGACCGCGTCTCGGCCGGGCTGCGCGAGGTGTGGGGCACGGCGAACGCGCGCACATGGCCCGTCTCGGCCACCGGCTCGGGCGGCATGGAGGCGGCGTTCGTGAACTTCGTCGAGCCGGGCGACCCGGTGGTCGTGGCGGTCAACGGGCTCTTCGGCGAGCGGATGTGCGAGGTGGCCCGGCGCTGTGGGGCCGAGGTGGTGCGCGTGGACCACGAGTGGGGGCAGCCGGTCGACGCCGAGCGCGTCCTCGCCGCCCACCCGTCGCCGAAGATCATCGCGGCCGTGCACGCCGAGACGTCCACGGGCGTCCGCTCCGACATCGCCGCCCTCGGGGCAGGCAAGGGGGACGCGCTCCTGCTGGCCGACGCCGTGACGTCGATCGGCGGCCTCGAACTCCTCGCGGACGAGTGGGGCGTCGACATCGGCTACGCGGGCACCCAGAAGTGCCTCGGAGTCCCGCCCGGCCTGTCCCCGTTCACCGTCTCCGAGCGCGCGTTCGAGCGGCGGGTCCGCGAGCCGCGCTCCTGGTACTTCGACATCGGCCTGCTCGGCGGGTACGTCGGCGCCGCCCAGGGCCGCACCCGGACCTACCATCACACCGCGCCGGTGACCATGATCGCCGGGCTCGAGGCCGGGCTCGACCGGATCCTCGCCGAGGGGCTGCCCACCGTGTGGGCCCGCCACGAGGCCGCCGCGGACGCCCTGCGCGAGGGGCTCGAGGACATGGGACTGGAGCTGTTCGCCGCCGAGGGCAGCCGCCTGCCGAGCCTGACCACCGTGCGCGTCCCGGACGGCGTCTCCTCCGCGCGCGTGCGCCGGATCCTCCTCGAGCAGTACTCGATCGAGATCGGTGCCGGGGTGGGCGAGTTCGCCGACACCGTCTGGCGGATCGGGCTCATGGGCCCCAACGCCAACCCTGCCTCGGTGACGCTCGTCCTCGGCGCGCTGGGCGAGGCGATCGGCGCCGTGCGCTGACGCCCGTGGACTGGGCGGCCGGGGACGCCGGGGCGGCTTCGGGGTGGGGCCGAAGGAGCTGGGCCGTGCGCCCCGCCGTCCCGGGCGACCTTGCGGCCGTGAATGCCGTGGTCCGCGCCGCGGGGCGCCCCGACTGGGCGGCCGCCGCCCTCGCCCCGCGGCCGGACCGGATCGCCGTCGTGGCGCTGGCCGACGGGGAGCTGGCCGGCCCGGCGCTGGCCGACGGCCGGCTGCTCGGCTGCGCCAAGACCCACGTTTACCCCGCGCCGGACGGCGGGGCGCCGGCCGGCCACTACCTCGGCGGCATCGTGGTCCACCCCGCCGCCCGACGCCGCGGAGCCGGGCGCGCGCTCACCGAGGCCCGGCTGGCCTGGATCTGGGAGCGTGCCGACGCCGCCTACTGCATCACGAACGCGCGCAACGCGGCCGCGATCGCGCTGCACGGGGGCCTGGGGTTCCGGCAGGTCGCCTCGGGCGCCTCGTTCCAGGGGGTGACGTTCGACGGCGGCCGCGGCCTCGTGCTCGAGGCGCGGCGGCCGGCGTCGTGCGCCGGACAGTGACCGGCGAACGGGACCGGAATCCGGCGCCGCCCAAGACCGACCTGCTTTCAGCGCCCACGCCGCGTGTCGGGAGGGGACACGCCGCGCATCGGCGCCCGAGGCCGGTGAAAGCCGGTCGGTTTCGGCGGCCAGGGCAGGGCCCGGCCTGGCCAGGGGCTAGGCGGAGTCCACCTCGACGTCGCCGGCCGCGGCGAGGTCCAGGGTGTGGAAGGTGTGGTCGCGCTTGGCCTTGAGGTAGCGGACGTTGCTCGCGGAGAGGTGCACCGCGGTGGGCACCTGCTCGGCCACCTGGATTCCGAGGGCCTCGAGCTGGAGGGCCTTGTCCGGGTTGTTGCTCAGGAGCCGGATGCGCGTGGAGCCCAGCGCCTGGAGCATCTGGGCGGCGGCCTCGTAGTCGCGCTCGTCCTCGCCGCGGCCGAGGGCCCGGTTGGCGGCGTAGGTGTCGAGCCCCTGGTCCTGGAGGGCGTAGGCGTCCAGCTTCTCGTACAGCCCGATCCCCCGACCCTCCTGCCGGAGGTAGAGCAGGAACCCGCCGGCCGTGGAGATCCGCTCCACGGCCTCGCGCAGCTGGGGCCCGCAGTCGCACCGCTCGGAGCCGAGCACATCCCCGGTGAGGCATTCGCTGTGCGGCCGCACGAGCGGGGGCTCGCCGCCCTCGCCCGCCCGCTGCAGCGCGTCCTCCCAGTCGCCGAGGCCGAGCAGGAGGTGCTCGCGGCCGTCCACGAGGCCGCGGAACGTGAAGACGTCCGCCGTGACGGCGAACCCGCCGGCTAACCTGAGCGGCACTCGCACCCGCGTGCGCACCTGTGCTCCAGCTGACATGGCCCCTCCATCTTGGCGGGCACCCGGCGCCCGCCACGCTCTGCTTCTCGTGTACCGGACTTTACCCAGCCGTTCGACATTCCTCACAGCACCGTCATGGAGCCGAAACACACGCCCCGTAGCGTCAGGGCATTCCCTTCATGAAGGAGGCGGCATGCAGACCCACCCCAAGCTGACGATCCGGCTGGTCCCGTGGTCCAACCCCGTGGGACGCGACCTGCGCGCCGCCCAGCAGGCGGAGCTCGACGCCCGCTACGGCCACACCGAGCACGAGGCGGGGGACCCGCCGTCGGCCGCGGACACTGCCGTGTTCCTCGTCGCCTACGAGCGGGCCACGGGCCAGCCGCTGGGCTGCGGCGGCCTGCGGTGGGTCGAGCGCACCACGGCCGAGGTCAAGCGGGTCTATGTGCTCCCCTACGCACGGGGGGCGGGGATCGCGAGCTCGATCCTCGTGGCGCTCGAGGCCGAGGCCTATGCGGCGGGCGTGACGCTCATGCTCGCCGAGGCCGGGTCCGCCCAGCCCGACGGGAAGATGTTCTACGAGGCGTCCGGCTACCGCCGCATCGCGAACTTCGGCCCGTACGCGGACCTGGCGGACTCGGTCTGCTACGCCAAGCCGGTCATGACCCCGGTGCGGGTGCACGCGGTTACGGCGTGACGGGCCGGCTCCGCAACCGCCGCCAGGCACTGGGAGCCAGCACCACGGCCACGCCGACCGCCGCGCCGATCACCGTGTCGATGAAGCGGTCGTGCAGCAGGTCCAGCGGGTCCACGCGCACCACGAGGAGCGTGGACATGAGGGCGAGCGGGGTGACGCACACCTGGGCCAGGAAGTACTGCCGGGCGATGAGCATCTCGGCCCCGAACTGGCAGGCGGCGATGAGCAGGACCATCGCCCACGCCTCGGGACGGAGCGCAACGATCGCGGCGAGCACCGTGAGGCCCACCACCGTGCCGAGGACACGCTGCAGGCCCCGGGCCACGCGGTGCCGGGTCGTGTGGCCCACGAGCGGCACGACAGCGGCGACCATCGCCCAGTAGTTGTGCCCGAACCCGAGCAGCTGCCCCACGATCGTGGCGACCACCCCAGCGACCGCCGCCGCGACCAGGTAGCCGAGCGACTCGAGCCACAGGGCCCGGCGCTCCTCGGCACCGAGCCGCACCCGCCACGCGGCGCGGACCGCGCCCCACGTGAGCGGCGTGCGGTGCGCGGGGTGGACGCGCGACGAGAGGCCGATGAGCAGGCAGAGCACCACCGTCCCGGCGGCCGTGAGCATGGCCGGTCCGAGCGGGGGCTGATGCGGGACCGAGGCGATCGCCGCGTAGGCGAAGATGTGGAACAACGAGCCGGCCGGCCGCAGCCTCCAGTAGCCCACCACCACGGTGCACGCCGAGGCCACGATGGTGGTGCCGGCCACGATGGTCCACGGGCTCACGAGGTCGCCGGGGCTCAGCCGGGCGGTGAGCGTGGCCGCGAGGATCACGGCCAGCATGAGCAGGCCCGCGCGGACCTGCGCCACGATCCGCGCCCGGTGCGGCTCGTTGCGCCCGTAGATCCCGGCGAACGCGCCGAAGCTCGCGAAGATCGCCAGATCGAGCCGGCCCAGCACCACGAGGGCGATGAGCGGGATGAACAGCCCTGCCGCGACCCGGAGCGCCGCCTGGTGGTCCTGACGCGCCGGCCCGATGCTGAACAGCAGCTGGTGCACGAACTCCCGCAGCCGGGAGCCGGCGACGGCGAGCGGCCCACCTGGGTGCGTGACGGCGTCGTGCGCCGGGGAACTCGAGCCGGTGCTGCGCCCTTCGCTCACCGGGCCCCTACTCCGCGGCAGCAAGCTGGCCGCACGCGCCGTCGATCTCCTTGCCGCGCGTGTCGCGCAGGGTCGTGGGGACGCCGGCGGCGCGGAGGGTCTCGATGAACTCCTCCTGCACGTGGCGCTCGGAGGAGGTCCAGATCGAACCGGGGGTCGGATTGAGCGGGATGGGGTTCACGTGGACCCAGCCGCGGCCGCGCTGGTTGAGCTTCTTGGCCAGGAGCGCCGCGCGCCAGGCGTGGTCGTTCATGTCCTTGATGAGCGCGTACTCGATGCTCACGCGGCGGCCGGTCTTGACGTAGTAGTCGTGCGCGGCGTCGAGGGCCTCGTCGACCTTCCAACGGTTGTTGACGGGGATGAGCTCGTCGCGGAGCTCGTCATCGGGCGCGTGGAGGGAGAGGGCGAAGGTGACGGGCAGGTCCTCGTCGGCGAGCTTGCGGATCGCCGGGACGAGCCCCACCGTCGAGACGGTGATGTTGCGGGCGCTCATGCCCAGGCCCATCGGGACCGGGTCCACGAAGCGGTGCACGGCAGCCATGACGCGCTTGTAGTTGGCCAGCGGCTCGCCCATGCCCATGAAGACGATGTTGGTGACGCGCTCGTCGTCGTGCTCCTTCACGCCCAGCTCGCCGGCCGCGATGAGCCGGTTGGCGGCCACGACCTGGTCCACGATCTCGGCGGTGGACATGTTGCGGGTCAGGCCGGCCTGGCCCGTGGCGCAGAACGGGCAGTTCATGCCGCAACCGGCCTGGCTCGACACGCACAGGGTGATGCGGCCCGGGTAGCGCATGAGGACGGACTCGACGAGGGCGCCGTCGAAGAGGCGCCAGAGGAACTTGATGGTGTTGCCGTCGTCCGTCTTGAGGCGGCGGACCTCGGTCAGCAGCGGCGGGAACAGCTCCCCGACGAGCTCCTCGCGGCCGGCCTTGGGCAGGTCGCTCATGGCCGCGGGATCCGTGGTCCAGTGCTGGAAGTAGTGGGTGGAGAGCTGCTTGGCGCGGAACGCGGGCAGGCCCAGCTCCTTGACCTTGGCCTGGCGGTCCTCGAGGCTCAGGTCCGCGAAGTGCTGCGGGGGCTGCTTGACGCGGGGGGAGGCGAACTGGAGCAGCGGGCGGCCCTCGGCGGTGCGCTGCTGCTCCCAGCCCTCGGCCGTGGGCAGCACCTGGGGGCGCTCCTGGGCGCGCAATGGTGCAGTCCTGGCGGCGGGCTGGCTTTCCGGGTTCGTGGGTCGCGTCGGGGAAGTCATCCTTTCCATCATCCCACGTCCGTTTGTTCATCCTCCAGCCGCCCCACTATGATTCCGCTCTCCCTCGCCGCCCGCTCGCAGACGCACGACGGCGCGTCCCCCACCCGCGCGGTTCGCCCGCCCGTTCACAGATCCACCAGGCGGAGCAGCGCCCTGCAGAGGATGCGGGCTGTCCCGAGGACAGCGCGCTCATCGATGTCGAACCGGGGATGGTGGTGCGCGGCATGTCCCGGGCCCCCGCACCCGACTCCGAGGAAGAGCCCAGGCACCCTCTGGGAGAATTCCGCGAAGTCGTCGCTCGCGGTCTGCGGCGGGATCTCGACGATCTCCGCGAGAGCGTCCTGTTCGATCACCGCCCGCACTGCAGAGGCCAGCCGCGGGCTGTTGGCCAGGACCGGCGCATGCCCCGCCCATTCCACGCGCGCCCGGCAGCCGAGGGCCCCGGCAACCCCGGAGAAGATCTCACCGACCCGCCGCACAGCGCGCGCCCCCGCCGCCGGGTCTTCCCAGCGCACGTTCCCGAGGAGGGCCACGTCTTCCGGCGCCGCGTTCGCGGCGTCTCCGCCATGCACCGAGCCGATCCCGACCACGAGCAGCTCCCCGGCAGGCGTCTCGCGGGCCACGAGGGCCTGGAGCACGGCCGTGATGTGGGCCGAGGCGAGGACGGCGTCGGCGTACTGGCCGGGAGTGCCTGCGTGGCCGGCTCCCCCCGAGACGGTTGCGCGGAAGAAGTCAGCACCGGACAGGAGGGGACCGGGGTTGATGGCCACGGTCCCGTACGGCAGCGCGGCCAGGACGTGCGCGGTAAGGGCGGCGTCAACGCCGTCGAGCACGCCGTCGGCGAGCACGGCAGCGGCCCCGGCGAGGAGCTCCTCGGCGGGCTGGAAGCAAAACCTCACCGAGCCGGGGAGGGCGTCCCGGTGAGCAGCCAGGACAGTCGCGACGCCGAGCAGCGCGGCCAGGTGCGCATCGTGGCCGCAGAGGTGGGCGGCCGACCCGTCTGCGGCGAACTCCGATCCCGGCGCCTCGCGGACCGGGAGGGCGTCCAGCTCTGCCCGGACCAGGATGCGCGGGCCTGATGGAGCCCCCTCGAGGTCCCCGACGACGCCGGTGCGGCCGACCCCGGTCCTCACCGACAGCCCGAGGTCGCCGAGGAGCCGAGCGACCTCGGCGGCCGTACGGTGCTCTTCGAACCCGAGCTCGGGGTGCGCGTGGAAGTCCCGCCGCAGACGCACGAGCTGCGGCTCGAGCTCCACGAGCCGGCGGTCCGCCTCCGCTGCCAGGGCGGCCGCCGCGGGAGCGGACGGCATGGCCACTGTGGAGCTCGCCGATCTGACGGGTGCGGCGCTCACGGTGCCGCCCCCTCGGGGGCCGGCAGGAGTCCGAGCTGCGCGAGCATGGCGAGCTGGTCGACGACGTGCCAGTGCTCGGCGAGACGGTCCCCGGCGACGCGGTAGATGTCGATGCCGGCGATGTCGAAGGCCTTGCCGGTGGCGGGGACGCCGAGGAACGTTCCGACGTGGGTCCCCCGATGGCGCCAGCGGACGACGATGCGATCGCCCTCGGCGATGACGTCCTCGACCGTGAAATGCGGCTCGAGCGCGGAGACGAGTGCCGACACGCGGTCGTGGAGCCCCTCCCGGCCGTCTCCCTGGCCGGGAAGCGGATCGTTCTCGAGGTAGTCGGGGGCGGCGATCTCGTCGATGACCTCGAGGTGCCGGCCGTTGAGCACCTCGTCGTAGAAGCGGGCCACGAGCCTGCGGGATGTCTCGGTGGACATGGCATCCTCCTTGGTGGGTTGGGCGATGCCCTCAGGGTCCCTCGCGCCGGTCGCGGTCGCCATGACGGGTACCCACCGAGTAGCCCACCGAGTCGGCGCCCCGGGTTCGGGTGATCAGGCTCCCGCGATACCCGGGACGGCCCTACCCTTGGCGTAGGGAGAAGGTGGCGCATGGGAGCGGACCTCGAGCTCGCCCGCGAGCTCCGCCGGTTGCGTCTGGCCGCCGGGCTCACGCAGGAGGGCCTCGCCGAGCGCGCGGGCATCAGCGTCCGGGCCGTGAGCGATGCGGAGCGCGGCCTGCGCACCCGGCTGTATCCCGGCACCGCCACCCGGATCGCCGCCGCCCTCGGCCTCGACGGGACCGCTCGCAACGGCTTCGCAGCCCTGGCCCGAGGCCGCTCCGCGCCGGCCAGCGAGCTCGCCCCGCTCCCGGCGCCGCGAACCCCGCTGCTCGGACGGGTCGAAGCTCTGGCCGGCATCGTCTCCCTCCTGCCGGAGCCCTCGACCAGGCTGGTGACCCTCATCGGGACGGGAGGGGTGGGCAAGACGCGGCTGGCGCTTGCAGCGGCCAGCGAGTGCGCGCCGTCGTTCGACGACGGCGTAGCGTTCGTGCAGCTCGCCAGCTGCCACGACGCGAAGTCCGCCGGGCTCGCGATCGCGACGGCCGTGGGGGCGAACACCTCGCGGAAGACGGTCGTGGACATGGTCTGTGCGGCGATCGGCGCGCGCAGGATGCTCCTCGTGTGCGACACGTGCGAGCAGGTGCCGGACGCGGTGCCGCTGATCGGCGAACTGCTCGCGCGGTGCCCCGCGGCCACGGTCCTCGCCACGAGCCGAGCGCCGCTCCGGCTCGGCGCCGAGCGCCTCGTCCCGGTGGAGCCGCTCGGGCCGGCCCCCGCCCGCGAGCTGTTCGCCGAGCGCGCGGCCGCCGCTCGGCCGGCCCTGGATCTCGCCGGCTCAGAGCCGCTCGTGGATGAGATCTGCGCGCGGGTGCAGCGCGTCCCGCTCGCCATCGAGCTCGCCGCGGCGCGCGTGGCGCACCTCGGCCTCGCTGATCTGCGCGACCGTCTGGACAGCCAGCTGTCCGTCCTCACAGGTGGCCTCGTTGACGACGACGCCCGGCACCGCACGATCGAGGCCACGGTCGAATGGAGCTACGGCCTGCTCGGGGCACGCGCCCAGACGGCGATGGCCGAGCTCGCCGTCTTCGACGGCTGGACACTGGCGGCCGCCGGCCAGGTGCTCGGCACCGATCCGGTGCCCCTCGTGAGCGACCTCGTCGACCACAGCCTCGTGGGCGCGCCCGAGCCGACGGCCGAGCACGGGCGGTACCGGATGCTCGACGTCGTCCGCGAGTTCGCTGCGGCCGCGCTCGCAGCATCCGGCCACGAGGACGCCGTGCGGGACCGTCACGGCGCCTGGTTCCTCGACGCCGCCGGAGCCGCCTCCTCCGCCATGCGGCACGCGGACCAGCACCGTGTCCACCGGGAGATTGCCGCCGACCTCGGCAACCTGAGGCTCGCGTTCGACAGGCTCCGGAGCCTGGGCCGGGGCGGCGACGCGCTGCGCCTCGCGACCTCGCTCTGGATGTTCTGGCTGTGGCACGGCGGCTTCTCGGAAGGCCGCGCCTGGCTCCGCTCGGCCTTGGCGAGCCCCGGGGACGCCAGTCCGTCCCTCGCCGCCACAGCGCGGTGGGGCGCCAGCTGGCTCGCCTACCACCAGGGCGACGTGGCCGAGGCCCGGATCCACGCCGACGCCCTCGCGGCCCTCGCCGAGGCAAGCGGAGCGATCGGCGAACGCCGCAACGCGCTCACGCTGCACGGCATGATCGCCCTCGCGGACCGGCGTCTCGACCGCGCCAGCGGCCTGCTCACCGAGGCACTCGACGCCGCCCGGGAGCTCGCGGCCCCCTGGATCCTCGCCGTCTCCACGCTCAATGACGGCGCCGGCCTCACGCACATCGGCCGGCTGGACGAGGCCTCGCACCGGTTCGCCGAAGCCCGGGACCGGTTCGCCGAGCTGGGCGACGACACCTACCGGGCCCGGGCCCTGCGCCACCTCGCCGCAGTCCGGCTCCTGGCCGGCAGCCCGGCCGCCGCGCGGGAAGACCTCGAGGAGAGCCTCGCGATCGTCAGGGCAGCTGATGACCGGTGGGGCTTCGCCGAGACGGCCGAAGTCCTCGCCCACGCCGCTGCAGCCGCCGGCGACGCGGGGCGCGCCGGCGCGCTCGAGGCGAGGGCCGCCGTCGTGCGTCACTCCCTCGGCGTGGTCCCGCACCCCTTCGACGCGATCCTCGCGGACCGGCATCTGGGCCCGCTGCGCGGAACCGAGGCGTTCAGGCGGGGCTGGGCCGAGGAGGCTCAGGGCGCTGATCCGTCCTGGGCGCTGCAGTGAGGAGACGCGGGTCTCAGGGCTGCCGGGCCGGGGACGGCGCCGAGGCCTGCTCACGGTAGAGCCGGGCGTAGGCGCCGTCCGCGGCGAGCAGTTCCGCGTGGGTGCCGTGCTCCACGATGCGGCCGCGGTCGACCACGTAGATGACGTCGGCGCCCACGACGGTGGAGAGCCGGTGCGCGATCGCGATCGTGGTCCGGCCGTGCGAGGCGGCGTCGAGGGCCTGCTGGACCACGCGCTCGGAGATGGTGTCGAGGGCGCTCGTGGCCTCGTCGAGGATGAGGACCTCGGGGTCCTTCAGCAGCACGCGCGCGATCGCGATCCGCTGCTTCTCGCCGCCGGAGAGCCGGTAGCCGCGCTCCCCCACCACCGTGTCGTACCCGTCGGGGAACGAGGCGATCGTCTCGTGGATGTTGGCCGCCCGGCACGCTGCCTCGAGCTCCCCGAGCGTCGCATCGGCCTTGGCGTAGCGCAGGTTCTCGGCGATCGAGGCGTGGAACAGGTACGTCTCCTGGCTCACGACGCCGATATGGCTCACCAGGGATTCCCGCTGCAGGTCGCGCACGTCGTGGCCCGCGAACAGGACGGCGCCGGAGCTCGCCTCGTAGAAGCGCGGGATGAGGTAGGAGACGGTGGTCTTGCCCGCACCGCTCGGGCCGACGAACGCGGCGTACTGGCCGGGCTCGATCGTGAACGAGACCTCGTCCAGAGTGGCCCGGTCCTCGCCGCGGGCGTCGGGATAGCGGAACGTGACGTCCCTGAACGCCACCTCGCCGAGGCGGGGCGCCCCATCCGGCAGGGGTGCGGCGTGGGGTGCGTCGGCGATGGCGGGCCTGAGGTCGAGGTACTCGAAGATGCGGGCGAACAGGGCGCCGGAGGTCTGCAGGTCGAGGGCCACGCGCATGAGCGCGATGAGCGGGAAGAGGAGGCGCGCCTGGACGTTGGTGAAGGCCACGACGGTTCCGGCGGTGATCGCCTCGGTGCCGAGCGGCCCCGCTCCCCCCGTCAGCAGCAGCCCGGCCACGAGGTAGACGATCGCAGGGATCGAGGACATGAAGATCGTCACGAGCGCGAAGAAGTACTGCCCGCTCATGGCCTGGCGGATCTGCAGCCGCACGAGGTTGCTGTTCTCGGCGGAGTACCGGCCGATCTCGTCCGGCTGGCGGTTGAAGCTCTTGGACAGCAGGATCCCCGAGACGCTCAGGGACTCCTGGGTTATCGCCGTCATGTCGGAGAGGGACTCCTGCGTCTTCGTGGCGATCCGGGCGCGGACCTGCCCGACCCGGCGCTGCGCGACCACGAGGAACGGCATGAGCACCACGGCGATGAGCGTGAGCTGCCAGTTGAGCGCGACCATCGCCACGAAGGCCGCGATCACGGTCACGACGTTGCCGACCACGCCGCTGACCGTGTTCGCGAGGACGGTGGCCACCCCGCCCACGTCGTTCTGCAGGCGGGACTGGATCACGCCCGTCTTGGTGCGGGTGAAGAAGCTCAGCTCCATGGACTGCAGGTGTGTGAAGAGGCGCACCCGCAGGGAGCCCATCACGGCGTTGCCGACCGTCGAGGTGAGGTACGTCTGCCAGACCCCGAGCAGGGCCGAGAGCACGTAGGCGCCCACCATGAGGGCCACGAGTTCCCCGAGAACGGAGAGCACCGGGTGGCCGCCGGCGGGGAACAGGCCCTGGTCGAAGATCCGCTGGGTCAGCAGCGGCGGCGCGACGGAGAGCGCCGCGGAGGCAAGGACGAGCACCACCGTGAGCACGAGCGCGACGCGGTGCGGGCGGAACAGCTCCGCGATGCGTCCGAAGAGGTGCGGGATCTTCGGCGCCTCGGCGTTGAGCTTGCGCTGGAGCGCCGCGTCCGCGGCCGAGACGCGGCCGCGGACCACGGGGCCGCCGCCCCGCCAGGGTGGTGGCATCTGTGACATGCTCCTACTTTCCGCCCGGTTCCCGCGTAGCCCAAGCGATCCGTGTTCGCCCCGAGAGGATCGGGGCGTCCTAGCTAGTCCTCGGCAAGGATCAGGTAGAGGGCCTTGCGGGCCTCGTCGATCTTCGCGGCAGCCTGCGCGCGCTGCTCGTCCGTGGCGGCCGAGCGGAACTGGTGCAGCACACCCATGAACTTGCCCACGCTCTCCATGAACGCCTCGGTGGCCTCGCTTCTTCCGGGCGCGGCCTCCCAGGCCTTGGTGAGCTCCTCGGCGTGGTCCGCGACGTAGGCGCGGCCGGCCTCGGTCAGGGCGTACTCGGTGCGCTTGCCCTCGCCCACCTGCTCGACGAGCTCCTCGTCGACGAGCTGCTGCAGCGTGGGGTAGACGGACCCGGGGCTGGGCTTCCAGATCCCGTTGGTCTTGGCTCCCGCGGCCTGGATGATCCCGTAGCCCGTGAGCGGCTGCTCGGACAGGAGCGAGAGGATCATCGCCCGGACGTCGCCGCGGCTCGCCCTGCGGCCGCCGCGCGGTCCGAAGCCCGGCGGGAAGCCGTGGCCGCCGGGTCCGTGGCCGCCGGGTCCGTGGCCGCCGGGTCCGTGGTGGCCCGGGCCGAAGCCGTGGACGCCGAACCCGTGGCCGAAGCCGATGCCGCCCGGGCCCGGGCCGCCGGGCGTGAAGTCCCCGGGGCCTCCGGGGCCGAAGCCTCCTGGTCCGAATCCGCCCGGGCCGAAGCCCCGGCGCGGACCGCGAGGGCCGTCGTGGTGGTGCAGCGCGTCGTGATGGTGATGGGAACGCATGGTGGTTCTCCTCTCGTGATCGATACTCAACGATATATCGTTGAAGGTCGGAGAACAAGAGGTGGGACCACGAACGGCCGATCGCCGGGGAGGAAGGGCTAGGGCTGGACCTTGTGCCGGCTCACGATCGAGACCCGGTTGAACGCGTTCATCGTCACCGCGGCCCAGGCCAGCGCCGAGAAGCGGGCATCGCCGAGCTCGGCCCGCGCCTTGGCGAGGGTGTTCAGCCGCTCCTCGTCGTCGGGCAGAAGCGTGACGGCCTCGGCGACGTCGAGCGCGGCCCGCTCGAGCACCGTGAACAGCCCGGCCTCGCGCCACGCGGGCAGCACGTGCAGCTTCCGCTCGGGCACGCCCGCCTCGACCGCGAGCCGGCCGTGGAGGTCGAGGCAGTAGGCGCAGCCGTTGATCTGCGAGATCCGCACCGAGGCGAGTTCGACGACGGCGCGCGGCAGGCCGGCGTCGTCCGTCGCCTTCCGCACGGCGAGAGTGAGGGCGTTGAGGGCCTTCCACGACGTGGGATCTGACTTGTCGAGGTAGAAGGAGGGCTCGTCGGTGAGGTCCGGGGCAGGGTTGGTCATGAACCCATCTTCGCCCGCGGCCCCGCGCCGGGGCTGCAGCGCCCGGCCGCAACGCGCAGGAGGTGACCCCCAGATTCTGGGGGTCACCTCCTGAAAGTCAGCTCCTGGGAGCCACCTCCCGCGGGTGGGCGGCGCCCGGCTACTTGCCCTGCCACCCCGTGTAGCACTCGGCGATGTAGGCCCGGCCGTGCTCGGACTCGAGCAGCGAGCGGAGCTCGCCGAGCTGGCGCGCCCGGAAGAAGTCGTGGTTCTCCTCGCTCGGGACGGTGTGCAGGAGCGTGGTCATCCAGTACGAGAAGTACTGGGCCTTCCAGACGCGGTCGAGCGCGCGGTCCGAATAGGTGTCGATGAGCGCGGTCGAGCCGGACTTGAAGTACGAGTCGAGGGACTCGAAGAGGAGCTTGACGTCGTGCAGCGCGAGGTTGAGGCCCTTGGCGCCGGTGGGCGGGACGGTGTGGGCGGCGTCGCCGGCGAGGAACAGGTTCCCGTGCCGCATGGGGGCCTGCACGAAGGAGCGGAACGGCAGCACGACCTTGTCGGTGATCGGACCCTCCTTGAGCTCGAACCCGTTGCCGTTGACCCGCAGTCGCAGCTGCTCCCAGACCTGCTCGTCGGTCCAGTCGGCGGGGTTCGTCGTGGGGTCGCACTGGAAGTACATGCGCTGGACGGTGTCGGTGCGCTGGGAGATGAGCGCGAAGCCGTGGGCCGAGTTGGCGTAGATGAGCTCGGGGGAGCTGCGCGGGGCCTCGGTGAGGATGCCGAACCACGCGAACGGGTACGCGTTGAAGTAGGTCTTGCGGCTGGCTTCGGGGATCTGGTGGCGGCAGTAGGAGCGCGAGCCGTCGGCGCCCACGAGGATCTGGGCGCGCAGCTCGAAGTCGGCGCCGTCCGCGTCCGTGAAGTAGACCTTGGGGGTGCCGAGGAGGTCGTAGACGTCCGTGTTGGAGCACGAGTAGCGCACGTCGCCGCCGTCGGCCTCGCGACGGGCAGCAAGGTCGTCGAACACGTCGTTCTGCGGGTACAGCCACACGGACTGGCCCACGAGGCCCTTGAAGTCGATGCGGTGGCCCACGCCGTTCACGCGGAACTCGGTGCCCTCGTGCTCGTGGCCGTTGCGGAGCACGTTGTCCACGCCGGAGTTGACGAGCAGGTCCACGGACCCGGCCTCAAGGATGCCCGCGCGGATGGTGGCGGAGATCTCCTCGCGGCTGCGGATCTCCACAACCGTGCTCTCGATCCCGGCCTGGTGCAGGAGGTGGGAGAGCATGAGGCCGGCGGGCCCTGCGCCCATGATGGCCACCTGGGTGGTGATGACGGTGCGATCGCCCATGATCGTTCCTTTCGGGGTCGTGGAGCACTGGGCCGGCGGGATCCGCTGCGGCGTGCGTCTCCCTTGAGTGTGACGCCGCTCGCTCGCGCCGCGAACTCTGATTCCGTTGATCGGAACGACGAGCCGAAAACGAGAGTCGACGTCTCGGCGTCGTGCGCCCGGCGGCCCTACTCCCCCGGCACGCCGAGCTGCCGCCCGATCCCCCGCGCCGCCGTCTTGAGGGGCGGCACCAGCTGCTGCATCCGCACCTCGGCGAGGGGCACGACGACGCCGATCGCCGCCACCGCGCGCCGCTGGCGGTCGTAGATGGGGACGGCAATGCCCCACGTGTCGGGATCGACCACGCCGGCGAGCTCGGCGTACCCGTGCGTCGCGGCGGCGGCGAGGAGCTGGCGCACGTGCTCGGTGGTCGCCTTGCCGGCCGGATCGCGGAAGCGCGCGAGGTAGGCGGCCTGGACGTGCGGCGGCTGGGCGGACATGAGCGCCACACCTGCCGAGGAGACGTGCACGGGCATGCGCCCGGCCACCTTGGCCCGGTTCGCCACGGAGCCGCGGCGCGAGAGCCGCTCGACGAACAGGACGTCGTCCCCCTGGAGCACCGCGAGGTTCACATTCTGGTTGAGGACCTGGTGGATGTCGTCCATGAACGGCAGCGCGGCCTGGCGCAGCACAAGCGTGGGCGAGTTGCGGTTCACGAGCTCCCAGAGCCGCAGCCCGAGCTGGACCTTGCCGCCGGGCGCCTGCTCGAGGAGGCGGTGGCCGGCCAGCTGGTTGACGAGGCGGTGCGCGCTCGTGAGCGGCAGGCCCGCGCGGGCTGCCAGCTCGCCAAGAGGAAGGGAGCTGACGCCCTCGGGGAACGCCTCGAGGATGCGCACCACGCGGTCCACCACCGAGTCCCCCGATGCCGAGTTGGCCATGGCTCCGCTCTCTCACTCCTGACCGATTCCGTTCAATGGTCCCACGGATTCTGAAGGTCAGCTCCTGAAGGGCAGCTTCTGGAGAGCACCTTCTGGGAGTCACATGAGGTGACACTCAGAAGCTGACCCAAAGGAGGTGACACTCAGACGGGGCGGGGCGTCCGAGGCCGGGCGAGGGTGGACCACAGGTGCCAGAGCATCCCGACGAACGCCGCCGTGAACGCGGCCACGGCGACCCACAGCTCTGCCCGGCCGATGAACTCGACGATGGGCAGCCGGTCCGCCCGGCCAAGGTAGATGCCGGCCACGGCATACATGCCGAGCGGGAAGATCACGCTCCATAGGCCCGGCTCGTACGCGAGGGGGACGCGGTGCACGAGGTGCCGCCACCATCCGGCGGCGAGGAGCACCGGGAAGAGCCAGGAGGCGAAGGCCCAGAACACCACGGACGCCCCCGCCACGAGACCGCGCGTGGCGTCGACCATCGGCGCACCCGCCATCTCGGCGATCCGCGCCCCGGCCAGGACGCTGATCGCCATGGCACCCATCGCCACGAAGTAGTTCGGCCGCAGGTCCTCCGGCCGGATCGGGTACGTCATGAGCCGGAGCGACACGAAGATGCCCACAGCGGCATACAGGATGAGCCCTACCGACCAGGCCACCACGGCGATGAGGGCGAGCGCGGGCCGCCAGTCATCCCCGGCCGCCTGCTCGACCGACGCCGAGGCCACCGCCACCGACTGGCTCGCCACGCACCAGATGAACCAGGACCCGTTCGCGTGCCGGACCACCGGGCGTTCCTCCCGGCCCAGCACCGCTGTCCACGGCACCACATAGCCGAGCACCGCCCACGCGGCCGCGGCCACGGCGAGGAGCGCAGCCGTCGCGCCCAGCCAGCCGGTCATGCCGAGCCGGACACCGAGCACGTTCGTCCCGGCAATGAAGGTGAAGAACCCGAACGCCCGCCCGGGGTCCATGAAGTCCCGCGACATGTCGGCACGGAACCTCGCCAGCCGTGTCAAGCTCAGGACCAGGATCACCGCGTAGGAGGCGCCGCAGACCGCGAGCAGCAGGGCCGAGAGCCAGTGGATCTCCTCGAGCTCGAGCCCGACGGAGATGATCCCGGAGGCCATCGTGAGCGCGAAGTACCCGGGAGTGAGGGTGCGCACCGCCTCGCCCACGCGCGGGCCGAGGGCCTTCGGGAAGCTCGGGGCGGCACTCATGGCACCCAGCTTAGGCCGCGGCCGGGCCCCACACCCGCGGCCCGGCACGGGCGCCCCCGTAGCCTAGGAGCACCGACGGAAGGACGCCCATGCCCCCGCACATCATCCGCTTCGCCGATCTCGCGCCCACCTGCTGGCGCAACGGCGGCGGCACCACGGTCGAGATCGCCCGCGGCGGCGTCCCAGCAGGCGACCGCCAGGACTCCCCCGAGGACTGGGACTGGCGGCTCAGCATCGCGGACGTGGAGCGCGCCGGCCAGTTCTCGGCCTTCGAGGGGATGGACCGGGTCCTCACGGTGATCGAGGGCGAGCTGCTCGTGCTCACGGTGGACGGGCGCGAGCACGGTCTCGAGCGCTACCGCCCGCTGAGGTTCGACGGCGCTGCCCCCGCCAACGCAGCCCTCCCCACGGGCCCCATCCGCGACCTCAACCTCATCACCCGCCGCGGCGCCTGCTCGGGCTACGTGACCATCCTCGAGCTGTCGAAGAAGCGCGCCCTGCCGCTCGCCCCCGGCCAGCTCGGCGTCCTCCTGCAGGGCGATGCCGTGGCCGCGCTCCACGGGGACGCCGGCGGGGCAGCCGCGGACGACGGCGCCACTCCCCTCGCGCGCTACGACACCCTGGTCGGCGGCGAACCTGCTCCGACGGTGAGCGGCCGCGGCTTCCTGGCCGTGGTCTCCGTTGTGGAGGCCGAGGAGCGGGGTGCATAGCCCCGGGCATTTCGACACAACTCGTGGCCAGATCCGCCGCGATCTGCCGCAGGAGCCGCCGAGTTGTGTCGATATGCCCGGCGCCTGCCCCTCACAGCGTCCTGGAACCACGCGCCACAGCACCCCTTCCACCCAGCGGAAGCCCCCCGTGGCGCGGCCCACGCCCACCGCGGTGCACTGGTCCCATGGGTCCCAAACGTACCGCCGCCGCCAACCATGTGGGGCGCGATGTGAGCGCGTCCATCCCCGCCGAAGCGGACGGCGTGTTCGGGCTGGCCACCGGGCTCGGGGACCGGCTCGGCCTCGAACTGGCACAGATCTGGCCGCGCGCGGTGGTCCACCTGGGGGTGCGCAGCAACGACGCGCACACGCTCTACGCGGTGGCGATCGCCCGGTCGCTGCTCGCGGCCTACCCCGAGGCCGATGCCGGCGTGGTGCTGCCGGCGATCATGCTGCACGACATCGGCTGGTCCGCGGTGCCCCCGGGCGAGGTGCTCGAGGCCATCGCCCCCGGCGGCGGCCGGCCAGACCTCGTGCTGCTGCACGAGAAGGAGGGCGCCCGGCTCGCCGAGGGGATCCTCGCCGCAGCGGGCGTCCCGGACGAGCGGGCGGCCCGGATCGCGGAGATCATCGATGGGCATGACTCGCGCCGCGAGGCCCTCTCGATCGAGGACGCGATCGTCAAGGATGCGGACAAGACCTGGCGGCTCACCCCGCACGGCCTGGACACGGTGATGGACTGGTTCGGACTGGACCGCGGGCAGGCGCTGCGCCTGTGTGCCTCGCGGGTAACCGGGCACCTGTTCACCGACGCCGCGCGGTCGCTCGCCCGCGGCCTCGCGGCGGTCGAATCGGCCAACCTCTGGCCCGAGCGGGCAGCGCTAGAGTTGCCGTAGCCGCGCCGGCGCTGGATCCCGGCGGGGCAGGGCCGCCCCGAGGGGCGAGCGGAGAGCTAGGCGGGCAGGCGGGCGAGGAGGCGCGGATGGCTGGCGGCAGCAGCGAGCCCGGCCGCACCGTGACGTCCAAGGCGCTCGCGATCCTCTTCGCGTTCGAGTCCGGGCGCCGGTCGCTGAGCCTGTCCGAACTGGCCGAGGCCGCGCACCTCCCCCTGAGCACCACCCACCGGCTGGTGGGCGAGCTCGTCGACTCGGGCGCCCTGGCCCGCGACCAGCAGGGACGCATCCAGCTCGGGATCCGCCTCTGGGAGCTGGGACAGAATGCCGGCCGCGCCCTGCGCGACACCGCCCGCCCCTACCTGCAGGACCTGTTCTCCCTCACCGGCGAGACGTCCCACCTGGCCATCCGGGAGGGCTACGAGGTCCTCTACATCGACCGGATCTACGGCACCAAGCGGGTGCCGCGTGCCTCCCGGGTGGGCGGCCGCCTCCCGATGCATGCCACGGCGGTGGGCAAGGTGATCCTCGCGTTCGAGGAGGACTGGGTCCGCGACGCCTACTTCAACCGGCAGCTCGAACAGCCCACGGCGTTCACGCACGTCAATCCGGCGCGGCTCGCCGAGGAACTCGTGCAGATCCGCGAGCAGGGCTACGCCACCACGGCCGAGGAGGTGCGCCTGGGCTCCGCCTCCCTCGCGGTCCCGGTGTTCCACACGGGCCGGATCGGCGCGGGCCTGGGGATCGTGGTCCTGTCCTCGCAGGCACCCGGAATGCTGCGCCACCTGCCCACGCTGCGCGGCATCGCGGCCCAGATCGAGCGGGCCACGGCGCACATCCCCCTCGAGACGCTCCGCGCGAGCGCCAAGATCGAGAGGTGACGGACGACGGCGGGCCGCCGCCCGCCGTCGTCGGCCGCCGGAGAGCCGGCGCGCGGCTGCAGGCTCCGGCGGCGCGTCAGAGTCCGTCGACGATGGCGGCGGTCGCCTCGAGGTAGGCCTCCTGCGTCTCCGGGGCGAGGTTCTCGAAGATGATGTCGGCGCCGTCGTCCAGGGCCTCGTCATGCGGGGCGACCACGATCTTGCGCACGTAGTGGCCGAAGTGCTCGCGGATGCGGGCCAGCCGCTCCTCGTTCGCAACGGCCCGGGCCTTGCGGTTCTTGGAAGGGATGGCGGGCTGGGTGACCAGGAGGATGCCGCGGCTGAGCTTGTCCGCGAAGCCCATGTCCACGAGGGTGTCCACGGTTGCGGCGAGGGTCTTGGAGGAGTCCTCCTTGTTCATCGCCACGAGCACGATCTCGTCTGCGATCTCCACCGCGGCCTGCCAGGTCCCGGCGGTGGAGGCGTTGCCGGTGTCCACGAGCGCGAGGTGGTAGAACTGCCGCAGCACCGTGTGGAGCTGCACGAACGCGCTCCCGTCGATCACTTCCTTGTCCCCGGCCTGGTTCTGGGAGGCGAGGACGTGGAACTTGTTCTCGCCCTGGGCGCGGACGTAGTTGACGAGCTCGTGGGCGTTGGAGGGCTGGGCGAACCGGTCGATGTTCGCGAGGAGGTCCGCGGCCGTGTGGTCGTGGCTGGCCTGCATGGCGCGGTCCCCGAGCGTGCCCTTGTTCTCGTTGTTGTCCCAGGCCAGCACATTGCCGCCGCGGACGCGGCCGAGGGTTGCGGCCGTGAGGTAGCAGCTCGTGGTCTTCGAGGCACCGCCCTTGAGGTTCACGAACACCACGCACTTGTGGCCGGCCAGGCCCCGCTGCACCGAGGCGCGCCACTCGCGGCGGGTCATCTCGCGGTCCCCCGGCGCGAGCCGCAGGGCGCCGCCGGAAAGCGTATTCATCGCGCCCTGCCAGCCCTCGCGCGCCGGGCTCTGCGGCACGGCCGGCCGGGAGGCGGCGAAGTCGGCGGCCGTGGGACGGCGGCGGCGCTCGCGCAGGGGCGACTCGGCCCGGGCGTCGTCGCGGGCCCCGTCGCGGGTCGGCGCGGGCTCGGGTGCAGGAGCGGGCGCGGACCGCGGCGCCGCCGGCTCGAAGGAGGCCGGCTCGAACGACGCCGGCTCAGACGCGGCAGGCTCGAAGGCAGCCGGCTCGAAGGACGCAGCCTCAAAGGCCGCCGGCCGGGCGGGCGCGTGCGAGGGGAAGGCGGGCGCGACGGACGCGGGATCGACCTGGACCGAGGCGTGACCGGGGGCGTGGGCGGGCGCCGGCGGGAACCCGGAGGCGTCGAACCCGGTCGCCTCGAACCCGGTCGGGCCGGCGGAACCCTGCGGGGCGTCCACGGCGAACTCGCCGTTGCCGTGGACGAGCAGGCGCTGCTCGCCGGCCGGTTCGGAGATCTTCAGATGCACGGGCGCGTCGATCTCGGCGGCGGTGGCCACGGCGGTCGCGTGGACCGATTCGCGGGCCGTCTCGAGATCGGGATAGGCGGCGCGCCACGTTCTGCCGTCGGAGCCGGTGATCTGGGCCTCGCCCGTGATGGACAGCACTGCGTCGATCTGAGTCATCGGTCCCTCTCTCTTCCCCCGCGGTGGGCACCCCTGCCCCGGACCGGGGCCACGCGGCTGCGGGACGGGGCGGCCACCCCCCACACAGACCGCCAAGGCAGCTTACGGCATCAGTGAAGTCAGTGATAGTTCAGTGCCTCCGGCCGTCCCCGCCGATTCGGGTCTTTGTGCCGTGTCGCCTCCGGCCGACTCAGAACAGAATCGCTCTACAGCCCTGAGGACTCCTGGAGGGGGCGACCGTGAAGCGCGTTATCCTCGCCTATGGAGCGGCCGGCGGACACATCGCGAAGATCAGCGACGTGGTCTCGGAGGTCCTCCGCTCCCACGATATCGACGTCACGTTCCTGGACGTGAACGCGGACCGGGAGGCCGACCCGGCCGCGTACGACGGCGCGGTCGTGGGCGCCTCCATCCATCTGGGCCGGCACGAGAAGCACATGGTGGAGTTCATCCGGACCTACGTGGACGCGCTCAACCGCATGCCCTCGGCGTTCTTCTCGGCGAGCCTGGAGGTCGAGGCCGACCCGGACGAGGCCAAGGGCCTCGTGGAGCAGTTCGAGCGGGAGACCGGCTGGCGGCCGGACCGGGTCGCCCTGTTCGGCGGCGCGCTCGTTCACGCGCACTACGGGTTCGCCCGTCGGCACCTCATGAAGAGGCAGGACGAGGGGCAGAAGCCGGGGCTCGGAACGGACGTGAGCCGCGACTATGTGTACACGGAGTGGGACGCCGTCCGCCGGTTCGCTGAGGACTTCGCCGCGGACGTCAACGCGAGCGGGACGCACCGGGCCTGATCCTTGGCACCCTCTCCCCCGCGTGCAAGCCTCGGACCGTGACCCCCGTGAGGCGCCCGCGCTGGCTGACCCGCAACGTCGCCACGCTCTCCGGCGTGAGCTTCCTGCAGGACGCCGCGAGCGAGCTGCTCTACCCGATCCTGCCGATCTTCCTCACCACCGTCCTCGGCGCCCCGGCCGCCGTGGTGGGCGCGGTCGAGGGCGCGGCGGAGGGAGCGGCGTCGCTGACCAAGATCGCGGCCGGCCGCCTCGCGGACCGCTCCTCGAAGCGGCGCCTCATCGGCCTCGGCTACGGGCTCGCGGCGGTGGGGAAGCTGATCATCGCCCTCGCCGGCTCGTGGCCCGTGGTCCTGCTGGCGCGCTGCGTGGACCGGCTCGGCAAGGGGGTCCGGGGCGCGCCCCGCGACGCGCTGCTGATGGACGGGGTGGGCGAGGGCAGCCGCGGGAGGATCTTCGGCTTCCACCGCATGGCGGACACCCTCGGCGCAGTGGTCGGCCCTTCCCTCGGCCTCGTCCTCTACGAGCTCTTCCACCGGCAGATCCCGCCGCTGCTGTGGGTCGCCGTGGTCCCCGCCGTCCTCTCGGTGCTGCTCGTCGCCGCGGTGCGGGAACAGCGCAGGGCCCCCGCCGCCGTCGTGCGCCAGACAGCGCCGCGACGCACGACGCCGGCCGCGCACCCGGGTGCCCCGGCCCGCCTCCCGGCGCGGCTGCGGCTGCTCATCGGGGGGCTTGCGGTGTTCTCGCTCGTGAACTTCCCTGACGCGCTCCTGCTGCTGCGGGCGCACGATCTGGGCCTGACGACCGAGGGCGTGATCGGCGCGTACATCCTCTACAACGTCGCGTACGCGGGGCTGTCGTACCCGGCGGGGGCGCTCTCCGACCGGGTCCCCCGCCATCTGGTGTTCGCCGCGGGGCTGGCGTGCTTCGCGGCGGGCTACCTGGGGCTCGGGCTCATCACCGATCCGGGATGGGTGTTCCCGGTGCTGATCGTGTACGGCGGGTTCGCGGCGGCGACCGATGGTGTGGGCAAGGCATGGGTCTCGAGCCTCGCCCCGGCGCAGGTGCAGGGCCGGGCGCAGGGCCTGTTCCAGGGGCTCACGGGCGGCGGCGTCCTCGTCGCCGGGATCTGGGCAGGCCTCGCGTGGGGCGACGCCGGCCGCGTGCCGCTGCTGGTGAGCGGGGCCGCGGGGCTGGTGCTCGCCGTCGGCCTCGTCGTGGCGGGCCGTCGGCTGGGCGCGGCCACCCGGCCGGGCGCTGCTCCTCCCGCTCCGTGAGCAGCGGGGGCGGTGCCGAGCAGCGGCCCCGGACCGCGGAGGCCACGAAGGCTCCCGCGGCCCGAGGCGCGCTGCGGGCCCTCTACATGGGATCGGGCCAGTTGCCGATGCCGCTGGCGGGCTTGATCGAGGCGGGGGTGCCGAGGATCGCTCGGCGGCCGTGGATGTTCATGGTGCATCTCCTGGGTTGACATGGGCGCGCGAAGGCGCGGGGACGATATCTGTCGCCCGTGAAGAGGGCAGACTCGTCCCCTGTCAGCCGGGAGTTGAGCCGGGATCGAACGTGCGGGAGGCAGGCGCGGGGGAACGTGGGGCCCTGTCGCGCCCGAGGACCAGCAGAGCCGGGATGAGCACAGACCCGGCGAGGGCCAGCGGAAGCGGCGAGGGGGCGCCCAGACGGCGCGCGGTCCCGGGCGCCCCTGACGCCGGCGCGGGGGCCAGAGGCAGGGTCTGCCGGCCGCCCGGAGCCGTGGAATCAGTGCTGGCGGACCCTGCGCGGGCGCCCAACTGGGCCGACCCCACGGCGTGCAGAGGGTCCCAGGGCGCTGCGCTGCCCGAGATGCGGCCGGTCCGGACGGCTGCGGGAAGCGGGGTGGCTGGGTGCACCGGGGCCGCTGCGGGAGCGGGAGCTTCGGCGACAGCGCCGGAGGTGCGCGTCCCGGCCGACGCCGGAGCCCCGCGCGGGGACGTGGTGCCCGTCGGCGCTGGTAGCCGGCCCAGGATCGACGCGGGGTCGGCCACGGCGGACGCCACGCCGTCGCCGAGGGACCGCACCACGAGCGCGACCTGTGAGGCGGCGCTGTCCGCGACCGGCATGAGCGGCCTGAGCGGGCCCGCGAGCAGGGGCGCCGCCGAGGACGGTGCCGCCTCGACAGCCGAGGCGAGGGACGACGTCGTGGTCCGCACCGTGGAGGCCACGGCCAGCTGGGCGGTCTGGACCGCGGGCTGCCCGGCCAGCGCTGTCACGGCTGGAACGGGCGCGGGCGGCGCGGGCAACGAACCGCTCGATGCCGAGGCTGCGGAGGCTGCGGCGCCCGAGAGGAGAAGCCATCCGAGGCCGAAGCCGGCGGCGAGACCAGCCCGACGAGCGAGGGCTAGGACGAGCGCACGAGATCGTGACCCAGGCGTTGACCGCACTTCCCCCTCCTCCCAGACAAGGGTTCGCTTGCCACGCAGTGCGCCCATGCTAGGCCGGACGGACCGGCACCGCCAGACTCGGATCGGCGTCGTGGGCGGCCAGACCCGGCAGCGGGGACTCGGGCTTGTCCTGGCGGTTGTGCAACGGCTTCCGGCCAGCGGAAGCCAGCCCACATCTGGCTTTCCCTGTCCACAGCAGCGCCCCTACACTCGACCCCGCAGCCCTGTGGTCGTTAAGCAGAAGCGTCACGAGGAGGACCGTCATGGTCGATGTCACCGGCATGCTCCATTCCCTTCGGCCCGAGGAGCTCGAGACGCTCCGATCGCGCGGTCCCGCCCAGATTCTGGACGAGGCACTGCTGGAGGCCATCGATACCGCGGCTGGCGGTCCCGGGGAGGGACGCGGCTACTACGTGGTGCACGGGCACCTGTGGCCGGTGGAGAACCGGGAGTACCACCTCCGGTCTGACGTTGCCGAGGAGCTCTTCGGGCCGGAGGCGCCCGCCTGAGGGTCGTCAAGGTCGTGGAGGAGGGCGGTGGCCCGTTGCCAGGCTGCACCGCCCTCCTCCGTCCCTGAAGCTGCGGGACTAGCCTGCCGCGGGAAGCGCTGCTCCCACGCTGGCGGCCTCTGCGGTCCTCCGCTTCTTCATGAGCACCGCGAAGTAGGCCGCCGCACCGGCCCCGATGACGCCGATCGCCGCCGTGACGATGAAGAACAGGCTGTTGGCGCCCGCGACGTCCTTGCCGAACGCTGCGTAGATGGCCCCGCTGATCTGCGGGATGACGATGTCGGGGAGGTAGCCGACGAAGGAGATGATCCCGATCGCGATGCCGGTGGCCGCGGCGGGCACGCGGCAGTCGTCGAGCAGGGACCAGTAGACGCCGCGGATGGCGTAGAGGAACAGGCCCACGGCCACCACGAGCACGTCGGCCAGGGCGGTGGAGCCGCTGGGGAGGAGGCTCAGGCCGACCAGCCCTGCTGCCGCCGCGGTCATGGAGACGGCGAGAACGCGGGACTTGCCGAGCCGGTCGGCGAGGTAGCCGCCGCCGAATCCGCCGATCGGGCGCATCCAGAGCATGATCACGGTGACGACGCCGGCGTTGACGGGCGAGACCGCGAGGTTCACGTTGAGGAATCCGGAGAAGTAGTAGTGGGCCCAGAAAAGGGTGTAGCCGCAGAAGAGGACGATGCTCATGACCCAGACTTCGCGGATCTTGAGGATGCGGCGCACGGCGGCGAACGTGGACTCGACGGGCTCTTCCCGGGTGGCCTTCGCGGTGGTGTCCCCGTCAGAGAGGACGAAGAAGATCAGCACGGCGATGGCGATGAGGACCGCGCAGTACATGTAGACGACGGCCTGGAAGCCGGACTTGGAGGACGCAAAGTCGGGGGTGCCGCTCCCGGCGAAGACGGCGAAGAGTCCCACGGCGCAGCTGGCGAGGATCGCCTCGACGAGCCCTCGTCCGCCGTCGAGCGCCCCGAAGTACTTGCCCTCTTCGCTCTTGTCGGCCAGGAGGCTCACGGTCTTGAGGATCGCGCTCCAGAAGGTGAAGACGGTGGCGAAGCCCCACGCGAGGTAGACGTACAGCAGCGTGGACTTGTCCGGGACCTGGGCGTAGAACAGCCCGGTGATGGCGGTGACGGCCAGCGAGAACACGATCAGGTAGCGCACCGGGATCCGGTCGGCCAGCCAGCCGCTGGGGATGTAGCCGATCACGAAGATGATCCCCAGCATCGAGTAGAGGTCGGCGAGTTCCGCGTTGCTCAGGTGGAAGACCGTCAAAATCGTGGCTTCGAAGTTCTGGCGCAGGTAGACCAGGGGGTAGATCGAGCCGGCGGCAAGGATGAGCAGTGCAAGCTGAAAAATCTTCTTCGATCTGCCGAGCTTAGGCATGGGAGATGGCTCCTTTGTCATCTGTGAGGATCTGGTGGATTCGTTCGAGGATGGGGTCCGTCTGGCGGGGTATCTCCCCCGCGACGGCGCAGAGTTCGCCGTAGAGCCTGGCGTTGCCGGGCGTGGGCTCGAAGCGGTCGTGGCGGTGCACCATGTGCTCGCGGGCCTCGTCGAAGCCGGCGTAGATTCCGCAGGCCACGGCGGTGCAGATCGCGGCGCCGAGGCCGGCAGCGTTGCGGACGGAGTTCCTGACCACGGGGACGTTGAAGACGTCAGCGAAGATCTGTGCCGCGAGGTCGCTGTTCGAGCCGCCTCCGGAGAGGACGAGCGCCTCGAGGTCGAGGCTCCGCTCCGCGGCCATGGCGTCCATGTTCCGCTTCATGGTGAAGGCGATGCCCTCCAGCACTGCCCGGTACATGTGCGCATAGCCGTGGCGCTCGTCGAAGCCGATGAACATTCCCTTCTTGAAGGGCTTGTTCGGCGGTGCGAGCCAGTCGAGGACGCACAGCAGCCCGTCGCTTCCTGCGGGGACGGCCGAGGCCGCGAGGTTGAGGTGCTCCTCGCTGCTGAGGCCGGCCGCTGCCGCGGCGAGGGCGATCTCGGTTCCGAGCAGGTCACGGAGCCAGGAGACGGTCCACATGCCCCGTCTGATGCCGGCGCACTCGTAGAGGTACCGGTACGGCTCGGAGGCGAAGTTGGAGAAGTAGCTCTGGGGATCGGGGGCGAACTCCCTTCCCATGACCATGCCCGCGATGTACGTGCCGAGCGAGACGAGCCCGGTGGCGCCGTCGCGGAGCCCCGAGCCGAGCGCCTCGGTGGCCTTGTCGTTGGCGGTGTGCACCACCGGCAGGCCCTCGGGGATGCCGGTCTGGCTGGAGAAGGCGGCGTTGACGTATCCGCCGATGTCCCCGGGCATCTGCAGGCGGTAGAGCATCTCCCGCGGCACGTTGAAGGAGTCGAACGTCTCCTGGTCGTCGAACCAGTCCCAGGTCCGCACGTCCATCGGCCAGGGCCCGATGTAGTTGGCGATCGTGTCCGTCAGCTCACCGGTCAGGCGCCCCATGAGGTATCCGGATGCGGTGGTGACGTGGGCAACCTCCTGGTTGGTGTGCTCGTAGGGCCTCGACAGGCGCTCGTCCATCCAACTCTGGACGGGCTCGGCGAGGGTGCCGTCGCTGCGGACCAGGGCCCTGCAGCAGCGGATGCTGCAGAGCCCGATGCCCACGATGTCGGCGGGGTTGCCGGGGAATGCCTCCATCACCCGGGAGGCCGCGGCGACCACAGACGTGTAGAGGTCGTCGTCCGGGTGCTCGGCGATCCCGGCTCCGGGGGTGTGCATCGGCGCCAGGGGCTGGGTCGCCTCGCACACGACGTTCCCGTCGGTGTCGAAGATGGTGGCCTTCGAACTCTGCGATCCCCCGTCGAGTCCGATGATGTACTTGCTGGTCATGGTCGGTTCCCTCGTCTGCCGGGCGCGCTCAGCGCACCAGGTACCCGCCGTCGACGCTGAGGATGTGCCCGTTGACGTAGTCGGAGGCCCGGCTGGCCAGGAACACGGTGGCGCCCATGAGGTCCTGGGTCTGGCCCCAGCGGTTGGCCGGGATGTGGTCGAGGACCCGCTGGTTGGCCTCGGGGTTCGCCCGGGTGTCTGCGGTGAGCTCGGTGGCGTAGTAGCCGGGGGCGATCCCGTTCACCTGCACCCCGAACTGGGCCAGCTCGTCGCAGTAGGCCTTGGTGAAGCCGGCGATCCCGTGCTTGGTGGCGGCGTAGGCGGGCGACCACTGACCGCCGAGGAAGGTGAACACCGAGCAGATGTTGATGATCTTGCCGCTGCGCTGGCGGACCATGTGCTGGGCGCACTCGTGGGCCATCTCGAAGGCGGCCGTGAGGTTCAGCGCCACCATCGGGTCCCACTGGGAGCGGGTGTACTTGAGGACGTCGGGCTCGTTGATGCTCCGGCCGGCGCAGTTCACGAGGATGTCGACGCTGCCGAACTCCTCGACGCACGCGTCGACGACCTTCTTGGGGTTCCCGGGGACGGTGATGTCGGACATGACGTAGGAGTACTTCGATCCGGTCTCCTCCACCATCGCCGCGGTGCGGCCGTCGTCGGGCATGATGCTGGCCGCGAGGACGTTGGCTCCCGCCTTCGCCAGCGCAAGGGTGAAGGCCTGGCCGAGGCCGGTGTTGCCGCCGGTCACGATGGCGTTCTTGTTCTTCAAGGAGAAGAAGTTCATCTGGAAGTCGACGATGCTCGACTCGGACATGCGTGCTCCTGCTGGGTTCCTGGTGGTTCATGGGGGGCGGGGCTGAGGCGACGGCTCGGCCCCGTGGAGGTGTGCGGTGCCCTGCTCGGGCTCGGCCTTCAGAGCGGGATGATGGTCCCCGGGTTCATGATGCGGTTCGGGTCGAAGGCGGACTTGAGCGTCTCGAGCATGTACAGCGAGGATCCGTACTCCTCGGCGAGGAAGTGCGTCCGGTGCTTGCCGACGCCGTGGTGGTGGCACATCGAGCCGCCGCGCTTGAGGGTCTCCTCGACGATGATGTCCTGGATCGGGTCGTGGTAGACCGTGCGCTCCTCGGTCGGGTCCACGTCGATCTTGTAGTAGTAGACGAAGTACATGTTGGTGCCGTTGAGATAGCTGTGGCTCGAGTGCCCGCCGAGGAGGGTGAACTGGGCCGGCACTTCGCGGCGGATCCGCTCGAGGGCACTGGTGTAGATGTCATTGATGACGCTCCAGTTGCCCGAGATCTCGGTGGTGAACCCGTTGTTGAGGGTCTCGCGGATCTCGACCCTCTCCTCCTCGATCTTGGAGACGTCCCAGTTGAGGTGGTTGAACCAGTCCTCGATGAGCGAGTCCGCGACGCGGTCGACCCCGGAGTGCTGGGACACGATCTGCTCGATCGCCGCCCCTGTTGCGTCGGCGAGCGGCTGGGGGCCCTCAGCCATGAAGATGAGCACGCAGCGGCCGTCGGAGAAGTGCTTGAAGTGGTAGAGCCCGTCCTCCTGGTCGTAGAGCCGCGCGACGGAGGGCCGGTAGCCCTGGGTGACGACCTCCCGGAGGATCTCGAAGCCCGTCTTCATGTCGTCCAGCAGGTACCCGTAGAAGCGGTTGTTCTCCGGGTAGTAGCGGAAGATCTTCACGCTCACTTCGGTGATGAAGTTGAGGGCCCCCTCGTTGCCGAGGATCAGGTGGCGGATGTCCGGGCCGGCCGCGCGGCGGGGAACGTTCTTGATCCGGCAGATCTCGCCGTTGGCGAAGACGGTCTCGGCCCCCACGAGCATGTCCTCGATCCCGCCGTAGAGCGTGGAGAACTGTCCGATGGACCGGGTCGCGACCAGGCCGCCGAACTGGGCGATCGGCTTGGACTGGGGAGAGTGCCCGGTGGTGTAGCCGATCTTGCGGAGTTCGTCTTCGAGATCCTGGAGGCGGACGCCGCACTGGACGGTGGCCAGCATGTTCTCGGTGTCGATCTCGATGATCTCGTTCATCAGGGACCCGTCGACGACGACCGAGTCCTCGACGATGGTCTCGAGGCCGCCCTCCGTGGCCGACCCGCCGGTCTTCGGCACCACGGCGATGCTGTACGCATTCGCCAGCTTGAGGACCGAGGAGACCTCTTCGGGGGTTCGGGGCTTCACGACCGCCGCCGGCAGCGGCAGCGAGTAGATGCCGAAGACGTTCTCCACCTTGTAGTAGCGGTCGACGCTGTTCTCGCGGAGGGTCTGCTCATCCGTGATGACGCGCTCGCTGCCGAGAATGTCGACATAGGCGCTGACGATCTCTTCGCGTGTGAGGTTAGCCAATTCCGATTCTTCCGTTCCATGAGTTGATGGGCTCGAGAACACCAAAGGTGCTCGGAAACGTGCACGAAAAAGTGCACAAAAAAAGAGAACAGCGATCCCCTTGGAATTGGGGGTCGCTGTTCTCTGGTTTTCGAGCAACCGCTTCGGGACATGTCCCGAAACTGTATGAAGTTCTGAGGTGTGACGACTCTAACACAGCCTTCCGGGGGCTGTGAAGGGGTCTCCCGAGGCCGCCCGGCTACATGAGCCAGACGCCGCGGTTCGACGACGCCACGGCCACCGCCCCCGCGCCCAGCGCCCCGATGACGTCCTCCTTGTCGCACACCAGGCCGCCCGCGATGAGCGGAAGGTCCACATCCTCGCGGAGCCACGAAATGACGCGGGGCATGCATCCCGGCAGAATTTCAATGGCATCGGCGCCCGAGAGGCCCACCTGCTTGGGCACGTTGTTGTAGCTGAAGGAGTCGACGAGGAAGAGCCGATGGATGGCCATCAGGCCCGCGGTCTTCGCGGCGCGCACAATGGCCGCCTTCGAGCTGAGAATTCCGTCCGCCTGCGTGCTCGCCTTGAGGAAATCGACGACCACCGGCTTGCTGGAGAAGCCGTCCAGGAGGTCTACATCGACGAATACCGTTTTCCCCGCGGCCTTCAGGGTCCCCACGATTCCGCCGACGGTCATCACGGACCCGAACAGGACGAAGACCACTGGGCACGGGGCCCCGAGGACCGCTCGGAGTCCGTCGTCGTCCTTGACGCTCGCGATGACCGGGTGGCGCGACAGGACGGCGTCGATCTCGGCTGATTCCTTGGGCGTGCGGCGTGGCGTGGTCAAGGACATGGCCTGCATCTCCTGCTGTGAAGCTCTCGTCCGTCGGACGGCAGCGCGGGTGCCGCCCTCGAGAAAGGTCGACTAATGCTACCGTCCCGCCCGGCCGATGGGAGAGGCCCATCTTCTCCGCCGCGCCGGCTTCGGCGAGGATGAAGGCGACCCACCCAGCCGCGACGAAGGAGTCGACGCCGTGACCAAGTACCTGATCTCGTTCCCCAGTGCCGCGATGGACGTGCCCGAGGGAGAGCTGCAGGCCGTCGCGGATGCGGCGCACGCGGTGGTGCAGGAGGCGAAGGACGCCGGCGTCTGGGTGTTCGGCGGCGGCATCGACGAGAGCATCCCGCCGGTCGTGGTCCACGGCGACGGCACGGTCCAGGAGGGCACCTACCCGCAGACGGCGCAGCTAGAGGGCGGCTACTCCGTCCTCGAGCTGCCCTCCTACGAGGCGGCCCTGGAGTGGGCGGCGAAGATCGCGGTCGCCTGCCGCTGCGCCCAGGAGGTGCGCGCCTTCCAGTACGACCCGGCGAGTTAGTCGTCGGAGGCAGACGGACGACGGCGGTGGGGCACCTTCGGTCTGCAGCCGACGGACCGCGCGACACGCCGGACGAGCTCCGACCTAGACAGACCGGTCTGTCTACTAATACTGTTCCAAAGCACGGGCTACAGAAGCACCGGTACAGCTGAGAAGGCGCGTCCCAGCGCCGGAAGGGAGCAGGATCATGGGGGAAAATCCGGAACTGCAGCCGCTGTCGGATGAGGAGCTTGCCGCGGAAGGCATTACGGCGCTGCCGGACAAGGAAGTGGCGTCCATCCTTGATCTCAATGCCGATCTGAATCTGGGGATCCAGGCCGCTGCCCCCATCGACCTCGGAGTGGCCGCGAACGCGAATGTGGCAGCGCCCATTGATGCGTCTGCATCGGCCAATGTCCTGTCGGCTGGCTCTACCGCGGCAGGGGTTGCACACCAGGGGGCCCTGATCGACCAGGGCATCAACGCTGACGCCACCGCCAATTCGGTGCAGGACAGCAGCGTCGGGCACGCGGCTGGAACGGGCACGACGGACGGGTCGACGGCCCCTGCCCCTGCACCCACCGGGGGGACGACCGGTGGTGCCACGACGACGACCGATCCGACCGGAGCCAACGGCAGCCTGCTGGACGTGAACGTGAACCTGGACGCCAATGCCGGGATCGCTGCGCCGATCAACGGTGCGGCAGCAGCAAACGCGAATGTCGCCGCACCCATCAACGCAGGTGTGGCGGCCAACATCGGGACGGTGGGCAGCACGGCCGTCGCAGATGCCCAGCAGGAGGCGGTCATCAGCCAGCACGTGGACGGAGCTGCGACAGCGAGCTCTGACCAGCACTCGAACCTGCAGCAGTAGGCTCCGGTGACGGTGCCTCCAGGACGCGCGCCTGCGGCGCCGGCGTCCTCGGCTCCGCGCATCGGCGGGCCTGTCCCGGCGCGCGCGGACGGCGTCGAGCTGATCGGCGAGCTGAAGGGCTCCGGCTATCGGGACGCACCGGCGCTCGTCCGGCGCGCGGACGGCCAGACGCTGCAGCTGACCCCGCTGCTCTATTCGGTCCTCTCCGCCGTGGACGGAAGGAGCAGCGTCTCTGAGATCGCTGACCGGGTGAGTCGGGGCTCCGGCCGCCGGGTCACGGCGGAGAATGTCCGCACGCTCATGGACTCGAAGCTGCTTCCCCTGGGGCTGCTCGCGCGGGCCGACGGCTCCCAGCCGGAGGTTCGCCGGTCGAACCCACTGCTGAGCCTGCGTTTCCGCTACACGGTCACCGACAAGGAGAAGACCCGGCGCCTCACGGGCCCTTTCGCGGCCCTCTTCCGCCCGTGGATTGTGGTCCCGCTCGTTGCAGCCTTCCTGTTCGTGAGCTGGTGGGTGCTGGCGGAGAAGGGACTCGCCTCGGCGACCTACCAGGCGTTCGACAGTCCGGGCCTCCTTCTGCTCGTCGTCGCCGTGACGGTCTTCTCCGCGGGATTCCACGAGTTCGGCCATGCCGCGGGCGCACGGTACGGCGGCGCCACCCCGGGTGCCATGGGAGCCGGCCTCTACCTCTTCTGGCCGGCCTTCTACACCGACGTCACCGACTCGTACCGTCTCGGCCGGGCCGGACGCGTCCGCACCGATCTCGGCGGGCTGTACTTCAACGCCATCGTCACGGTGCTCATCGCCGGCATCTGGTGGGCGACGCAGTACGACGCCCTCCTCCTGGTCGTCCTGACCCAGATCCTGCAGATGATCCGCCAGCTCACGCCCCTCGTGCGCTTCGACGGGTACCACGTGCTCGCGGACGTCACCGGCGTCCCCGACCTGTACCATCGGATCCGCCCCACGCTGCTGGGCCTGCTGCCATGGCGCTGGGGACATCCCGAGACGAAGGCGCTCAAGCCGTGGGCCCGCGCGGTCGTCACCCTCTGGGTGCTGATCGTGGTCCCGGTGCTGCTCGGCAGCCTCGCCCTGATGGTCATCACACTCCCACGCGTTCTGGCGACTGCCTGGGCGAGCACGGTGCGCCGTGAGGGCTCCCTTGCTGCTGCCCTTGGCACCGGCGACCTGCTGGCCGCTGGCGCGCAGGCGGTCATGATCCTCGCCGCCGCACTCCCCGTCCTCGGAATGGGCCTGATCCTCTTCCGGATGCTGACCCGCGGAGCACGCAGCGTATGGCAGAAGACGCGCGGACGCCCAGGTCGCCGCGCTTCGGCGGTGATCGCCGGCGTCGCCCTCGTTGCCGTCCTCGCCACCCTCTGGTGGCCCAATGGGTCGACCTACCGCCCGATCCGGCCCTACGAACGCGGCACCGTCGCCGACGTCCTCGCCGCGCGGGCTCCCGTCACGGATCGCCTCGTGCAAGGACAGGAGGGGCGGGTCGCCGCGATCTGGCCGCAAGGGGTAGCCAAGCCGACGGCGGACAAGCCGCAGCTGGGAATGGTCCTCGTACCCCGCACCGGCCAGGCCCCCGCGCCGGGGAACGCCTCAGGTCCGGCACCGGCCCCAGCACCGGCCTGGGTCTTCCCCTTCAGCAAGCCCAGCCCGCCCGGCGACGGAGGAAACCAGGCGTTGGCCGTCAACACCAAGGACGGATCGGTGGTCTACGACGTCGCCTTCGCGATGGTCTGGGTCCAAGACGGCTCCGCGCTCAACGTGAACGAAGCGGACGCGTTTGCCAGCTGCCGGGACTGCGCCGCCGTAGCCGTCGCCTTCCAGGTGGTGCTCCTCGTCGGCCAGGTCCACGCCGTCGTCCCGCAGAACCTGGCGGTAGCCGCCAACTACAACTGCACCCAGTGCCTCGCCTACGCGGTCGCCAACCAACTCGTCCTGACCCTCGACCAACCGCTGAGCCCCGCCGGACTGGCCCAGCTCTCCACGCTGTGGAACGACATCAACGCGTTCCAGGCCACCATCCAAGATCAGCCTCTAACGCAGATCCAAGCCCGCCTGAACCAGTACGCAGCACAGATCCGGCAGATCATCCAGCAGGACCCTTCGACGACGCATCAGGCGCCGAGCAGCGCCCCAGCGACGACCGAACCGGCCGGTCCTTCGGGGGCGCCGGCCAGCAGCGCCCCCACTCCCGGCGCCAGCGTCCCCGACACCGTCACGACCCCGTCGGCTCCGGGCGCAGGAGCGCCCGCGGCCCCAGCCAGCGAAGCCCCCGCCCAAACAGCAGCACCGGGATCCACCGACGCGCCGCCGTCCCCCGCCCCCGCAGAAACGGCCATGCCTGTGCCCACCGCCTCCCCGAGCTGAGTCGTCGATCTCGTAGGCCAGCTTCGCCTCCACGAAGGCCAGCAGGTCGCTCTTCGAGACCACCGCCACTTCCCTACCGGCACGGGCCCGCCGGAGGTGCCGAGCAGTTCCGCGAGCTTGGGAAGCTGGGACGGGTCCTCGAGCGCCGACCCGACGGCGACGACCCGACGACGACGACCCGCGCGCCCGCGGCGAGGAACTCCCCCCCGTTCCCGGCATGCATGCCGCCGGTCGTGACGACTTGGCCGCCGGGAAGGGGCCCTTCATCGCCTTGATCCACTCGGTGCCGAGCACGGAGGCGGGGAAGGCCTCCAGCCAAGTCAGCCCTTCCTTGAGCGCGATCTGCACCTCGCTCGGCGTCGCCACCCCGGGCAGCGGCAGCAGCCCGGCCTCCGACGAAGCCCGCACCACCTCGAGGTCGAACCCCGGGCTCACCGTGAAGTGAGCCCCCCGTCGCCCTCGCCCCGCAGTGCATCTCGAGACGACCACGCCCAACGTGGAGGTCCAAGAGGTGGCACGGGCCTGCTACCACGGTTGGCACCAGGCCATCGCCACCGGGCTGCCTGAGCTCAGGGAGGGGATCACCACCACCAGCTCGGCACCGGGCCACGGCATCGAATTGGGGGCCGCGTTCCTCTCGAGGAAAGACACGTCCCGGCGACTGACGGCCCTGTAGGCATTCCACGTCAGCGAGGGCGGCGGACGATGGCGGCAGGGCGCCTCAGGTCTATGGGTTCGACGGGCGCGCGGCCGCTCAGCAGGTCCACGGTTGCCCCTTTCGCCGGTGACGGCGCTTCAGCCTCGCGAACCGCATAAACATCCAATAAGGACTAAAGCCTCTGGGCAAGACGACTCCTCAAAGGAGCGCTAATCGACGGATTTCGAATACTTCCAGATTTCGACTGTCAGCCGGCCAGAGAATCCTGAAGGGTTGTTTCCAGGCCTCACCTAATGGCTGCAGTGGGGGTATGATCCCGTTTCACGGGCAGTCACGCCCGTGACGCTATTGGGGGAATCTGAATGCATGCAACGACCGACTTGGTCGATGTGCTGCGGGTGCGGCCTGCGGTCCTCGCGACGTTCCTTCATGTGCGCCTATCGACGCACCCACCCCGCACGATTCGTATTGCACGTCGGTGAGGTGTCCTACGAAAGGACTCTCATGAGCCATCCTAACCTCGCGCCCTATCCTCCCAGCCCCGACTACGGGAAGGTACAGCAGAGCAGCAAGTCGTTCCTCGTGACCTGGTTGCTCTCTCTTCTCGTCGGCATCTTCGGCGTGGACCGGTTCTATTTGGGCAAGATCGGCACCGGCATCCTCAAGCTGATCACTTTCGGCGGCTTTGGCATCTGGGCCCTCATTGACCTCATCCTCGTCCTGGCCAATAAGGCCCGGGACAAGCAGGGGCTCCCGCTGGAGGGCTACGACAAGCACAAGAGAATGGCCCTCATCGTCACCGCCGCGGTCATTCTCCTGAGCATCATCGTCAACTCAGCGCGGGCTTCGTCCGCTCCCACTGCGGCGCCCGCTGCCTCGGCGTCAACACCCGCCGCGGCCGCTGCCAGCGCTGCCGCCGCGGCAACCCCGACAAGGGACCCTGCTGCCGAAGCCTCGGCGTCCGCCAAGGCCGAGGCGGATGCCTCCGCGAAGGCCAAAGCCGACGCGGATGCCAAAGCCAAGGCTGACGCGGAGGCCGCAGCCAAGGCAAAGGCCGACGCAGATGCCAAAGCCAAAGCTGACGCGGACGCTGCCGCCAAGGCAAAAGCCGACGCTGCGGCTAAGGCTGCGGCTGACGCTGCCGCGGCTGCCGCGGCTGGAACGGTAAGTCAGCAGAACGCCCTGCAAAAGGCTGAAGACTACCTCGGCTACACGGCTTTCTCACGCACGGGTCTAATCCAGCAGCTGGAGTTCGAAAAGTATTCGGCTGCGGACGCGACTTGGGCCGTCGATCGGGTGCCCGTCGACTGGAACAAGCAGGCAGCTCTGAAGGCGAAGGACTATCTGAATTTCACTTCCTTCTCCCATGCCGGTTTGGTCGACCAGTTGGTCTTCGATGGCTTTACTCCCGCTCAGGCAGAGTACGGAACCAGTCAGGCCCGCCTCTAGGGAACTGGCTCCAGATGCCCCGGTCCAGATCGGATCGGGGCATCTTCCTACAGGTGCGTGACGAGCGGGTCCGGCTCCGCCTTCTCGACCCCGTCTCCCCGCTCCACCGCGAATCCGTTGCGCACCCAGTACTCGTAGCCCCCGATCAGCTCGCGCACCGCAAATCCCTCGGCCAGCAGGCGCCGCGCAGTGTGCGTGGCCCCATTGCAGCCGGGGCCCCATCCGTAGACGATCAGGGTCCGGTCGGGCGGCAGATCGGCCAGACGGTCGTCCAGGGCATTGTTGGGAAGGTGCAGCGCGCCGGCGATGTGCCCCTGGTCCCACGACGATTGCCTGCGGGTGTCCACGATGACGGCGGTGCCGTCGGCCTGCGCCTCGGCGGCCGCGACGACGTCGATCTCGTAGGCCAGCTTCGCCTCCACGAAGGCCAGCAGGTCGCTCTGCGAGACCACCGCTACTGCCCTGCCGGCACCGGCTGGCCGGAGGTGCCGAGCAGTTCCGCGAGCTTGGGGAGCTGGGACGGGTCCTCGAGTGCGGACCCGACCGCGACGACCCGCGCGCCCGCGGCGAGGAACTCCCCCGCGTTCCCGGCATGCATCCCGCCGGTTGTGACGAACTTGGCCTCGGGGAAGGGGCCCTTCATCGCCTTGATCCACTCGGTGCCGAGCACGGAGGCGGGGAAGGCCTTGAGCCAGGTCAGCCCTTCCTTGAGCGCGATCTGCACCTCGCTCGGCGTCGCCACCCCGGGCAGCGGCAGCAGCCCGGCCTCGGAGGAAGCACGGACCACCTCGAGGTCGAACCCCGGGCTCACCGTGAAGTGAGCCCCCGCCTCGACCGCCTGCCGCACGTGCTCACGGGAGACGACGGTGCCCGCGCCCACGACCTTGCCCCTCTCGCGCCCGGCGGCCGCGACGGCGCGCAGGGCCTCGACGTCGTCGGGGGTCTGGATGGGCAGTTCGACGACGTCGATGCCGAGGTCCCAGGCGGTGGCCGAGACGGCCAGGCTCCTCTCCACCCCGATGCCGCGGAGGATCGCCATGAGCGGCGCTCCGCCGAAGATGCTGCTGAACTCAGAGTTGTCGATCATCGAAAAGACCGGTCCTTTCAGGAGGTGGGCTGCGTGAGCGCTGCCGATGCGGCAGCGGGAGGATCTGCGACGAAGTCGCTCATCGAGAGCAGGACCAGTCTCGCCCGTTCGTGGCCGGCGCGGAGCCGCCCGGAGGCGCCCGCCCCGTTCAGGTCGGCTGCGAGGTAGCCCGCGGCGAAGGCGTCGCCGGCGCCGACCGCCTCCAGGACCTCGGTGGGGATCGCGGGCTCGAACACGGTTCCGTCCCTGCCCAGTTCGGTGGCGCCGACGTCGCCGTCCTTGACCACCACCCTGTCCGGCCCGGGAAGGAGGGCCCGGACGTCGTCCGGCGTCGCGCAGCCCCACAGGGCCTGCGCCTCGTCGAGGCCCACGAAGACCACGTCTGCCCGGTTGGCCAGCTGGCGCAGGACGTCGGCAGCGGTGCTCTCGGGCCACAGGGAGGGGCGGTAGTTGACGTCGAAGGTCAGCGTCGCGGTGCTCGCGCCGACACGCTCGATCACGGCGTCGACCAGGGCGGCGCAGGTCGGGGACAGCGCGGGGGTGATCCCGGAGAGGTGCACGACGTCGGCGTCCTCGAGCGGAATGCCCGCGACGGTGGCCGGGCTCATCCGGGACGCGGCAGACCCGCGCCGGTAGTACAGGACGCCGTGGCCGGGGTCCTTGAAGTAGACCCCAGTGGGAGCCGTAGGGTCGGCCGTGACCCAGCGGGTGTCGACGCCGCGGCTCTGGATCGACTCGACGATCCGGCGTCCGAGGACGTCATCACCGACGGCGCTGACCCAGGCCGAGTGCACCCCCAGGTGGGCCATGTGGCAGGCAACGTTGGATTCCGCGCCGCCCGGGTGGAGGCGCACGTCGTCGGCCGTGGCGAGGGACTCGGCGCGGGCGGGCGTCACCATCATCATCGTCTCGCCGATGGTGATCAGGCGTGGGTTCGAGGTGTGCAGCATGACTCCCTATTCTCCGATGTGCTCGCGTCTGAGGCCGCGACCCGGGGCTCCGTCGATGAGCGCGCCGCGGGCGAGCACCGGCTGGCCCGCCACGAGGACGTCGTCGATGCCCACAGCCTCGCCGAGCGGCTCCTCGTACGTGGCGGTGTCGGCGACCGTCTGGGGGTCGACGACGATGAGGTCGGCGACCCACCCCGGTGCCACGCGCCCGCGGCGGCCCAGGCTGAACCGCGCCGCCGGGCCGGCGGACAGGTGGCCGGCAGCCTCCGGCCAGGACCACGTCGGCGTCTCCCTCACGAACTCGCGCAGGTAGCGCGCGAAGGTCCCGCGGGCCCGGGGATGCGGGTGGGCGCCGATGAAGATGCCGTCGGAGCCGCCGAGGTGGCGGGGGCTGGAGAAGATGGCCGCGAGCTCGGAGGTCGGCCGCTCGTGGCGCACCGCCATGATGGCGTTGACCTCGAGGCGGGACGCCGCGAGCACGTCCAGCGCGAAGTCGATGGGATCGGCGCCGTTCCGCGCGGCGGCCGCGTCGAGGGTGAGGCCGTGGGCCCACGCGAACTCGGGGGCTGCGATGTGGGCGAGGGTGATCATCGACGGCCACTCGGGTCCGAGGCTCGCGTTGCGCTCCACTTTGGGGAACCACTCGCGGCGGAGCTGTGCCCGCTGGGCCGGGTCGCTGATGGCCTCGACGACGGCGTCCGGGGGCAGCAGCGAGAGGTCCGGCGGCAGCAGCGGCATGGCCAGCAGCGTGCAGCCGCGGGTGTAGGGGTAGGCGTCGAAGGTGGCGTCCACGCCTGCGCGGGCGAGGGCGTCGAGCTGCTCGGCGACGATGTGCGCCTGGGCGTGGAAGTGCGAGATGTGGACCCGGGCGCCGGAGGCCTCGGCGATGCGGGCGATCTCGTCGACCCCCGCGGCGGAGTTGGCCTCGTACCCGCCCCGCATGTGCGTGACGTAGACGCCGCCGGCCTCGGCCACCGGGGCGCACAGCGCCGCGATCTCGTCGGTGGTGGCGAAGATCCCGGGGGCGTAGTCGAGCCCGGTGGACATCCCCACCGCGCCCTCGCGCATGCCGTCCTCGACGAGGGCGGCCATGGCGGCGCGCTGCTCCTCGTCCGCGGGGGCAGTGGAGCGCCCGCAGACCTCCCAGCGCACCGTGCCGCCCGGCACGAGGTAGGCGGAGTTCAGCCGGGACCGGCCGTCGTCCGCGGCGAGATAGGCCGCGACGCCGCCTCCGGCGTAGCGCGGGTGCGGGCCGTTGATGGCGGCGAAGTACTCGCTCGCGTAGGCTCCGTCCCCCGGCGCGTACGAGACCCCGTCCTGCCCGGCGATCACCGTGGTGACCCCCTGCTTGAGCAGGGCCCGCTGCACCGCCTCGTCCTCGAGAAGGCCGTCGGCGTGCGAGTGGGCATCGATGAATCCGGGCAGCACGTAGCGCCCGGTGCAGTCGATGATCTGGTCATCGGGGTCGGGCGCGATCTCGCCGATCTCGGTGATCAGCTCACCGTCGACGGCGACATCCGCCGTCCGCATCCCGGTGCTGTGGACGACTGTGCCGCCGCGCAGGAGCAACCGCATCGTGCGCCTTTCCGTGTAGAGGGGTCAGAAGAAGGTCTGGACGAGGTCGACGACGCGGTCGTCGTCCTGCGAGGCCACGACCGGCAGGAAGCGCCACTTGTCGAAGGTTGTGCAGGGGTGCGACAGCCCCAGCGTGACGACCGAGCCGAGGGCTACGTCCTGGCCCGCCAGCCCCAGATAGCTGTGCTGGTCATTCATGGCCAGGATCGAGGCCTCCGCGAGGGGCGCCCACTCGCCGTCCAGATCGCTCGCGACGGCGCGGGGCACCGGCAGCCCCTCGTCGAACGGGAAGTCCCGCTTCCCGCCGTCGAGCAGCGCGAGGCCGCGCTCCGGGTGGGACACCACACGGGCGACGCCGCGCATCGCCGAGCGCAGTCGGCTCGCCGTTGCGGGGCCGGCGGCTCGGGCGCTCCCCTCGTCGAACGGAGAGATCTGGCGGTAGAACCCGTCGTCGTGCGTGATGTAGGCGCCGCTGCGCAGCGTCCACAGGGTGCGCGAGTCGCCAGTGCGCGAATCGTCGGCCATCGCGCTGCCGAACACGTCGGCGACCACGTCGGGGTAGGCGCTGCCGCCCGCCGTGATGTAGAGGTCGCCCTCGCCGTCGTACAGCTCGGTCAGGTCGCGGTGCAGTTCGACCTGCCGCTCCACGTAGGAGCGCACGGCGGCGAGGGACTCGTCCGACCGGTCGTGCGCGAGCGAACCTTCGTAGCCGGAGACCCCCGCCAGGCGGAGGACGTCCGAAGCGGCAGCCCGCCGCGCGACGTCGTGCGCCTCGGCGACCGTCCGCGCCCCGGTGCGCCCACCGGCGGCGCCCAGCTCGACGCACACGTCCACCGGCCGGGGCGTGCCAGCTCGGCGGAGCCCGCGCTCCATCGCCTCAAGCGTCGCGATCGAGTCCGCCCAGCAGACGAAGCGGAGCTCCGGGTCCGCCAGCTCACCGGCGAGGTAGGCCAGCGAGCGCTCGTCGACCACGGAGTTGGCCAGCATGATGGACGCCAGGCCGAAGCTGCGCGCGGTGCGGACCTGCCCCATGGTGGCGAGCGTGATGCCGAGGCTGCCGGCGTCGAGCTGCTGCTGCCACAGCGAGGGAGCCATGGTGGTCTTGCCGTGCGGCATCAGCTCGAGCCCGCGGTCCGCGCACCATCGGCCCATCACGGTGAGGTTGTGCCTGATCCGTTCGCCGTCGAGGGCGACGATCGGCGTCCAGAATTCCGAGAGCCTCGGCCCGCTGGCGAGGAACTCGGCCACCGTCATGCCGACGGCGCGGTCCGGGATTCCCTTGTCACGTGGGGAGAGCCGGGTGGTGCCCAGCTCCCCCAGTCGCAGCTGCCCTGCCATCCGTTCCTCAGCGGCCCTCGGGCACTGCGGCGACCACGTCGATCTCGACGAGGATGTTCGCCAGCTGCGACCCGACCGTGGTGCGCACCGGGTAGGGCTCGGAGAAGAACTCCTGGTATGCCTCGTTGAAGGCGGCGAAGTCGGCCAGGTCGGCGAGGTGCACGGTGGTCTTGACGCAGTCGTCCAGCGTGAGGCCGCGCTCGGCGAGGACGGCCTGGATGTTGCGCAGCACCTGACGGGTCTGCTCGGCGACGGAGTCGGAGACGGCGCCGGTGGCGGGATCCTGCGGGCCGAAGCCGGCCGTGTAGACGAACCCGTTGGCCTCGATCGCCTGGCTGTAGGGGCCGGCGGGCTGCGGGGCGTTGGTGGTGTGGAAGGCGGTCTTGGTCGTGACGGTCATGAGGTGTCCTTCTCTCTGAAGTCTCAGTGGGTGGGTCTAGTGGGTGGGGGTCTAGTGGGTGGAGGTCTCGGTGGCGGTGGCCTCAGCCGCGGGCTCGTGCAGCCGGCCTGCGTCCTCGGTGTCCGGCCGGAAGGAGGCGTAGGCGGTGGCGACGACGCCGATGAGGGCGATCACCGCGACGTAGATGATCACAGGCCACACGCTGCCGAAGGCGGCGGAGAGCGCGGTCGCGATGAGCGGGGCGAAGCCGCCGCCGATCGTGTTCGAGATCTGGTAGCCGATGTTGACCCCGGTGGTGCGGGCCTCGACGTCGAACATCTCGACGAGCATCGTCTGGAGCGTGCCCTGCATGGCCACGCCGGGGATCACGAAGCCGACCACCATGCCCAGCCAGATCAGGATCGCGGTCTGGGTGCTGAAGAGCGCGAAGGCGGGGTAGACCAGGAGGGCGAACCCGATGCAGGCGCCGATGTAGACCTTGCGGCGGCCAATCTTGTCCGAGAGGCTGCCCCACATCGGAGCGACGAAGATCTGCAGGACGCCCACGATCATGGTGCCGATGAAGCCCACCTGCGCCTGAGTGCCCTTGGAGACCATGTAGGCGAGGCCGAACGTCAGGACAACGTACCCGGCGATGCTCTGCGGGAGGCCGATGAGGATGCCGAGGATGGCGTTCTTCGGGTGCCGGAAGACCTCGCGGAGCGGGGACTTGCGCTGCGCGCCCTTGCGTTCGCGGTTCGCCGACAGCTCCTTGAACTCCTCGGACTCCTCCAGCTTGGACCGCAGCACGATCGCCACGATGGCCAGCACGAGGGCGAGGAGGAAGGGAACGCGCCAGCCCCACTCCATGAAGAACGACTTGGGTCCGGCGCCGAAGGCCGCCATCAGGCCGGCCGAGGCGACGTTGGCGATGCCGGCGCCGCTGATGAGCAGCGCGCCGTACAGGCCGCGCTTGCCGGCCGGGGCGTGCTCGACGACGAGCGCGGCCGCGCCGCCCATCTCGCCGCCGACGAACAGCCCCTGCAGCATGCGGAAGAAGAGCAGGAGGATCGGTGCGGCGATCCCGATGGAGCTGGCCGAGGGGATCAGGCCGATCGCCGCCGTCGAGATGCCCATGCCGATGACGGTGATCATCAGGGTGGTCTTCCGGCCCATGCGGTCGCCGATGTGGCCGAAGACCAGCCCGCCGATCGGCCGGAGCAGGAAGCCGAACGCGAAGCTGGCGAACGAGGAGAGCGTTCCGACCACGGGGTTGTCGCCCGGGAAGAACACCGCGGGGAAGACGGTGGCCGAGGCCAGCCCGTAGAGGTAGTAGTCGAAGTACTCCATGAGCGTGCCGATCGCGCCGCCAGCGACCGTGCGGCGCTGCTTCGCTGAGATCGAGCGCCACCCCGATTGCGGTACCTGGTATGCCTGTGCCACGAGAGCCTCCTTGCCCCGATGTGTGCAGATGCGGTGAGTGCGGGCGGCGAGTCGCCCGGCCCTTCGTTGTCGAAGCTAGCACCCCCTTGAACAGTCTGTCTATGGCCAATACAATTTGTCTATGGCCTTCGGCGACGCGTAGGACTGACCCATGAGCGAGGTAGACATGACCCTGACTTCGGCCCAGCCGGCGGCGGACCACCCGCTCGCCCGCATGGGAACGTACGAGTCCGTGGACGAGATCCTCGCCGTGTTCCGCCCGGCCATGCACGCGATGGCGGCCGCCGTGGGCCCCGGGTGCGAGGTGGTGCTGCATGACCTCTCAGCCCCCGACGTGGACCTCGGCCACACGATCGCCGCGATCGAGAACGGGCACGTGACCGGGCGCGAGGTGGGCGGCCCGTCGTCGAGCCTTGGCGCCGGCGTGCTCCACAACCAGGGCGCGGAGCACAACGCGTTCGGCTACCGCGGCTTCACGGCCGACGGCCGCGAGCTGCGGTGCTCCTCCGTCTACTTCCGCAATTCCGCCGGGCGCATCATCGCCGCCCTCTGCATCAACTTCGACATCAGCACGATCCAGCGCCTGCAGTCCCTCCTCCAGGGCCTGCTGCCGGCGGCTGCCTCGGACTCCCCCGAGCAGCCGAACGAGTTCTTCGGCCGGGACCTCGTGGCCGTGATGGACGCCATGGTCACCGAGGCCATCCGCGAGGTCGGCAAGCCCGTGGACCAGATGAGCCGAGACGACCGCATCGCCATCCTCACTAAGCTCGACCAGCAGGGCGTGCTGCAGATGCGGAAGGGCATCGACCGCGTCGCGGCGCGGCTGGGGATCTCGCGGGTGACGGCGTATTCGTACCTTGATGAGGCACGGAACCACGTCGCGGGCGAGTGACGGCGCTGTGGCCCACAGCTAGCGCCGGAACGGTAAGCGTTCCGCGACCAGCGCGCGCCGAGAATGGATCTTATGTCAAGCAAATGATGATTCATACCTAGTTGTATTGCGCCGCTATTGGCACCCAGGGGAGAGCGGCTTCGGGGGCTCCCCAAGCCCAGAGCCAGCAGCTTGGCGGCGCCGCGTAATGTCTCCCTTCGACCGGTTTGCCTGCACCGAGCGGACCGCGGCGTACGGCAACTCCTCTAGGAGGACAGATTGCCCACGGAACGACTCCAGATAATCCTCAGACCATCCGGGGTGGCCACGGGCACGAACGGAATGTATGCTCTACGGTCGTACTGAATCTGCGGCCACGACCGGAGCGCCGGGACCATGAACCAGGCCCAACCGGCTGGCACGACCAACGTGCCGGGAAAAAGGGAGCGTAACTGCGCCCTCTTCGAGGTTTTCGCCCGCTTGACGCCCTTCGCGAGGCCCCAGACCATGGAGGGCCATAGCATAAGGACTGCGACAGCAGCCACTTCCGGCGTTCCACCCGTCCCGCACTATATCGCGATCCAGGCGGTAGAGTCAGGGACCCAAGAACAACAACGCGGCACGACAGACAGCAGCTAACCTCGCGCCTTCACCAGTCCCCCGTCGTCAGGCTCTCCATAGCTGGCCCCGCTCTACCGCAGTCCGCCTCCACAGACGCCGCGCACACGCCGGCCGGTCCTGATTACGACAGGACAGAACCAGCCCGTGACATTGCAGCTTCAGCTCAGCCGTCTCACGACACAAGCTTCGTTCAATATCCTCGCCTGCTCGCCATCGGTCCACTAAGTTAGTCAGGTGACTGGCGACAGCGAGGCCAAGGTGATCCGTGAAGCGTTACATTGAGATTTCAGTGGTTGAGAAAAACCCGGACGGTTCGCCCTCACAATTGGTGACCCTTGACCTTCCCGACCAAGCCACCCAACGCAAATACTACCGGCTTCTCAAACTCCTATCCGATGCAGAAATTCTCGCAGGCGCACCCTTCGAGATCCCCAGAGGCGACAAGGGGTCCTGGATAATTTTCGGCCTGGGCGACCGCCATGCCGTAGGCCAATTCAATAAGGGAAATCCTAAGTTCTGGGATCAAGGTCTCCGCTTGGGGACCCTTTGCGTGGCCCGGATCATGACACCCGAAGAAATGAACCGACTCATAGAGCAAGGACGAAATCCACTGACATGAAGACCGTAGGTGTCATCATCAGCACGCTCCAGAATCTAGTCGTTCCGGTAGCCGTCCTGTTACTCAGCTTTCTACTGGCCCCCAAAATGGAAACTGCTACACAACTCGGCTTTTTCTCATTGATGAGCCAGATTCTTGCTACCCTACTGATCGCAGTGGCCCTTCTTCCCCGGTTCCTCAACCAATCTGCCATTCATTGGAGCACTCCAGTCTGGGCAGGATTAGGAGAGATCGCCGCCATCTACGGAGCCATACCCGTCTGGTCAGAGCAAATCTGGCAACTGTGCTTCGCCCTTGTCCTAGCATCAACTGCAACGGTCGTTTTCGCTCTCGTCGCAACTATCAGCCCCGCAAACAGGAGTTTGCACATTCATGAAGATTTGGAGGCCCTAGCCAAAAGAGCAGAGGAATTGGACCCCTAAGGCCCAGACCGCATAAGTCAGCGACGCCGCAATAGCCGACGAGGACTGGACTCCCTAGGCTTTGGGCCGTCGGAGGTACTCGAAACCGCAGCAACCTGCAGCGGAATTTCCGAACTACGCACCAACGCGGACCTTTTTGCAAAGGCGACCCCACCTCGAAGTTCGGTCTCAATCGCTTCGCCAAGCTCCCCCAAAGCCTGATCCTTAAGCGCGCTGGTGACCACTTCATTATTCACCTCGAGAACGATCCGCCGCGCATTATGTAGAGCAGTGCGGTTAGCCTTAAGCGAAACCTCGCGCAGCTCGTTCTTTTTCCGACGACCAATTCTCTTGTGGGCTCGAAAACCGCCCGTTCGACCCAGTTCGTCAAAGAAAATGATCCGCACCAGCTCGGAGTTGAGTTGGTGGATTCTTTCAATCCACTGTCGATCTGGTTGAGAACTAGCCGCCACTGAAGCCACATTCTTTATCGTGGCGTCCGTGATGTAATCGGCGGTCTTTGTGATATCTCTTGCCACCTCTTCGCTCGAAGTCCCCGCTTCCGCGACTTCCAAAGTATCCGAAGCCTCGTCTTGCGTCGTCGTCGATTCTTCTTCTAGCCTTATCAAAGCATCATCCAGGGATGTCGCTCCCCCGTCGGCAATAACCTTTTCAGCAGCATTCTGCATTTCGACAATTTCAGGATTCGATGCCAGCAGCAGCGTTTCCGCCTGATCCTTGTCTATCGGCATTAGGGCGGCGAAAGGATGACCGTTGCGGGTCACGACGATTGGCGTTCTCTCTGCACTGAGGGTTTCAAACACGCGTTTTGAGTCCCGCACGAGTTCTCGCACCGTGATAGTGGCCACGAACAACCTTCTCCCCGACGTCGTCTGACACCTGTCTGACATCTAGAGTACCACGTCATGGGGAAGCCGGGAAGAGCCTATAGCTCTGATGGCAACGTGGACCTTGGCCTGCTCCAATGGGCGCTCCGGGGGCCTAGGCCTTCACCGGTTCCTTCCTGGTTCCGGCGCCCGATTGAGTGGCGCATTCACGTACCTTGGTGTCGTTGGTATCTGCGCTCCGCGGGACGTCCAGTTGCAGCTCAACGTCGAGGCATGCAGGGGATACTCGCTCTCATTGAACTTCGCCTTCTTCAAACGGCTTCTGCCACCAACCCGCACGACGAACCGTTGGATCAGCCCCGCTCATGAAGTTGATCGGCACTTGTGCAGAGCCGAGGGCCGGCCAAAAGCTGATTGATGTCGAGCGCTTCTGAATTATCGCTTCTGGAACATCAATCGACTTTCGGGAAGCAGCCTCGCCGATGCTACGCCTCTCACCTGACGGACTTCTCCATACTCCCTTGTAGATTAAAACTTCCAGAGCAGCCAGCTCCATTCGCTCGACGATCGGGCTGACGTCCACGTTGAGTATTTGCTCATCCGTGCGAACGTCCCCGTGAATAACGGCTCCGCGCTGCTTGATCCAGTCATCAACTTCCCGCGGTTTGAAGCCGTGTTTAGATTGGGCCAAAAGTCGGATTAGCGGACCGGCCAAACGACCAGAGGCCAGACGAAATGCGTATTCAAAGTATCGAATCAGCTCTCTATATCTTGCAGGGGGCCACTCTTGGGAGATGGCATCCGATAGGAGTTCCACGCCGCCGATGCGATCAGAAAAGACGTCGCCGGGGAGTTCATGAAGGTCAAAATGGTAGCGATCCTCCATGCGCACCTCTAGGCTGTTTAGGTGGCGGATGCCCCTGGTTCTATTCAACCATTCAAGCTCTTCGGCATTTTCGGCAACGAGAGCAATCGGCATTCGCGGGTTGGAGACGTTCTTTTGCCCTCGATACACCAAAGCTATTACGTCAATGAGGTTCTCTGTCAATTCTATCGAGTGGCGAAGTTCGAACTCAGGGATGTCAATGGCGCCGTCGGCTGCAACCTCGAGCTGCTCTGGCATCGCGACTTCGGCCTGAATTACCTCCATTACTCCGCCACAATAATTGATGGCGCAGTAAGGCTTGCCGGCGTCATCGACTGCACTGTTTATTGTGTCAAATTTGGCCAGCCAAACAGGGCTGATTTTATCCGAATTGTCAGGATGAACCGACTGCTCAAGCGCTTCAACATCGCCAGTGGCGTCATTTAGGTAAAGGATTCGAGTTGAGTCTTTTGAAGCCAATACTTTGCTCATGATGAAGGGGTGTGATGCGGGTAGGGGCATTCTTGCCACCCAGTCCACCGCTGAACCGTTCTCGCTGGACAATCTGAGTCGCCTAGCATCAATTGATGGTGCGGGCGAAAGTTCGACGAAGACTGTGCGAATTAGTTTCATATCAACTCCTATATTCCGAGCCATGTACTGCGCAGCTGCCGGCTCGGCCGAGTGCGCCGCGTTGAGCTCGTTAGGTTCTGCCAGTCGGGGCGCATCCGGAGCGCCGGCCGCCTGCTAGGGAGAGTGTGCCACCAGAGCCCGTGATGGCGTAGCTTCGCAAAGCCGTCGCTACAGAAGCGGTCTGGGCCAACTCTAGGGGTTGTCAGCAGCACCAACCGGTAGCCGCTTGCAGACAAAGTCGCCACGCTGTTCGCGAATCAAGAACTCCTCGCCTCGCAGGTTCTCGTAGATCTCTGCCACGGCGAGCGCGTCGTCCGCCGCCTTGCAGTGGGCGCCGTCGGATTCCATCTCGATCAGGTAGGCCACCGAGCACGCACACATTGCCACGAAGGCGTAGAACTGGCCTCGCAGCGCCTCCCTCAGCAATGTGGGCGGGTAATAGAGGCTGTGCTTTCGGCAGAGAGCTGGGAGTCTCACCATGCCGTCGACGATCTCGCTTTGTGGCAGAGCCGTTGCTGGAGCCCAGGGGCGCAGCTCAACACCGTCGACGGCAGATCGCAGCATTTTCCCGTCGGAAAGGTCCAAGAACAACGCTGCCGTGCAGGGCTCGCCCGAGGGCAGCTGGAGAGGACCACTGGACGGCCAGAGCTGAGGCATATCTAGGGTGCTCTCTACGCTGATCTCTAGCGTCGGGGTCGTGAATCTTAACCCATGCATGATGAGCCGCCGAGCACGATAGTGAAGAGATACGCTTGCGGCGTAGCCGGCTCCGGAAGTCCGCCCACGCGCACGGCAAGCGGTGTGACGCGGACCGCCCAGAAACCCTCGGGCCCCTCGTATCGGCCGAGCCAGAAGCGGCTTGCATCGAGCGGCTGCTTCAGGTGTCTCTGGCCGTACAACGCGTCATACTCAGAAGGCGGGAGGCCGTACCCGGCGTCCCGCTGGTCTTGGCTCGAAAGAAGCATCGCGGTGAGTGCAGTCTTCTGGATCCACTTCGCGATCTCCGGCTGATCGTCAATAGCTACGCTCACCGCGTTTCCAAGGATCAGCGGCGTCAAGGCGCGCTGTGCGATGACGTCAAGTCGACTCATCCAGCCGTTGTTGCATGCCGCGCAGACTTTCACGGTCTGTCGGTATGGGGGCTGCCTGCCCATGTCACGGCTGAGGCCGTTCAGAGGGCCGGCCTTGTGCTGCACAGGACTCAAGTCAAGACCGGTTCTGCTGACCCATTGACCGAACACGTGCTCGCGAGTCAGAGAACCAGTCGAGCCGCAGAAGATGCAGGAATTAGCCACAGCACTCATTGTCCGTGGAGCCCCCTCGCCCTCCTGGTCTGCAGCAGACGTTGGGCTTCGAGCTACGGCGGATGGATCTTGAGCACCGGTGACCAGAGCAGGGTGCCGGACACAGCCTAGCGACCGGGGCCGGTGACCAGCCTGACGAAGTCTCATCAGCTGACAACTGTGATGTCCTCCGTCCCCGCTCCGGGCGGTCGCGGACTAGGTCACCAAGGGCGCGCCCATCGCACTCGCGCAAAGTCTCACCCGGATCCAGGCGCCTCGGCAGTCCGGACGAGGACGCTGTGAGTCTCAGCGGCTCACGCCCTTCTGCAGGAGCTTGGTCTGGCCGTTGGCTCCGCGGGCCTTGGGGCTGCGTCCTGGTGCTTTGGCGACAGCTGCGGTGGGTGGGGTGGCTTGGTCCTGGTCGGCGCTGAGTCGTGCCTGCACGGCCTCGCGGTCGGAGAGGCCTTCGAGGCTGTCCGCGAGCTCCTGGCGGCGCTCGGCCGAGTCGTACAGGTGGCCGGCCTCGTCGGCCAGTGTCTCGGGGCGTTGCTTCTCCTGGTCTGCGTCGTGCGGGCGGTCGCGGTCTTCCCGGTCGGCCTCGGCCATCAGCTCCATGGCCTGGGCTGTCTCGGCCCGGGACCCACAGCGAAACCGGCGAGGCGCTCGTACTTTACCGCACTCTCTATGGCAATTACAGCTATTGGGCCAGACCAGTCAGAATGTTCGAGGAAACAGTAGAGCGGAATGGCTACATCGGGCCAAGGTTGGTGCGAGTTGCCTAGATCTGAGGAAAAAGTTGAGGCATTCGACCGACCGAGACGGCCGAAAGCACGGGTGGCGCGCCGTTACGCTTCGTCTATAGTCGATAATGGGTTCAGCACTGACCATTCGGCTGGGAAGGTCCGAGCGAGGAATTTTGCGGCATTCTCTCCCGGTTTCGGAATTTCATTCTTGTCGGCTCTCTTGAGGGTGTGATCCCTCTGGAGGGCAGTGTTTGTTCCTACGGAGTACATGTAGAAGCCGCCAGCCGGAACCAGGCTCTTCCCATCCGAAGCGAGGTTAACCACACCGTACCCGTAAGAAGTAGTCTGCAAAGACGTTACATCTTTAGTTGCAAACACATAAATGTATTCCGACTTATCCTGTCCAAAATGGCTTTTCACGGTTCGCCAATAACAAAACGGCCTTCCGTCGTTATGATAGTTAGTGCCGTCGAACACGTACTGACTTGTGAACGCCCGGCGTTCAATGACGCCGACACTGAAGCATCGGTCGTCGCCACTCTCAACCCATTCCGCCCAAGCGCCCTTGATGTCCACGCGACCGAAGCGGACCCGGTCAACGACTAATGCCCCCACGAGCCATATTGCGGTGGCTGCTAGCGCTGCAGGAACGCTAAGTAGCACACCCAGCCATGCTTCAGGACTCATGGAAGCAGTCTGATGCAAAACCTTGATGACGGCTAGCATTTCCCGTGCTGCAACGTCCTGTGGCCTGGCGCATCCTCAGGGCTCGGCGAAAGGAACACGGCCTGAAGGGCAGCGCAGGCTGAATCGAACGGCTTCAGGAGGACCGGTTCCCGCCCTCCTGAAGCCATCTACGAATTTTTCACCGGACCTTCTCGATCAGCGATCAGAACCAGACGAATGGGCCCGTGTACCAATGCCAAGTAGCATCCGGGGTACCTCCCCCGTTACGGCACGCCGCGTCGTAGTCTCTGTACTCGTTTATGCAAGCGACGTTATAGATGGCTAGGCAAAGACCACCGGCCACCGCTGCACCTACTGGGCTGGCGGCTGCACCGCATGCCGCGAGCACGCCGCAGACCATGGTGCCCCGGTTCTGGCAGGCAACCTGGACGTTTGCAGCTTCAGCACCACAATCACGCGGCGGGTCCGGCAAGGGCACAGCTGGCCTTTCGTCGTCGGGCACCTGACTGTCAACTTTGTTGTTAGCACCGTCGGTCGGCTGGCTCGGCTCCGTCGACCCGCCCGGCTCGGTCGACTGATTCGGCTCCGTCGACCCGCCCGGCTCGGTCGACTGATTCGGCTCCGTCGACCCGCCCGGCTCGGTCGACTGATTCGGCTCCGTCGACCCGCCCGGTTTGGTCGACTGATTCGGCTCCGTCGACCCGCCCGGTTCGGTCGACTGATTCGGCTCCGTCGACCCGCCCGGCTCGGTCGACTGATTCGGCTCCGCCGACCCGCCCGGCTCGGTCGACTGGCCCCTCGATTCGTCGCTGGCCGCTCCCGCCGAGCCGCCTCCCCCGCCTCCTTCCGAGCCGCCACTTCCAGCCGAGCCTCCAGAACTGGTTGCCTGGCCGTCGCCACTATTGGTGACGTCGTAGCAGTAGTGGTCCGCTCCTATACAGACCAGATGGGCAGGACTATCCGGGTTGACCGAATCATCGGCCCGAGCAGGAGGATCGCCGAAGCTTCCCACTAGAAGCGCCGAAGCAAGTCCGACAGCAAGAGCAAGCGGTCGTATTCCACTCCACAATGGCGTGATCACTGTTCATTTCCTCTCATCAGTAGATTCCAAGTTCTCCGGCGACAGGAGGCTCCTGTCCGAGATTAAGCAAGCGCCAGACTGCCGAAGAATGGGAGCGGCCCGTGGGTCCGTTCCCACCCATTCCTTCGCAGGCGACATCCGTTTCGTGGCCAGCACATTCGTACGGAACACCACGATTGAAGGAGAACTGCGGCTCAGCAGAAATCCAGTTCGGCCCGCGCTCGGGCAACGGAGACGGAGAAGGGACAGGGGACGAGAAGGAAGCGATTCGAGCAGGAGTGACCGCGATCTTGGGCCCGGGCCGCTCAGGGAGAACCGGATCGCCGCGGCGGACTGGCTCTGAATCCCTCAGATCGGTACATGGGTGCCCGTATGAGCAGTCGACGGGAATGGCTGGTGCTTCCAGAGCGTGCGCTGGTCCGGCCACTCCGACGGCGCCGAGGATCACGACGATAGCTGTAGCGGTCGGAAAGGGGCTAAGCAGCTTCAGAGTATTCATATATAGTCATCTTCTTTCAATTTTACAGTGATCTGCCATTAGAGGGAGAAGTTTCGGACTCACCCAAAGTCAGGATGATGCTTTTGATGGCAGCCATTGGTTGACTGCTGATCGAGAAACTAAATTGACGCCTTATCACCACTGAAAATAGGCGACCCAAGGATGCGGGGCGTTAGGCAATGCGCTATCGGTTATCAGCCCAGTCGCATGCGTGCCGCCTGCCATGGGCCTGCGTAGTAGCTAGTGTCACCTATACCGGTGATTGCGTTGGACTGCGCCTGCAGAAGATCTGTGAGAGTCGCCTGGTAGCCACCGGGGTTAAAGTACGTAGAGGCACACGGCATGTCCTCCATTTTCCAGTCAAGGACCTCCCCGGGTATTGCCTGCACATCGTCGACTTGACCGCCGTGCTGGAACAGGATGTAGCATGCTCGCCCACCGTTAAATGGGCTCGTTGCTCCCAAGACGGTGTCCTCGAAGAACCAGATAGAGAAGGCGCATGGGCATCCCTCCACCGCATATTGCCCGGAGTCACTGGTGACCGCTTCGAGTGCGGAGATGTCGCTGATTCCCCCCGAAGGCCCCACGCCGGACGGGTAGACGAGGAGCTCCACATTGGAGGCAGGTCGGCCGTCGGGCCAATATACGGTCCCTGTCACCAGACCCTGCCCCTGTTCCACGCGGTTCGTCCCCAGCGGGTCTTCTCCGCTCGGTTGGGCTGCCTTGTCGACCGGCGGAGCGGTGTCTGTCGCCCCCGGTCTTGAGGCCTCGGCCGGAGGCGGCGATGTGCCGTAGGAGGTGCTGTTATCGGTCGGACTTGCCGGCGCCGGCGCACCGCAGCCGGATGCGCCGAGGAGCACAGCGAGGCCGAATATGAGCAGCAGACTGAGCGTATGAAGTTGTAAAGTGTGGCTGTCGACCATTTGAATATTCCATTTCTATCGATCAGAGATGAGTGAAGATGCGTTGGAGTATTGCTGAATCGACTCCCATCTTCTTGCTACAAACACTGGCCGCTCCTCAGGTTTTGAGTAACGCGACTAGACGTTGAACGAACGAATATATGCCCGGCTCAAGAGAGGCGGCTCTGCTGGAAGGGGGGCAAAGAGTCGAGACTGCTATTCAGGAGTTCACAATGCACCCCTTCGGATCAAGCCGGTGGTCCGAAGCCTGCGCGGGCGTTGGCTCATACGGACCGAAACCTTCACGGGCAAGGTCCTGCAGGAGTTGGTGGTAGCTAGAGAGCGCCAACGCCGGAGCCTGATGGAGGTCTTCGAATGTCGCGCGGGGACGGTCGACTCGAAAAAGGGCCAGGATGACCCTGTCTTCCTGCTCGTCGTCAAGCGTCTGGTAGGGGCCGATGGGCCGGTGCGCAACGAGCGCGTGGGCATAGAGGCTGAGCCGGTTCGCCGGGAAGCTGCTACCGTTGCGGTGCCATATCCGGGCGACATCAGCGGGATCCATCATGACTCCTCACTGGGAGCAGCAGATCAGGGGCAGCGATCCACGAGTGCGTGGTCACCGGAAGAGGGACCCGGCTGGGGTTCATGGTGGCCTCCTTGCTAGTTCAGAGCGGTTGCTAGTGAACTAGTACAAGGCTGACTGTTCGCTGGTGTACCGCGGATCTGCCACATGGCGTAGTTGTGCCAGCAAGTCCTTTAGATGGCCGGGAAACAAGTCCTTCTGAGCGAGCCGGTTCTCAGATCGAACACGCCATGCATCACCAGCCCGACATACGTCACTGGTTCTGCTCGGGTTGGACCGTACCGGCTGTGAGGGAAGCGAATCGCCCGAAAAAGCGGAAGATTCGGACGCTCGCAATGAGGCTGAGCTTGCCCGGGGCGAACGCGAACCCTTGCTCCGTAATGAGGAGAGGCTGAAACTGAGCTATCAAGGATTGGAGGAGCCATGCCGGGACCAGATGGCGAGCGGCTCGAGGACGACAAGGCCGAGTTCAATGAAGAGAACCGGGAGCCGGTCGGCGCCGCGGCAGATGAAGCGGCCGTGGATTCCGGGGAGAAGTCACAACAAGCTAGTGACGTGCCTCGGGTTCAACCGGACCCACGTAAGTGGTCGACGCCCGGGAAGGTGCATCCCGACGGGGCACGCGAGCATCCTGCTGAGGGCTCGAGCTAGCCGCAGGGCGAACGCATCACAGCCCCAGTTGTCGCGCGACGGCCGCCGCTGCGGTACGGTTCGCTACCCCTAATTTCGCGAGCACATGAGCGACATGAACACCGGCGGTACGCTCAGTAATCCCAAGCATCCGGCCAATCTTTCGGTTAGTCAGGCCTTGCTGTAGCAGGCCCAGCACCTCGTTCTCCCGTTGAGTGAGTTGCTCCCGAAGCCCTAGGTCTGGCTTAGCCGGAGGAGACACGGCGGCGAGGGGTAAGCGTTCTTGAAGTGCGTAGACCTCTACGGCGGAAGCCAGCGGTCTGGCACTCAGCTCCTCTGCTAACAAACGTGCCTGGGCGAGCAGAGCGGAAGCCAGATTGCGCTCACCTCGGACCAGCCTTCCCTGCGCTTCTCGATAGAGGGCGTATGCCCTTTCGTAAGCCTGGTCGCCAGCTTGGGACGCCGCGTGCTGCCACAGTTCCGGCACCGCGCCCTCGGCGATGCGACCCATCTCGGCGGCGATCAAAGCCGCGGTGTAATCGCCCCTCTCAGCGATGCCTGCACCAAACTTATCGAGAAGTTCAGCGGCCTGCGTCCCCCAGTTGGTGCGATCCGCATCTCGACCCCTTAGTCGCGCAAGGTCGGTTAGGTCGCCGATGGCTCGGAGGCACCAACTGAGAAGATATCCTCGATCAACGGCTGAACCGGTCGTATCCAATGCTGACGTCGCCATCCGCAGGGCTTCCTCCGGTTGATGCCGCCAGAGCGCGAGTTCTGCTGTGGCAGCCGCCCGAGCCGATCGTGTAGACGCCTCTTCGAGGCTCAGATCGTCCAGAGTGGAGAGGTCGGCCTCCGCCTCAGAGAATCGGCCCATCGAGGCGTTGAGCTGCGCGCGGGTACCCAGCAGCCAGCCGCGGTCGTGGTAGATGTCCCCGGGCTCGTCAATCGCCAACTGCAGGCGCTGAGCGGCCTCGGGCCAGCGGCCCAGCTCAACGAGCACCGCAATCGCGTTGGCTTCGGCCACAGAAGCAGGGCCGCCCTGATGCCGAATACCCGCACGGCGGGCGAGTTCGATTGCCTCTGTGGCGGCCGCAAGTCCTGCAAGCCGATGCCCGCTAGACACCAGCGCAAAGCATAGATTGTTGGCCGCTCGGATCGTATCGTCCACTGTGCCGTAGGTTGCTGCAAGCAGCCGGGCGCGGCGCAGAGAGCTGACAGCAGCATGCAGGTCGCCTTCGTCGAACTGCGAAACCCCTAAGGTGCACAGCGCGCGACTCTCAAGAGCCGGGTCGCGAGCGTCCTGGGCGGCCGTCAAAGCGCTAGCTGCCAGTTCTCCAGCTTGCTTGACGTCTCCGCCCAGCATTACCAGACGGGCATGTTCTGCGATCACTGCCGCCCGGAGGTCGGACGGGTCATGAGTGTCAAGAAGGGACGCCGCGACCTCGATGTCGGTCAACGCCTCCTCGAGTCGTTCGCAGAGCCGCCAGAAATGGGCTCGCTGGCCATGGAACCGCGCTCGAACGGCACGCTCTTGGGTTGTTGTGATTGAGAGGGCCGACGTGATCAGGTCCACCGACCTCCGAGGGTCACCCCGCCACCGGGACGCGGCGGCTGCAGACGTCAGCGCTTCTAAGCGAAGAGTTCGATGGCTATGTTCCCTTTCTTCCAAGAGGTCCAGGCACCTGAGCAGGGACGACCAGAGCTCGTAGGCCTCGTTGAACGCGAACACGGCATCGGCTTGTCGTGCTGCCCGGGCAAGGACCGGGATAGCTCGGCGCACGTCGCCGGCTGCGAGCCAGTGCCGAGCGACAGCCGCTGGACCCATCCCTACGACTCCTTCAGCAGCCAGTCGCTCGCCGATCTCGGCGAGTTCGCTGTGAAGACTCCTCATCTGGGGGGGCACCATCGCGTCCAGCAGAGCATCGCGGTAAAGGCTGTGTCTGAGCTGGAGACCCGTGCCGGACACCATCACGACACGACTAGCGGCTACTTCCGTCAGGGCCGATGCTGCATCCTCGCCGAGGGCCACCTCTACCATCCTCGGTGGCAGGGGATCGCCGGCGACGGCGAGGATGTCCGCAACGTGTCGTGCGGCAGGCCCAAGCGCCGCGGCCTCCCGGAGGAGAAGCGTGCGCAGCCCGAAAGGCGCCGACTTGGACACAGACGTGAGGACTTCCTCGACGTAGAAGGGGTTACCCCCCGTGAGCTGGTGCAGCGTTTCAAGGTCGGATGGCTCTGGTGCGTGTCCCCACGCGGCTTGAAACGCGTGAGCGAGCTGTGACCGGTCCAACGGCTGGAGGGGCAGCGACGTCAGGTGAACAGCATGACGGAGATCCTCGACAGCCTCGTAAACGCTCGTTGGTGCGCGGTCTCGAGATGCCAGCAGAATGAGCAACCGCTCATTCGTCAGGTTGCGCACCAAGAAGCTAAGTAGTTCGAGAGACGACGGGTCCGCCCACTGAAGGTCGTCGACCATGAGAACGGCAACGTTGTCGAGATCGGCGAAGAACTCAAGCACCGCCTCAAACATACGAGTGCGGGTCTCATTGACACCGGAGTCTGTCCCCGCAGCAGGATCGATCAATCGACGAAGGGATGACACGGCTGAATGGTTAGCCGTACCGCGGCGCCACAACGGGCGAAGAGCGTCGGCAAACGGAGCGAACGCGCCCCCGGTCGCACCCTCACTGCATACGCCCCGAAGAGTCGTGGCACTCCTCGTCGCCTCAGTGAGGAAGGCCTCTACAACGGTTGACTTGCCCGACCCCGCTTCACCCGTGATCATAGCTACTTGGGGACGCCCCTGCTGAGCTTTGAGTAGCAGCTGGGAAAGTACCGCAAGTTCACGCTCACGCCCGATCAGCGGGAGGCCCCGGTGCTCGTCCATGCACCTATTGTCCTGGACAACCGACTTGCCCACGAGCCGTATCCCACGCTCAGATCGCCCCGAATGCGCCTGACCCTGATATGCAAGGTGCCAGAAGCCGTTTCAAATAGCCGGCGGCTTGTTTCATAGCTGAGATCACGGTTCACATCTTGGACGAGGCACTGCCGAGGGCGATCCCCGGTGCAGCGGGATCTGCGCCACGCCTACCATGTCGCAGCGCTGCTGGCCGAGCGGGACTCCCGGTCGGTGGTCCAGGCCTGGTTCCAGGGCATGAACCCGCAGCTGGACGACGTCCCGCCGGCGCGGCTGCTGCGCGAAGGCCAGCTCGAGGACGCGGCGCAGGCTGTCCTCGCCGCCGCCCGGGCCTTCGCAGCGGCAGGCTGACGGGTGGGCCTCAGACAACAACTGGCAACGGTCACTGCGGACGCCCGGGGTATGGCGCATCGGCTTCCGCCCCGAGCCCTGGGCGTGGAGCGGCTGGGAATGGGCGACCGACGGCCGGTTCCCGGGCCGATGGGATGACCTCCACGGGAACTTCCGCACCCTCTACGCAGGCTCCACCCTGCACGCCTGCCTCCTCGAGGTGCTCGCCGGATTCCGCCGCAATGCCCGCCTCACCGCCGAGCTGGACGAGATCGCCGAGGACGACGAAGACGCCGTGCTGCACCCCACCGTGGCCCCCGGCGAGGTTCCGCGGGAATGGCTCGACGCCCGCACTGCCACCTCGGCCGAACTGTCCGGGACCTACTGCGCCGTCACGGACTCCCGGACTGTCGCGGCGCTGTACCCGCACTTCATCGACCTCGCCCTCACCCTCGGCCTTACGGACCTCGACGCCACAGCCCTGAAGGACGCCCGCCCACGGCAGCTCACCCAGGCCGTGGCCGCATGGCTGTATGAGACCACCGACACCGATGGTGTCACGTTCTCATCCCGCCACGGAGACGATCTCCACCTGTGGGCCCTGTTCGAACGCCCCAGCGACCCGCCGGTAAGCCCCAGGCTCGCAGCCATTCGAGCCGAGGAACTCGACCCCCGACAGCGTTGCAATCAAAGAGGCTTTCCAGACGCTCGGCCTGACCTGGCATTGAGATCTTCGACCGGTGCCTAGCCGCCGGCGTAGGGGTTGACGGTTCTGTCGGTGAACGGGGTGAACCACGCGGAGAAATCGAGATCGGCGATCCCGAGATGCGCGAAGGCCGGGTCGTCGCTGATCCCATCGCGTGATGGGTCATAGAGGAGTTCGTGGTCCAGGTCCTCGAAGAGCGAGTCTTCCACCCGCCCCCGCCATCCCCCGGCGATCTCCAGAGAGGGGTACATGTCGCTCAGCATCTCCACGCCGTCCAGTACCAGCCGGAGGGCGAGTTCCTGGGCGACGCAGCTGGGTGACTGGAATCCGCGGGCCATGTCTGACCCCAGTTCTATCGTCACAGCAAGAAACTGCTGGGCGAACAACGGCCCGTATTGGGTGCGGTAGAGGGGCGGGAGGTCGGAGATCCGCCTAGTCCTCGCCACCGATCCTGGAGTATCGGCGAGGGTCCTGATGTCTTCGAACAGCTCCTCGACCAGAATCTCGTACGACCAGCTGATCGCGCCTGCCACGGCGCGAGCCGAGCGGAGCGAACGAGCCTTTTCATCCGGATCGGCCTCGTGCGCGTCGTAGCCGAGCCGATCGAGGTCCAGCCCGCTGACCTTGTCCCCAGAGCCGAGAATCTCGTTGACGATCTCCTCCTCGCTCCTTTCAGGATCACCGGCCGGGCGAGGGACCTCCAATGCACCCGCGTCGCGGTCGCCGGCTTCGCCGACCCACCATTGCGCACGGACATCCCTGACTCCTGGGAGTTCATCGACCAAGCGCCAGGGCTCCACAATGGCTTCCAGAGCCGCCGCAGGGCCAGTCTCCATGTCGCGCAGGACTTCGGCCAGATCCTCGGCGTCCTCGATCTGCTCCTGCACATGATCACGAGCGTAGATTTTCAGCTCTTCGGGATCCTCGACATGTACGTTCAGTTCGACATGGAGCTTGAAATCATTATGATCCGCCATGAGTTCAAACTACTTCTTCGCAGTAGCCCGGACACTAAACTTCGGCCCGGTCACGCTCAGACCGCCTGTGATGGTTGGTCTCCCATGAGCTTCCGGCCGTCTGGTTCAGTCGGCCCCTCCAGATTGGAAGGCTGCGTGCAGCCGGTCGCTGATGGAAGGCGTGAGCGGTTCTCCCGGGTCGGCGCGCGGCGAGTTCGTCGAGAGCCCGCTGATGCCTCTTCTGGAGAGTAGCCACGGCCATTCTTGATGCACCCCCTTGGATGCTCCACTCAGACAGCTTCCAGCCTGGGTTGCGCCAGATCGTAATCGCCATAGCAAGAAGGGGAGCCAGCGACCGCAACGCCGTCGCGGAATGGGCGTTGGGATCCTATCGCTACCCCGAGGGCGACTCCCGACAGCGTCGTGAAAGCTGGAAGGAGCCATGACACGCCCTTGGTGAGCCAGCCGGAAGAAATCTTCGTGTCGTAGACGGTGTACAAGTTGATGCCCAGCTGGACAAGCGCTGCCAAGAACAGGAGGACCCAGAATGCAATCGCAGACCTCGAGCCGCCCAGCAGGACCGGCATGACCGCGAAGGTCGCTACGACAGCCGCATTTGCCAGCAGAACGGCCCACGCCGCGCGTCCGGCGGCCTTCTGCAATGCTGGCAACTGGTTCGTCGTGCAAGCCAGGGTCGCCCGGGCTCTGGCTCGGCGGATCTCCCGTTCGAAGACGACGAATGCCCCGAGCTGAATGCCGAGGAACCAGATGATTCCGCCAACCGGGATGAGCACGAACAGGGCGCTCCATCTCGTCGGGTGCTCCGCACAGTAGATCAGGACGATCGCCAGCGTCGGGACGGTAGAGGCTGCCATCAGCTCGGCGAAGAACCCCAGATTCCGACGAGTTCGCGCTGCCGTCACCCGACTGCCGACGATCTGCTCGCCGCCGATGACGGCGTAGAACGCTAAGAGCACCGCGACGTAGATGCCCCATGTCCAGCCCAGTTGATCGAGCAGCAGCTTTGCGGATTTCGCAGCCCACAGCACTACCTCGAGACCGCTCCCGCCGCCGAGGGCGAGGTAGACGATCGCCGCGGAAACGTAGGTGCATCCGAAACCCAAGAAGAGGATTTCGGCAACTGCCTCCTTCGGCTGACGCAGCAACGGGTCTGATCCGATCTCACGCCTAGCCGGAACCGACGTTCTCAATGAGGTCTTCCGTGGACATCGCATCGCGCAGAGAACAGCGAGATGTCCGGGAGGATTGGGGAAGCTGCTACCAGCCAAAGCATTGGCTCTGCCACGCTCGTGTTGTCCCTTCTGTATGTGCTTGTCCTCCGCTGTCGGGGCACAGGTCCGCCCAGTGCGCAGTGAACAGACGACGACGTCGCGTTCCTTCCACCGCTGGCCAGTTCATGGCTTCGGGCGCGTAGCCGGCTCTGATCCTGGGCTGCTCACTAGCGGCCTCGGCCTCTCCGGGTTGGGAGGGGCCGAAGGAGCCGGCGCCAACCGACCGGGGTGTCTGGGCCCTTCCAACCGTCGCGCAGCATCCCCTGGGCTATCTGATCGGGGGTCAGATCGTTGCACCAGACGGGCTGGCCGCGCTTGATCACGTAGTGCGAGCGGCAGGGCAGGCCCGCGCTGCCGACGGATGGCGAAAGGCTTATCGATTCTCCGTCGTAGGTCATGCTCCATCGGTTTGGGCGCAGCGGAGTGAAGACCTGGTATCCGCAGCCGCAGCAGCAGAGGTGAGCTGCCGTGGTGAAGAGGATGCTGATGTAGAGGACGCCCGGGACGAGCTCGTTAGGGAAGCTGTCGGTGAACTTGGCAGCGAGTCGGTTTGTGCGGCTCACTCGTCGGCCTCGTTGAGGATCTCGTGGGTGAAGAGGCTGTAGGTGGCGTTCCACTCGCCGCCGTGGTCGGCGTAGAACCTGAGGGCGCGTTTCCATCGCCCGACGGCGAGGGCTGCGTTGAGCATGTTGAGGTCGGCTATCTGGATGTTGCTGCCATATTCGCCTCCCGGCCGATCGGCGTGGGCTGGTATGCGGTTTCGTGCCGCCTCGCGCTGGCCAGGGAGGCTGGCGGTCACCCTGAGGGTGCCGCTGAGGCCGGCCTCGTGCTTCTCGATCCCCATGCCGACATCGACGAATGGGATGCCGCGGGCCTCGAGGAAGTCGATGATCTCCGGCTTGGCCGCCAGTTCGTCCGCGGACAGGAAGACCCATGTCATCCCCTCCAGTTGCGTGACGGTTTCTGGGCCGACGTACACGGGGTGGGGGAAGATGCCCTTCCGCATGCGTGAGTATTCGCCGGCCAGATAGTCGACCTTCTTGGGCCGTGCGTCGAGTACCTCGATCGAGGCAGCACCGGGCGCTCGGAAGGCGTTGTGGTTGACGAACTCGTCGCCGTCGAACAGGTGGATCTGCTCCACGGGCGTCTTCGCGATCAGGTCGAGGATGTATGACCCCGTGCCCCCCAGGCCCACGATCGCGATGCGATGTCCGCGGAAGACCTCATTGAGGACGTCGGTTCCGGCTCGGCTTGACGCCGAGTCGCGGTAGACGAACGGGGAGTCGTCCCCCATGTCGGGTGCCGGGCGGTAGAGCTGGGCAGTGGCCTCGGGATCCACCTGTGCCGCGTGGACACCCAGGAGCCGGACGTAGGAGGTGAACTTCGCGTAGTTGTCCGGGTAGGTGCCCTCCGCCGGCTTCTGAGAGAAGTAGAAGTTCACACGGAGACCGGGGTACACCTCTTGGCCGGCCGAGCTGTTGATGAGCTGCACGAGCGGCATGCCGGAGGAGTCGCTGGGAGTGGTGCCCTGGAAGTGGACGGTGTGGTCGTTCATCCCGGACACTCCGTCGCCGGCAAAGGTCACGGGCGAGACGAGCACACCCCTCTCTACGCGCCGATCCGGGGTGACGTAAGGGACGTCGCGCATGACGAGGTGTGATCCGCTGAGCTCAACGGTGTACCCCTCGTCCCGGAGCCTCTTCAGGTCGGGGTTACGAGCGAATGGTCCGGTAGACATCGAAGACCATCCCCTTCTTGACCTCGACTTCTCCCCCGGCCGTGAGCGAGCCAGAGCCGTGACCTCCCGGTCCGCGCGAGTAGGTGACGGTGAACGCCATCTCCGGCGTCACCGGCTCGCCCGGGTAGGCCAGCACGATGAGCTCGTCATAGGCGATCTTCTTCTCGGCCACGTCCACCTCGCGCGTATTGACGAAGATGGCCGTGGTTTTCGTGGGTGCGCTCACGGCGTCCTCCACCTTCCTGGCCCCAACCGGACCGTAGTCATCGAGCTCTCAATGGGGAGCCCTTTCGATACACTACTTCACCCAAAGGGTGAAGGCAAGTAGACGAGTATCTATCCAGCGTTTACCCTTGGCTGTGTACACTCGACCACGAACGCTGAGCTTCAGCTCAAGGGTGATGGAGTGGGGTCGAGCTTGCGGGTCGAGTACAAGGACGAGGAACTGCGACTCCTGGCCATCGATGCGACCTGCATGGCGAAAGGACTGAGCCGTGATGTCATCAAGGCCTATCGCAAGGTCATCCAGCTCATCGGTGCCGCAACCGATGAGCGCGATCTCTACGCGCTGCGCGGCTTGCGCCTGAAGCAGTTGCAGGGCAACCGAGCCGGAACGCACTCGATGCGACTGAACGACCAGTACCGCTTGATTGTCACTTTCAGGAGCGACGCCGAACGAGTTGCCGTCGTGATTGAACTTGTTGATTACCACTGAAGGGGCTGCAATGGAGACCACCCTTGCCGAGGCATTTCCCGCTGGAGAACATCTGGCAGACGAACTCGGTGCGCGTGGCTGGACGCAGGCCGAGTTCGCCGAGATCCTTGGTCGGCCGACCCAATTTGTCTCCGAGATCATCTCGGGCAAGAAGGAGATCACCCGCGAGTCAGCCGCCCAGATCGGCGCCGCTCTGGGCAATAGCGCCGAGTTCTGGCTGAAGCTTCAGGACTCCTTCTTCCTCTGGAAGCAGAGACAGGATCCGCAGTCCCGCGAAGCACTTGGTGAAGTCGAGACCCGCGCCAAGCTAAACAGCCTGGCGCCAATGGCGGCACTTCGGAAGCGGGGCATCATCACGGCTTCCTCAACACACGAGCAAGCCGACCAGCTGCTCCGACTAATGGGCATCAACAGTCTCGACGAACGTCCCAGCTGGTGCCTCGCCGCAAGACGTTCCAACAGGGGTGAGCCCCTTTCGCCAGCACAGAACGCATGGTTTGCCTGCGCCAAGAACATTGCATCTTCCCTGACGGCAGGACCCTATGACAGGGAACGCCTAACGCACCTCGCCGCCAGCGTGAGTCGCTTGGTCAAGAAGCCATCCGGCTTAGAAGACCTTCCCTCGGCATTCGCCTCAGCAGGAGTTCGACTCGTCTTCTTCGAAGCCTTTCCATCGAGCAAGATCTCGGGCGCTTCATTTCAGGACGACCGCGGTCCCGTCATCGCACTCTCCGGACGAGGCCAGCGCCTCGACAAAGTCCTCTTCACCCTCCTGCACGAGGCTGCCCACATCGCACGGGGCGATACCGACTCAGGCGCCGTTGTAATCGACGAAGACGACCATACGCTCGGCGACGAGGATCGAGCCGACGAGCTGGCCGCGAACTGGATGATCACGACAGACCTGCCGACGCCCCCCACGCGCCTGAGCAAGGAGTGGATCGAGGACGTGGCCGAAGATCTCGAGGTCCATCCGATCGTCGTCATAGGGCGTCTCCAGCAAGAGCAAGTTATTCCTTGGCGAACGACGCTCGTCAAGGACGCCCCCAACGCGATCGAGCACCTACGGAAGTGGCCTGGGCACCTAAAGGCAAGCTAGAGGTGCCACACCCGCAGCGGAGCATCCTGAAATAGCTCAGTAGACGTCAAAGGGCGACTTGAGCATCGGGCACCTCGTCGCACGTCTCAGGCTTCCCTCAGCGGCTCAGCCCTTTCTGTAGGAGCTGGCTCTGGCCGTTGGCGCCGCGGGTCTTGCGGGTCTTGCGGGCCTTCGGGCTGCGGCCTGGTGCTCTGGTGACGGCGGCGGTGGGCGGGGTTGCCTGGTCCTGGTCGGCGCTGAGGCGTGCCTGCACGGCTTCGCGGTCGGAGAGCGCTTCGAGGCTGTCCGCGAGCTCCTGGCGTCGCTCGGCGGAGTCGTACAGGTGGCCGGCCTCGTCGGCCAGTGCTTCGGGGCGGTGGTTCTCCGCGTCCGCGCCCTGCTGGCGGTCGCGGTTCTCCCGGTCGGCCTCGGCCATCAGCCCCACAGCCTGGGCCGGCTCGTCGCGGCCGGCGCGGCTCAAGTCCCAACTGGCACAGACGCTCAGTGCATCTCCGGTTCGTTCAGCGGCCTCCCGGCGCGTCTCCTCCGGCTTCGTGCGTGGACAAAGAGCCTCGCCCCGAAGGAGTGCCACGGGGCTGACAATCACCGCAGCTACCGCCGCCCCTTTCTGGAGATCCACAGAGGGCAATATCGCGTACCACTCGGACGGCTAGATAAGGACAGAGAGTGCACTGAAATATTACGGTGTGTGCATAGTCAGAGATGACGAGGGCCTAGCTCGTCACGACCATCCTCAAGGGCAGTTTCGGCCCTAGCCGCTTCCCTGAAGAGGAAGGCAGCGGCGAGCTGTGGAACCGCCCGCCCTGGCCCCCGGCCGAAATGGACCCCCCAGAAAACGGCAAGGAACATCAGCAGCACCGATACGCTTGCACCAATCAGGACGAAGTACCGTACACTTCCGTCGTAAATTAAAAACAAAAACGCAATCCAAATCAAAAAGATGCACGCCTGGATCAGCTTGAAAAGCTGCGCAAACCATTTCGCTTGTGCGCGTGCGATCAGGATGCTTCCTGTCCATGCAGCAGCCACAAGCAGGGGTCCTGTGGTGATGACGTCATATGAAAAAAAGAATGTGACCGATCTTAGACATCCTCCAATGCCCCCAGGCGCAAACCTCTGGCCTACCGCGATCGGAAACATTATCGATTGGGCCAATGCTTGAAGCGCCAAAATTGCTGCAATCAAGCAAATTAGGCGTCCCTTGTAACTACGCATTGACTTCAGACCAGATTGTACGTTGGGCCAGCCCTTGGCAATTAACCCCTGAAGATCTTGCTGAGCCTTCCTAGCAGCCTCTAACGCTTCTGCTCTAACGGCACGGTGACCCGTGAGATTCTCACGGGAACCGAGATGGCCTTCTGCGCCCTCGATGGCTAAGTCCGAGACTCGAAAGCATAAAAGTCCAACGAAAATCAGACCGGCGGCCAGTCCGGGCTTTTCTTCTAACTGAGTAATGCCGATGGCCACAGAAACCCCTTCCGCAACCAGTACAACGTTCTGGCTATTATCGAACCAGCCGCTGAGCGGGTTCGACGACGACCTCGCGGGGGAGGTCACCGCGGTCTCCAACCGGCTCCGCGGCCTGCTCACCCAGATCCACCCCGCCCTCGAGCGCGCCCTCGGGCCGCGGATCTCCCACCCCGCGGTGGCGGACCTGCTCACCCGCTACCCCACACCCGCCAGGCTCGCTTCCGCCGGGCGGGGGCACGTGCGGGCGAGGCTGAAGAAGCACGCCCCGCGCCTGGCCGAGAGGCTGACCGAGGAGATCTTCACGGCCCTGCGCGAGCAGACCGTCGTCGTGCCCGGCACCGACGCCGCCGGGGTCGTGATCCCGATCCTTGCCGAGCAGCTCGCCACGCTCACCCGCCAGCGGGCCGAGGTCGCCGCCCAGGTCGAGGTCCTCGTGGAGGCCCACCCTCTTCACAAGGTCCTGACCTCGCTCCCCGGAGTCGGGGCCAGGACCGCAGCCAGGATTCTCACCGAAGTCGTGGGCAAGGACTTCAAGGACGCCGCACACCTTGCCTCCTACGCCGGCATCGCCCCGGTCACCCGAAGATCCGGTACCTCGATCCGGGGCGAGCACGCACCGCGCGGAGGGAACAAAAGGCTCAAACGCGCCCTGTTCCTCTCCGCCTTCGCCTCCCTGAACCACCCGCCGTCCAGGGCCTACTACGACCGAAAACGAGCCCAGGGCAAACGGCACAACCAAGCCGTGATCGCCCTCGCCCGCCGCCGCTGCGACGTCCTGTTCGCCATGCTCCGCGACGGCACCCTCTACGAGCCGCAGACAGCCTCAGCGGCTTGACGAAAACCATAGAGGCACCCCCCCGCATCGGGCACTGCCGCGGAGGGTCAACGAAGTCCTAGGACTGAGGATGTCTCGGGAAGGCGTCTCACTTCGTCCATCTCAGCATTAGGGGTGCTAAGCCTTTGATGGGACGGGCCGAGCAGCGCCGGCTCTCAAGCTGATTGGCCTTGCATCCGATCGTTGCCGGCACCTCAATGCACGCGGGGCAAGCACAGGAACGGAAGATGATGCTCAGGGCGTCGAGCGGTCCGGGCCCCCAATCTGGCCAAGCAACTTCCACTCAGCGGAAGGTGACCCAGCACGCTTGTCGGTGACCAGGACCACACTGGAACAAGACGCAGAGGCCCGGCTCCCAGCCGCGCCGATGGCCACCAGATCAAGGAGTGCTGATGTCACTGGAGACTCAGGGAACCGGCTGCCCGTTCGGGTTCGGCGCCCAGGCTGGCACCGACACAGGTGCGGCGCCCGCGAGCGCCGGCCACGCGCCGTCGTCCGCCCCCGCAGCAACGCACGGCGCCACCCACCACGGCTACGAGCCGTTCCAGATGAAGAACCCCTTCCCGGCCTACGCGGCCCTCCGCGCCGAGGAGCCGGTCATGTACGACGAGCGGATCGACCTCTTCGTGGTCACCCGCTACGACGACATCAAGGCCGTCTTCGACGACTGGGAGACCTTCTCCTCCGAGAACGCCCAGGCCCCGGTCCGCAAGCGCGGCCCGCAGGCCACCCAGATCATGAACGAGGGCGGCTTCACCGCCTACTCGGGCCTCTCGGCCCGCATCCCCCCGGAGCACACCCGCATCCGCGGCATCGTGCAGAAGGCGTTCACGCCGCGCCGGTTCAAGGTCCTCGAGCCGTTCATCCGCCAGAACGTCGCCGACCGCCTCGACGCGATGATCGGCCGCGGCCAGGACGCAGCCGCCCACCACGGCGAGATCGTCAAGGACCTCGCCTACGAGGTCCCCACCATCACCATCCTCACGCTGATCGGGGAGGACCTCGCCAAGCTGGACGACTACAAGCGCTGGTCCGACTCGCGCGCCGCGATGACCTGGGGCGACCTCACCGACGAGGAGCAGATCCCCCACGCGCACAACCTCGTCGAGTACTGGCAGGCCTGCCTAGCCCTCGTCGCGAAGGCCCACGCCGAGGGCGGAGACAACCTCATCGCCGACCTCGTCACCGCCCAGAAGGACGGCGCCGAGATCTCCGACCACGAGATCGCCTCGGTGGCCTACAGCCTCCTCTTCGCCGGCCACGAGACCACCACCACGCTCATCTCCAACGCCCTCCGCCTCCTCGCCGCGGACACCGAGACGTGGCAGAAGCTGGTCGAAGACCCCAAGAAGATCCCCGGCGCCATCGACGAGGTGCTCCGCTACTCCGGCTCGATCGTCGCCTGGCGCCGCAAGGCCCTCAGGGACGCCGAGATCGGCGGGGTGAAGATCCCGAAGGGCTCCGGCATCCTGCTCGTGATGGGCTCGGCCAACCGCGACGAGTCCAAGTTCGAGGACCCCGAGACCTTCGACATCGGCCGCCCCAATGCCCGCGAGCACCTCTCGTTCGGCTTCGGCATCCACTACTGCCTCGGCAACATGCTCGCCAAGCTCCAGGCCAAGATCGCCCTCGAGGAGGCCACGGCCAAGCTCCCCCACCTCACGGTGGATGACCCGGGGAGCATCGAGTTCCGCGAGAACCTCTCCTTCCGCGTCCCCGTCTCCGTTCCCGTGAGCTGGACCGAATGAACGCGCCGACCACAACCATGGAGCAGACCATGCAGGACACCGACTTCCAGGACACCGAGTACATCCAGTTCTTCGACGGCGGCACCGAGCCGACCCTCGCGAACCTCGGCGGCAAGGGCGCCTCGCTCGTCACGATGACGTCCGCGGGCATGCCCGTCCCCCCGGGCTTCGTGGTCACCACCGCCCAATTCGATGCGTTCATGGCGGAGAACCAGATCACGGAGAGGATCCACGCGCTCCTGGCCGGCCTCAACCCCGAGGACGTCGCCGAGGTCGACGCCGTCTCCGCCACCATCCGCGCGAGCATCGAGGAGTGCCCGGTCCCAACCGAGGCCCGCGCCCAGACGGTCGCCGCCTACGAGGCCCTCCAGTCCCGCTTCGACTCCCCCGTCCCGGTCGCCGTCCGCTCCAGCGCCACTGCCGAGGACCTCCCCGACGCCTCCTTCGCCGGCCAGCAGGACACCTACCTCTGGCTCGAGGGCTTCGACGCGGTGGGCGAGCACATCCGCAAGTGCTGGGCCTCCCTCTACACCTCCCGCGCCATCATCTACCGCCTCAAGAACGGCATCCCCAACGGGGGCCTCTCCATGGCCGTGGTGGTGCAGAAGATGGTCAACGCGAAGGCCTCCGGCGTTGCCATGACCCTCGACCCCACCAACGGCGACCGCTCCAAGATCACCATCGACGCCTCCTACGGCGTCGGCGAGATGGTGGTCTCCGGCCAGGTCACCCCGGACAACATCGTCCTGGACAAGGTCACGCTCGCCCTCGTCACCGAGCACCTCGGCGACAAGCACGCTGAGCTCGTCCCGGACGCCGCCACGCGCCGCCTCGTGGAACGCGAGGTCGACGCCGAGCGCCGCTCCCGCCGCTGCCTCACCGACGCGCAGCTCACCGCGGTTGCCACGCTCGCCAAGCGCGCCGAGAAGCACTACAAGACCCCGCAGGACATCGAGTGGGCCCTCGACGCCGACCTTCCCGACGGCGAGAACCTCCTGCTCCTGCAGGCCCGCCCCGAGACCGTGCACTCCTCCAAGCCCGCCACCGCACCCCAGCCCGTGGTGAGCCAGAGCGCGCAAGCCGGCGCCGCGCCGTCGTCCGCCACCACCGGCGGCTTCAGCTGGGGCTCCATCAAGCTCACCGCCTGACCCTTCCGTTCGCCCGAACAAGCACAGGACACACCAATGTCGATGAAGTCCTTCCCGAAGCCGTCCGAGCTCCCGGTCCCCGCCGGAGCCGAGGGCTGGGAGAAGCTGTACCCCTACTACCTCGTGTTCCAGGACAAGCTCAAGGAGCAGGAGGACGCCAAGTTCTGGTTCTGCGACAGCCAGCACTGGCCCACCGTCTTCAAGCCGTTCGAGACGATCGGCGGCGAGTTCGCGGTCAAGTGCCTGGGCCAGTACAACGCCCGCCACCTCATGATCCCCAACGCCAACGGGATCGAGTTCCGCATCCACCTCGGCTACCTCTACATGAGCCCCATCCCCGTGCCGGAGGACCAGATCGCCGCGCGCGTGCCGGCCTTCGAGGAGCGCGTGGGCTACTACTTCCAGAACTGGCCGCGCCTTCTCGAGCAGTGGCACACCAAGGTCAAGGGCACCATCGACGAGATGGAGAAGATCACCTTCGCCAAGCCCCCGGCCATCGTCCCCATCGAGGACATCCACTCGGGCAAGGCCAAGGACGGCTCCGAGGTCCTCCTCGACAACTACGACCGCCTCATCCAGCTCGCCTACCAGAACTGGCAGTACCACTTCGAGTTCCTCAACCTCGGGTACATCGCCTACCTGGACTTCTTCAACTTCTGCAAGCAGGTCTTCCCGAACATCCCGGACCAGTCCATCGCGACGATGGTGCAGGGCGTGGACATGGAGCTGTTCCGCCCCGACGACGAGCTCAAGGGCCTCGCCGCCCTCGCCGTCGAACTCGGCATCCAGTCCGCCTTCGAGAACGCGGACGACGCCGACGCCACCTTGGGCGCGATCCGCGCCTCCGCCGGGGGTGACCACTGGATCCAGCGCTGGGAGGAAGCGCACGAGCCCTGGTTCAACTTCACCGTGGGCAACGGCTTCTACGGCCACGACAAGTACTGGAACGAGCACCCCGAGATACCGCTCAACTACATCAAGGACTACATCGCCCGGCTGGACGCGGGGCAGGAGATCCTCCGCCCGGTCGAGGCGCTCATCGCCGAGAAGGAGCGGATCGTCGAGGAGTACCGCGAGCTGCTCGAGGGCGACAACCTCGCCGCGTTCGACGCCAAGCGCGGCCTGGCCGCCCAGTGCTACCCGTACGTGGAGAACCACAACTTCTACATCGAGCACTGGACCATGGGCGTCTTCTGGCGCAAGATCCGCGAGCTCTCCCGAGTGTTCCACGCCGAGGGCTTCTGGACCCAGCCGGACGACCTCCTCTACCTGGGCCGCAACGAGGTCCGCGACGCACTGTTCGACCTCGTGACCTGGTGGGGCGTGGGCGCCTCCGAGCCGATCGGCCCGAGCTACTGGCCCGAGGAGATCGAGCGCCGCCGCGTCATTGTGGACGCGCTCAAGACCGCCCGGCCCCAGCCCGCGCTCAACACCCCGCCGGCCTCCATCACCGAGCCGTTCACCCGCATGCTCTGGGGCATCACCACCGAGCAGGTGCAGCAGTGGCTCGGCGAAGGTGAGGCCGTGGAGGGCGGCGGCCTGCGCGGCATGGCGGCCTCCCCCGGCGTGGTCGAGGGCCCGGCCCGCGTGGTCACCGACGCGGACCAGCTCTCCGAGGTCCAGCAGGGCGAGATCCTCGTCGCCACCGTCACGGCGCCGTCCTGGGGCCCGATCTTCGGCAAGATCGCCGCGACCGTCACGGACATCGGCGGCATGATGAGCCACGCCGCCATCGTGTGCCGCGAGTACGGCCTCCCCGCCGTGACCGGCACCGGCTCGGGCTCCACGACCATCCGCACGGGCCAGATGCTCCGCGTGGACGGCACGAAGGGCACCGTGGAGATCCTCGACGGCGCCCCCGCCGCCACCGTCTCCGGGCCCGGCGCGCACAGCCACGCGCACGGCGAGTCAGGTCACGAGCACAGCCAGGAGCCGGCGCATGCCTGAGCAGACCGCACCCCAGTCCCCCCGGCTCGCGCTCATCACGGGCGCGGCCGGGGGCCTGGGCCGGGCCTTCGCCCTCGGCTTCGCCTCACGCGGCTACAAGGTGGCCGTCGCGGACGTGAACGCCGCCGGCGCCGAGGAGACCGCGCAGCTCCTGCGCAGCCAGGGCTCCGAGGCCCTCGCCCTCAAGGTCGACGTCACCGACGTCGCGTCCACCGAGGCGATGGCCGCGGAAGCGGCCGAGTTCGGCGGCGGCGGGATCGACGTCGTCGTCAACAACGCCGCGATCTACGCGACGGTGACCCGCAGCCCGTTCGAGGAGATCGACCCGGCCGAGTGGGACCTCGTGATGGGCGTCAACCTCAAGGGCCCGTGGCTCGTGACCCGCGCGGCCAGCCCGTACCTGGGCGACGGCGGCCGCGTCATCAACCTCTCGAGCGCCACGATCTACTCCGGCTCCGAGCAGTGGGCCCACTACGTGGCGTCCAAGGGCGGCGTCGTGGCCCTCACCCGGGTCCTGGCCAAGGAGCTCGGCAAGCGCGGGGTGACGGTCAACGCGATCGCCCCCGGCTTCACGCTCACCGAGGCCAGCTACGGGCTCATGGAGAACGCCGCCACGTACGGCGTGGACCGCGGCGCGATCAAGCGGGCCAGCCAGCCCGAGGACATCGTGGGCGCCGCCATGTTCCTCGCGAGCCCCGACTCCTCCTACATGACCGGCCAGACCCTCGTGGTCGACGGCGGCCGGCAATTCATCTGAACCCTTTAGACCACCCTGACACCGATTCTCAGGAGAGCACCCCAATGACCACCACCGTCCACTACACCGACGCGGAGGGCACCGTCCGGGACATCGAGGGACGCCCTGGCGACTCCGTCATGGAAACCGCCGTGCGCAACGGCGTGCCGGGCATCGTCGCCGAGTGCGGCGGCTCGCTCTCCTGCGCCACGTGCCACGTGTTCGTCCGCGAGGACTGCCTCGACGAGCTCCCGCCCATCGAGCCCATGGAGGACGAGATGCTCTACGGCACGGCCGTGGACCGCGAGGAGAACTCGCGCCTGTCCTGCCAGCTCAAGCTCACGGACGGGATGGACCTGTACGTGACCACCCCGGAAACCCAGGTGTGAGATGACCGCCCCAGACGCACCCACCGCAGAGCCCACCGGCCTGCTGATCATCGGCGCGAGCCAGTCCGGCATCCAGCTGGCCATCTCGCTCCGCGCCCTCGGCTTCGAGGAGCACATCACGCTCCTCGGCGAGGAGAACCACCGCCCCTACCAGCGCCCGGCCCTCTCCAAGGAGTGGCTCCAGGGCGAGGTGGGCAACGAGTCGCTCATCTTCCGCTCCAACGAGTACTGGGACGAGCATCACGTCACCCTCGTCAAGGACGAGCGGATCACGGAGATCCGCAAGAATCCTGATGGGTCCGGGGTCGCGATCGCCGCCTCCGGCTCCAGCTTCCCGTTCAAGCGCCTGGCGCTCACCGTGGGTGCGCGGGCGCGGAAGCTCGCGATCGACGGCGGCGACCTGGCCCGCGTCGTCTATCTCCGCAACGCCGACGACGCCCTGGCGCTGAAAGCCCTCGTGGGCAGCGCGACGGACGTCGTGGTGGTGGGCGGGGGCTTCATCGGCCTCGAGGCTGCCTCGAGCCTGAAGAAGATGGGCAAGAACGTGGTGGTCCTCGAGGCCGGCCCGCGGCTCGTGGGCCGCGCCGTGGGCGAGGAGACCGCGCAGTTCTTCCTCGACGCCCACCGCGCCCGCGGCCTCGACATCCGCCTCGGCGCGAAGATCACCCGCTTCGTGCCGGGCAACGGCGGAACGGCTTCCGCGCACGACGGCGCTCCTGCGGTCGCCGGCGTCGAGCTCGCCGCGGGCGAGGGCACGGAAACCGAGGTCATCCCCGCGCAGATCGTGCTCGTGGGCATCGGCGTCGTCCCCAACACCGAGCTGGCCGAGCAGATGGGCCTGACGGTGGACAACGGAATCGTCGTGGACCAGTACGCGCTCGCCTCGGACGGCACCACCGTGGCCGTGGGCGACTGCGCGAACATGCCCAACCCCGTGCCCGGCTCCCCCGCCGGCGAGCGCATCCGCCTCGAGAGCGTCAACAACGCGATCGAGCACGCAAAGGTCGCGGCCTACTCGCTCATGGGCCGGCGCGAGGAGTACGCGGGCATCCCCTGGTTCTGGTCGAACCAGGCCGACCTCAAGCTCCAGATCGCGGGCCTGTCCATGGGCTTCGACCAGACCGTGGTGCGCCGGGACGACGAGCGCGGCAAGTTCTCCGTGCTCTATTACCGCGCGGGCCGGATCATCGCCGCCGACTGCGTCAACGCTCCGCTGGACTTCATGGCCGTCAAGAACGCCCTCGCCAAGGGCCAGAACATCCCGGCCGAGGCGGTCCAGGCCGCCGCCGCGGACGTGCAGCTGAAGACCCTGGCCATCCCGCTCGCCACCGCCGTCGCCGCGGGAGGAACCCGATGACCGAGAACACCCTCGAGATCGACGCCGCCCGCGCGGGCGCGTTCGCCGCCGCCTACCCCGTGCGGCCCGTCCCCGCCGAGGGGCCCGTGGACACGCGGCCCATCTGCGAGACGCCAGGGACCGCGGGCCCCGGCGGCCGGCTCGACCCGCTGTGGAAGGCCGTGGTCCGGTACACCCGCACCCGCGGCAACGACATCCACCTGCCCATCTCGGTGGCCTACGCCGAGCGGCTGTGCGACGCGTACCCGGGCGCCGACCGCGAGCTCGTGCTCGTCGCGACCCTCCTGCACGACACCGGCTGGGCCCGCGTGGACGAGTCCCGCATCCTCTCCGAGGGCTTCACCGGGGACTGGCGCAAGGCCCAGATCCGGTACGAGCACGAGCACCAGGGCTGCCTCGTGGCCCGCGAGGTGCTGCCCGGGCTCGGCTATTCGGAGGAGTTCGTCGAGCGCGTCACCGCGATCATCGAGGGCCACGACACCCGCCACGTGGCCTATTCCCTCGAGGACGCCCTCATGCGGGACGCCGACCGGCTCTGGCGCTTCGACCGCGCGGGGATCGCCCTCGCGTCCTCGTGGTTCAAGATGGACCCGTCCACGTACGCCGACCGGCTCGCGGCCGAGATCGTTCCCGAGCTCATCACCGCCGCGGCCGTCGAGATGGCCACCGCAGACCTCGCGCGCTCCAACGCGCTGCTCCAGACGGGAGTGCTCCGATGACTGTCCCCACCCACACCGGTGCCACGACCGCGGGAGGCGAGCGGCCGGCGTCGTCCGCCTCCGGCCCCGACGCCCGGGCGCGCCGCGCCGCCCTCTCCCTGCCGTACACCCGCGTGGACGACGTGTTCATCGACGGCGCCTACGTCCCCGCGCAGGCGACCGGCCGCAACCCCGTCACCGATCCCGCGACGGGCGAGGCCTGGGGATCGGTGCCGGACGGGTCGGCGGAGGACGTCGACGCCGCCGTCGCCGCCGCGCGCCGGGCGTTCGACGCCGGCCCCTGGCCCCGCCTCTCGCCCTCCGAGCGCGCGGCGTACCTGCTGAGGATCGCGGACGAGATCGAGGCCCGCGCCGAGGCCCTCGCGCAGACGAACACGCGCGAGAACGGCTCGCCGATCACCGAGACGCGCGGGGCGGCGGCGAACGCGGCCGGGATCTTCCGCTACTTCGCCACGCTGGCCGAGTACCTCGAGCGCGAGGACGTCCGTCCGTTCCCCTTCGCCCGGGGCCAGGAGTCCGTGGTGCGGCGCGACCCGGTCGGCGTGTGCGCGCTGATCGCGCCGTGGAACTTCCCGATCAACCTCGTGGTCATCAAGCTCGCCCCGGCGCTGCTGGCGGGCTGCACCGTGGTGATCAAGCCCGCCTCGCCCACGCCGCTGTCGATCCGGTTCATCGTCGACGCGGTCGCAGCGGCGGGGGTGCCGGCCGGCGTCGTGAACCTCGTGACGGGGTCGGGCCGGATGGGGGACGTGCTCGTGAAGCACCCGGGTGTGGACAAGGTCGCGTTCACGGGGTCGACGCCGGTGGGCCGGCGTATCGCCGCCGCGTGCGGGGAGCTGCTGCGGCCCGTGACGCTCGAGCTCGGCGGGAAGTCGAGCGCGATCGTGCTGCCGGATGCGGACCTGGACGCGATGTCGAAGGTGCTGATCCGGTCCTCGATGCGCAACACCGGCCAGACCTGCTACATCTCCACGCGGATCCTCGCGCCGGCCTCGCGGTACGCCGAGGTGGTGGACATGGCCGCGTCGGTCATCGCGGCGGCGCCGCAGGGCGACCCGCTCGACCCCGCGACCGTGTTCGGGCCGAGCGCCACGAAGTCCCAGTTCGACACGGTCATGGGGTACGTCGAGTCGGGCCTCGCGGAAGGCGCGCGGGCCGTGGCGGGCGGCAGGGCGGCGTCGTTCGCGGCCGGAAGCGGACTCGAGGGCGGGTACTTCGTGGAGCCGACCGTCTTCGCCGACGTCACCCCGTCCATGCGGGTAGCCCGGGAGGAGATCTTCGGCCCGGTGCTGACCATCCTGAAGTACAGCGACGCGGGGCCGGGTCGTGGGGCCGACGAGGCCGTGGCGCTGGCGAACAACACCGAGTTCGGGCTGGGCGGGCTCGTGTTCTCCTCCGATCCCGAGGCGGCCCTGGCCGTCGCAGACCGGGTGGACACCGGCTCGATCGGCATCAACTTCTTCGCCTCGAACCACGCGGCGCCGTTCGGCGGCCGGCACGATTCCGGCCTCGGGACGGAGTACGGGATCGAGGGCCTGGGCGCGTACCTGACCTACAAGTCGATCCACCGGAAGGCGCGGTAGACGGAAGGGGCCGCGGGCCCGTCATCTCGGGCCCGGCCCCCTCCCGATGGGTGGAACGGCGTAGGCTTGGGATCGCACCATACGGGGCCATCGTGAGGGCCCCGCGCAAGGAGGCTGACCCAGCATGGACGAGACCATCGCCGGACAGGGTCCGGACGCTGCATTGGCCGCCGGACAGGTGCCGGAAGCTGTACTGGCCCGGGCGCAGGAGGACGAGCTCCTCGACCTGTTCCTCGGGAGCGTTGACCTCGCGACGTTCCTGGCGCGCGTCGCCGTCGTCGCTGCCCACGACCTCTCGAAGGACCCCACCGTTCCAGGCACGGTCACGTGCAGCGTCACGGTGGGCCGGCACGGGCGTCGGGCCACGGTGGGCAGCAGCGACCCGGCCGCGGACGTCATGGACGAGCTGCAGTACGCGAGCGGCGAGGGCCCGTGCTCCGAAGCCGTGGCCACGGGCCGCACGGTCTATGTTCCCGACCTCAGCGTGACCACCCGGTATCCGCGCTATCGGGCCGCCGTGGCCGGGGCCCCGCTCCGCTCGGTCTTCGCGACGCCGATCCCGCTGCCCACCTCCGCCGACGCCGAGGCCGCCCTCAACTGCTACTCGGCCAAGCCTGACGGCTTCCCCGACGAGCTCCGCGCGCGTGCCGAGGAGCTCGCCTCCCTGGCGTCCCGCTCGGTGCACCTCGCCGTGCGCTTCGCGCGCGAGACCGATCGGGTGTCGGACCTCGAGTCCGCCCTCGAGTCGCGCACCGCGATCAACCTCGCGGCCGGCGTCATCATGGCGCAGTCCAACTGCACGGCGGACGAGGCCATCCAGGTCCTCAAGACCGCCTCGATGAACCGCAACCAGAAGCTGCGCGACGTCGCCGCGCTGATCCTGTCCCGCTACGGCAGCGAGGACCCGAAGACCATCTTCACCTGACAGGCCGGGCGGCCCTTGACCTCAAGGTCGCTTGAGCCTGTTGGGTGGTTCCCATGCGCATCATCTCGGTCGCCTTCGACACGGACGATCTGGGCCGGGCCGAGTCGTTCTACGGCGCGGTTCTGGGGCTACCCACCCGCTACGGGGACGGCGCCTTGACGGTGCAGGCGGGCGCTTCGCGGCTGGTTCTGCGCGAAGGCGGTCCGGGCCCGGGCAGGCAGCACCTCGCGTTCACCATTCCGCGGCTCATGTTCGACACCGCCAAGCGCTGGATCTCCGAACGGGTGCCCCTCCTGCGCGATTCCGAGGGCAGAGACGACTTCGAGACGTCCCCGCACTGGAACGCGCACTCGCTCTACTTCGAGGACGCCGACGGCAACATCCTCGAGTTCATCATCCGCCGGGACATCGCCGATGACCGCACCGGGCCGTTCCGTCCGGAGCACGTCCTCGCCATCAGCGAAGTCGGGGTTCCAGTCGGGGACGTCCCGGCGGTCGCAGCTCGGGCCGAGGCAGCGTTCGGCATCGAGGCCTATGGCACCGGAACATCCGATTTCCGGCCCATCGGGAACGTCGAAGGCCTCCTCATCCTCGTCGCCCCCGGTCGGCACTGGTTCCCGACGGCGGTGCCGAGCGGGAGCACGAGCCTCTCGGTGCACATCGTCGGGAAGGCCGCGGGATCGCTGGAGCCCGCTCCCGGCATTACGATCCATTCGGATATTATCCGAATCTAGTTTCGGATTACTCTAGTAATTATCGTAACTATATTCTAAAATGGCTACATGGGGACGACGGGCGGGGTCGGGAGGCAGCGGGGCGTGGGAGCGTCCCCGGCAGTCAGCCTCGACGGTCTTCCTCCCGATGACGAGCTGCTCACCAAGGAGTACGAGGAGTACGGCTTCGTCGACCCGCTGAGCCCCGAGGGCAGGGCCTCCCTCCCGGTCATCGACGACTACCTCACCCTCGTGGAGGGCCTCGGGGCAGGAGAGATCGAGCCGGATTCCCTAGCCCCAGCGGTCCTGGCGCTCGTCGCGCCGCATCTGTCCGAGGGGCGCCCCTTGGAGGCAGCGGAGACCGGCTCAACACTGCTTGACCCAGCCGCGCTTGAGCCTTGGACCATCAGCGCGGGCGAGTGGGAGGCCGTCGGCATCCCCGCCCCTCGCCGTGACGACGACCTCGAAGGCGCCGCGCGGGCGCTCCGCCTCGAGCATGCGGCGGAGATCGTGCGGGCCATCGAGGAGACCGAGGTCGATCAGGCGCGCCTGGATGCACAGCGCGCCCGACTCATGGCCGAGCTCGTGCAGATCCACGAGCGGTCAGGGGATCTCCAACGGCGCCTCGAGGCCCCAGCCCTCGCGGCCTCCGAAATTGCCGCAGCACTCCGCGTGTCCCAGCGGACCGCGCGGGCGAGGGTCGAGGAAGCCCGCGCCCTCGCCGATCCCGCCCTGGCCCCGGTGCTCGCCGCCATGCGGGCCGGGCGTCTGACGCGGCAGCGTGCGGCGACCGTGCTCGACGCCGCCATTCCGGTCCCGTCCGCGCGCCTGGAGAATTTCGCAGCGGCGGCCACCGCCATCGCCGCCCCCGAGGACCCGGACCGCCGGCCCACCCTTCCCGCCTTGGGTCAGCGCCTGCGACGCCTCGCGGAGGACTACTGCGAGGAGCCCCTCGCGGCGCGCAGGGCCAAGGCCGTCACGGACCGCCGTGTGGAGGTGACTCCGGTGGGCGACGGCATGTGCTACCTCACGGCGCTCCTCCCCCTCGAAGTGGGAGCGGTGGTCGACACGCGCCTCGCGGCGATCGCGCGTTCGCTGCAGTCGCCCGCCGAGGCACGCACCGTCAACCAGCTCCGCGCCGACGTCCTGACCGACCTCCTGCTGGACGACCCGGGGCGGCAGCTCAGCGGCACCCCAGCCACCGGCGGCGCGCCGCTCGGTGGCGTGCGCCTGCAGCTCGTGGTGACCGCACCGGCGTCGACCGTCGACGGCACCGGCGACGCACCCGGCGAGATCCTCGGCTACGGCCCCATCGACCCCGACACCACACGGCGCCTCGCAGCGCAGGCCTCGACCTGGACGCGGCTGCTCGTGAGTGCCCGGGACGGAGCGCCGCTGTCGATCGGCCGCATCCGCTATGCACCCACCGCAGCCATGCGGCGGTTCCTCACGGTGCGCGATGCGACGTGCCGCTTCCCCGGGTGCGACAAGCCCTCGGCCGCCACGGAGGTCGACCACACGGTCGAATGGCACGAGGGCGGCCAGACCGACGTCCGCAACCTTGCCCTCCTGTGCCCCGAGCACCACCGCCTCAAGAGCCTCGGCCTCTGGACGGTCCGGCACCTCGGAACGGACACGGAGGTGCTTGGCACAAAGTCGCCGGCCGCTACGGCTGCACCGCCTCACGAGCGGGCGCCGAGCCGAGCGTCACCGCGCAGCCAAGCGTCACCACCCAGCCCCGAGCCCCCGGGCACTCTCGAGTGGACCGCGCCCTCAGGACGCCGCTACATCACCCACCCGTACCGCGAGGATCCGCCACCGTTCTGAGCCCAGCCCTGCGATCTGTCCCGCTGCCCACGAGCCGGGCCATTCGCTCCCCCGTGTCGGAGCCGGGCGCGGGAAGGTAGGCCACGATGTGCAGCGTCGGGGCATCCGCGGGCACGAGCTGGTGCTGCTCGAAGTCCAGCCGCCCGGCCACGGGATGGAGGAAGGTCCGGGCGCGGGAGGCGAAGCGGCGCACCTCGTGGTCGTCCCAGGCTCGGGCGAAGTCCGCGGAGTCCTCGCGCAGGCGCGTCACGAGCTCGACGTGCGCGGCCCGGTCCGCGTGCGAACCGGCCTCCGCGCGGTAGTCGGCCAGGAAGCTGCGCACCGTGACCTCCCAGTCGGGCAGCATGCCCCGCACGTAGGGGTCGGTGAAGGTCAGGCGCAGGAGGTTCCTGTCGCGGGCGGGCACGGTGGCGATGCCCGGGAAAAGCGCCTCATACCCGCTGTTCCACGCACCGATGTCCCAGGTCGAGGTCACCGCGAAGGCCGGCGAGGGATCCAGCGCATCGAGCAGGTGCTGGACGTGCTCGGGAACGGGCTCCGGGGTGCCGGGGACCTCGCGGGGCGCCGGCGCGAATCCGCTGAGGCCCAGGATGTAGTCGTGCTCGGGGGCGCTGAGGCGCAGGTTCACGGCCACGGCGTCGAGCACCTGGCGGGACGGGTGGATGTCCCGGCCCTGCTCGAGCCACGTGTACCAGGTGACCGAGACGCCGGAGAGGAAGGCGACCTCCTCGCGCCGCAGCCCCACGGTGCGGCCCCGGCCCACGGGCGGCAGGTCGTAGTCGGCCCGCACGGCCCGCTCCCGGCGGGAGCGGAGGAAGGCGCCCAGCTCCTTGCGGCGCGTCTCGGCGGGCGTGGCGGTGTCCAGGGAGGCCTCCTCGAACGCTAGCAGTTTCACTACTAGTATCGCTGCCGTCTGGCAGCCCGTCGCGCGCGCGTGGTGTTCTAGTCCAATGCCAGCTCTTCGCTCTCGTACCGTCACCCATGGCCGCAACATGGCCGGCGCCCGCGCGCTGATGCGCGCCTCCGGCGTCGCCAACTCGGACATCGGGAAGCCGATCATCGCCGTGGCCAACTCGTTCACCGAGTTCGTCCCCGGCCACACGCACCTGCAGCCGGTGGGCCGCATCGTCTCCGAGGCGATCCACGCTGCCGGCGCCATCGCCCGCGAGTTCAACACCATCGCCGTGGACGACGGCATCGCCATGGGCCACGGCGGCATGCTCTACTCGCTGCCCTCCCGCGACCTCATCGCCGACTCGGTCGAGTACATGGTCAACGCCCACTGCGCCGACGCCCTCGTGTGCATCTCCAACTGCGACAAGATCACCCCCGGGATGCTCATGGCCGCCCTGCGCCTGAACATCCCCACGGTCTTCGTCTCCGGCGGCCCCATGGAGGCCGGCCGCGTGACCCTCACCGACGGCTCGGTCCGCTCCCTCGACCTCGTCAACGCGATCTCGGACGCCGTGGACGAGTCCATCTCGGACGCCGACATCGACCTCATCGAGCAGAACGCCTGCCCCACCTGCGGCTCCTGCTCCGGCATGTTCACGGCCAACTCGATGAACTGCCTCACCGAGGCGATCGGCCTCTCGCTCCCCGGCAACGGTTCCGTCCTCGCGACCCACACCGCACGCAAGGCGCTCTACGAGCGGGCGGGCGCCACCGCCGTCGACCTCGCCAAGCGCTACTACGAGGACGACGACGACTCCGTCCTCCCGCGGTCCATCGCCACCGCGCAGGCGTTCGACAACGCCATGGCCCTGGACATCGCCATGGGCGGCTCGACCAACACGATCCTGCACCTGCTCGCGGCCGCGCAGGAGGCCGGCGTCGAGTACGGCCTGGCCGAGATCGACGCGAAGTCCCGCAAGGTCCCGTGCCTGGCCAAGGTCGCCCCGAACGTGGCCAAGGACAAGACGTACTACATGGAGGACGTGCACCGCGCCGGCGGCATCCCGGCGCTGCTGGGCGAGCTCAACCGCGGCGGCCTCCTGCACACGGACGTGCGCTCGGTCCACTCCCCCGACCTCGCCTCGTGGCTCGACGCGTGGGACATCCGCGGCGGCAAGGCCACCGAGGAGGCCCAGCAGCTCTGGCACGCGGCCCCGGGCGGCCAGCGCTCCTCGACCGCGTTCTCGCAGTCGAACGAGTGGACCTCGCTCGACACGGACGCCGAGGGCGGCTGCATCCGCTCGGTCGAGCACGCGTACTCGAAGGACGGCGGCCTCGCGGTGCTGCGCGGCAACGTTGCGGTGGACGGTGCCGTGGTGAAGACCGCTGGCGTGGACGAGTCGATCTGGACCTTCGAGGGCCCTGCCGTGGTGTGCGAGTCGCAGGAGGAGGCCGTCGAGAAGATCCTCAACAAGACGGTCAAGGAGGGCGACGTCGTGGTGATCCGCTACGAGGGCCCCAAGGGCGGCCCGGGCATGCAGGAGATGCTCTACCCGACCTCGTTCCTCAAGGGCCGCGGCCTGGGCAAGAAGTGCGCGCTCATCACGGACGGCCGCTTCTCCGGCGGCACCTCGGGCCTCTCGATCGGGCACATCTCGCCGGAGGCGGCCTCGGGCGGCACGATCGCCCTCGTCGAGGACGGGGACCTGATCCGCATCGACATCCCGAACCGCTCGATGGAGCTCGTGGTCGACGCCTCGGAGCTCGACGCCCGGTGCGAGCGGCTCGAGGCCACGACCGGCTACCACCCGGTGAACCGTGAGCGTGCCGTCTCCGCGGCCCTGCGCGCCTACGCGGCCATGGCCACCTCGGCGGACAAGGGCGCGGTGCGGGACATCGACGCGCTCACCCGCCTCACTTCGCCGCAGGCCCAGCCCATCGGCTGAGAAGCCCGGGCACTTCGACACAACTCAGGCGGCTCCTGCCCCCGAAACGGGGCCTGGGCCGCCTGAGTTGTGTCGTTCTGCACGCCGCTGGGCCCGCGCACGCCCACGCCCGGCTCAGCGCCGCCGGTAGTAGTCCCGCCAGATGAGCCGGTGGAGCGGGATGATCCGGGGAATCGACCGCAGGCCCGGGATGAAGGGCAGGAACATCAGCGCAAGGGTCAGGACCACCATGATCCCGGTGACCACGAGGTCCGCGTTGGCGAGCCCGTTGAACGGCGGGATCTGGTACCAGAAGGAGTAGAGCCACAGCCACGACTGCCCGGGGTAGTTGCCGGTCTCGTTCATCATGCCCCACTGGTCGCCCGTGAGGTGCTGGTCTGCTGCCAGGCCCTTGAAGTAGGTGCCGTCGCCGAGGAGCAGCTCGGTCCGGGTGCGGTCGAGGCCGGCGGCAGTCCCGCTCCCAGTCCCGCCGTCGAGGACCCGGTCGAGGGCGCCCGAGCGGGCCATGCCCAGGAGTGAGCTGGTCAGAGCGGGCACCGGGCCGTAGTTGCCGGGCGCGACCTTGCTGGGATCGCCGTCGGGCGCCTTGGTGAGGGCGTCCGAGTACGCGGCGGTCCAGTCGGCGCGCTGCTTGTCGGTGGCACCGGTCCACGCGGAGAGCGCCGAGGGCGGCTGGGGCAGCGCCGCGAGGGGCGCCACCACGAGGTCCTGCGCGGTGTCGATCGGCAGGCGGACCCCCGAGAGGCTCTGCAGGTCGATCGGGCCGAGGGTCTGGCTCACGCCCTGGGTGGCGTTGTACGGCGGCCCGTACTGGGCGGTGTCGCTGGTCCCCCCGAGCTCGGCCGTGGCCGTCGCCACGAAGTCCGACGGCGCCGCGCCAGCCCACGAGGCCAGCGTCACCGGGGCGTCGTCCGGGGACCCGACCACCGCCGCGAGCCCCAGAGTCAGCACCCCGACGACGACGAGCGCGTAGACGAGCTCCTTGACGAGGTCGTACTCGCGGACGGCCCCGCGCCAGGGCCTCCGGTCGAGATCGCGCCGGCCCTCGAGATCGTGCCGGCGGTCGAGGTCCCGTGGCTGGCGGGAGCGCGGCTGGCGGGAGCGGGACTGGCCGTGGCGCTCAGGGCCCGCAGCAGGCGGGCGGGACATGGTCGTCATGCCGGACCGCCCTCGGTGGCCCGAGGAGCCGCCTCCGCGTCCGCGGCCTGCATCCCGCTGAGCTGGGAGCCGCCGAGCTGTGAGCCGCTGAGCTGGGAGCCGCCGAGCTGGGCGTCGGTCTCGGCGGCCTCGAGCGGCGGGGCCACCCCGTGCACGCGCACGAGGAGCACGTGGAGCACCACGACGGCGCCCACGGCGAGCGGCAGCAGCACGATGTGCCACATCAGGACCTGGCCGAGGTTCGCCACGTTGAACCACGCGCCGACCCCCACGGCGTTGAGGGCGTCCTTCGCCTGGAAGGCGATCCACTGTGAATCGAAATTCGTCTGGAGGAGGTACCCGGTGAACGCCGTGACGATCGAGACGACGAACGCCAGGACGCCCGTGATCCAAGTGAGGGTGCGGCCGCCGCGCCACGACGCCATCCAGAACTTGCCCCAGAGGTGGATGACCATCGTCATGAAGAACAGCTCGACCGACCACAGGTGGGTGCTGTTGACGAAGTGGCCGAACGCGGACACGTGGTACCACGAGGGCCCGTTGAGCGCGAGGACCAGCCCCGAGATGACCACGTAGGCGAGCGCCGCGATGGCGGCCATCCCGAACACGTAGATCCACGAGGCGACGTAGCTGGGCTGGGTCTCGGGGAGGAGCTTGTCCGGTGGCAGGGTCCGCAGTCCCCAGCCCCGGAAGCGTCCGGTCCAGTTGACGATCCGGCCGCCGGGCTCCGGCTGCGAGGGCTGGGCGGTCACCGCTTGTCCCTCCCCCCGGGGAACGGCAGGAAGAGCGCTGCGACGAACAGCGCGATCATCGCGAGGATGACGATGAGGTTCCCGAGTTGGACCGTGAAGGAACCCCAGCCGAGATAGATGCCGGCCGCCTGGAGACGGAGGGCGCCCGCGAGGGCGGTCAATGGCGTGTCCACGCCATTACCGTCCGCCCCCGCGGCCGGGCGTACCTAGAGACTTTGTGCCTGTACTCCCAGATCAGCCCGGATTCCCGGCGAACTCACAGGACCCACAACGGACTCAGAACGGGTACGGCGCGATCTCCGGGCGCATGGTGAGCCACTGCACCTCGGTGAAGGCGTCCATGTTGGCCGTGGCCCCGCCGAAGCGGGCGCCGGTCCCGGAGGCGCCCACGCCGCCGAAGGGGGCGTTGGCCTCGTCCGAGACGGTCTGCTCGTTGATGTGGACCTTGCCGGAGTGCACGCGGTCGGCGATCTGCATCGCCGTGCCGACGTCGCCCAGGATGCCCACGGACAGCCCGTACTCGTTGGCGTTGACCAGGTCCACCACCTCGTCCACGCTCGTGAACCTCGTCACGGGCGCCACCGGGCCGAAGATCTCGTCGGCGAAGGCGGGGTTGTCCAGGTCGAGGTCGGCCAGGACGGTGGGCCGGTAGAACAGCCCCTCGAAGCTGCCGCCGGCCGCGAGCCGCCCGCCCTGGGCCACCGAGGCCTCGACGATGCCGTGGATGCGGTCGCGCTGCCGCTCGTCGATGATGGGGCCGAGCGCCACCTGCCCCGTGGCGGGATCGCCCACGGGGAGGTGCTCGGCCTTCTCGGCGAGGGCGGCGACGTAGTCCTCGTACACCGTCTCGTGGACGAAGTGCCGGCCGGTGGTCATGCAGATCTGGCCCTGGTGCATGAAGGATCCGAAGGCGCCCGCGGACGCGGCCTTGGCCAGGTCGGCGCCCGGGAGCACGATCAGGGCGTTGTTGCCGCCGAGCTCGAGGTGCGCGCGCTTGAGCAGCCGCGCCGCGGTCTCGCCGACCTTCCGGCCGGCCGCCGTGGAGCCGGTGAAGGAGACCACCCGCACCTCGGGGGCCTCCACCACGGCCTGGCCGGTCTCGGCGCCGCCGGGCAGGAGCGAGAGCACGCCGGCGGGCAGGCCGGCCTCCTCGAAGACGCGCATGAGGGCCACGCCGCCGCACACCGCGGTGCGGGGGTCCGGCTTGAGCAGCACCGCGTTGCCGAGCGCGAGGGCGGGCGCGACCGAGCGGATGGAGAGGATGAGGGGGAAGTTGAACGGTGCGATCACGCTCACGACGCCGACCGGCCGCCGCCGCGCGAAGGACCACCGGTCCTCGTCCGAGGTCAGGACCTCCCCGTGCGGGTGCGAGGGCAGGGCCGCGGCCTCGTAGCACTCGTTCGCGGCGATGTGCGTCTCGAGCTGCGCCTTGGGCGGGATGCCGCCGGACTCCCGGACGATCCAGTCCTGGACCTCCGCGGCGTGGTCCTCCCACAGCTGGCCGGCCCGCCGCAGCACCGCGGCGCGCTCCTCGGGCTTCTTCGCCGCCCACGCGCGCTGCGCCTCGGCGGCAACCCGCGCCGCCCGGTAGACGTCCTCGCGCGAAGCGGTCCCCACCGAGCCGAGCGTGGCCCCGGTGGCGGGCTCGGTGACGTCCTGCGTCCCGCCCGCCGCCTCCGTCCAGCCACCGATGTTCACCTTGCCGCCCCACAGGGCGACGTCATCGAGAAGTGCCATTGCCGTGTCCTCCTTGATCACTCACATGTCACTGAACGAGCTGGGGGCGCTGAACGAGCCCCGGTGCATAACGAGCCGTCAGGCGGCCCCCACCGCGCGCGCGGCCTCGGCGATCGAGGCGGCCGCCGCCTGCAGCTCGGGCACGAGGCGCGCGACCTCGGCGTCGCGGCCGGCATCCCGGCCGTCGCCGTCGATCCGCGCGGAGAGGGCCATGTTGATCGCCGCGACCGTGCGCCCGTCCGCCCCGAGGACCGGGACGGCGAGCGAGCGCAGGCCCACCTCGAGCTCCTGGTCGACGACGGCGTACCCCGCCTCGCGCACCCGGCCCACCTCGGCCTCGATCGCCTCGCGCGAGGTGAGGGTGCGCGGCGTGAGCGGGGCAAGCTCGGCGCGGGCGAAGTAGGCGGCGAGCTCGGCCGGAGTGAGGGCGGCGAGCAGGACCCGGCCCATCGACGTCGCATGCGCGGGGAACCGCGTGCCCGGCGAGATGCCCACCGAGATGATCCGGCGGGTGTGGATCCGGGCCAGGTAGACGATGTCGGTGCCGTCGAGGATCGCGAGGGAGGTCGACTCCCCGTGCCGGTGCGAGAGCTCCTCGAGGATGGGCTGGGCGAGCTCGGGCAGCCGCTGGCCCGAGAGGTACGCGTAGCCGAGCTGGAGCACGAGCGGGGTGAGCGAGAAGGTCCGCCCGTCCGTGCGCACGTACCCCAGCTCGACGAGCGTGTGGAGGAACCGGCGGGCCGTGGCCCGCGTGAGCGCCGTCCGCGCGGCGACCTCGGAGAGGGTCATCTCCTGGTGCTCGGCGTCGAACGCGCGGACCACGGCGAGCCCGCGCGCGAGTGACTGCACGAACGCGTCGCCCGGTTTCGACTCCGCGTCGCTCCGCTCAACCACCGGAAGCTCGGCCACAGGTTCCCCTCTGCTCTCGGGCTGCGTGTGCCCAGGCTGTGTGTACTCAGGCGGCGGGCAGCAGCGGCACGTCGACGAGGTCCTGGAGGTCCTCGAAGCTGATGCCGAACGTCTCGCGGACGCGCACGCCCTCCTGCGTGATGAGGAAGACGGCCTTCTCCGTGTACACCCGGGTCACGCGGCCCACGCCGGTCACAGGGTAGGTCAGTTCGGGGACGAGCTTGGACTTCCCGTCCTTGGTCAGCAGGGTCATCATCACGTAGACGTCCTTGGCCCCCGTGGCGAGGTCCATGGCGCCGCCCACGGCCGGGATCGCGTCCGGGGCACCGGTGTGCCAGTTCGCGAGGTCACCCGTGGCGGAGACCTGGAACGCGCCGAGCACGCACACGTCGAGGTGCCCGCCGCGCATGATCGCGAACGAGTCGGCGTGGTGGAAGTAGCTCGCCCCCGGAAGCTCGGTCACCGGGATCTTGCCGGCGTTGATGAGGTCCTGGTCGATCTGGTCGCCGACCGCGACGGGACCCATCCCGAGCATGCCGTTCTCGGTATGCAGCGTGACGTCCTGCTCCTCGGTGAGGTAGTTGGACACGTTGGTCGGCTGGCCGATGCCGAGGTTCACGAACGAGCCCGGCTCGATGTCCTTCGCGACCAGCTTCGCCATGTCGTCGCGGCCCAGGGGTGCGTCGCTGCTCTGGGGCACGGTGCTGGTCTCCGGCTCGGTGCCCGAAGCGGTGCCCGCCGAGGTGATGCCCGACGTCGTCTGCTCGCCCATGCGTTCAGCCCACCTTCACGATCGTGTTGACGTAGATGCCCGGAGTGATCACGTTCTCCGGATCGAGGCCGCCCACCGGCACGACCTCGGAGACCTGCACCACGGTGTGCTTCGCGGCGGCGGCCATGATCGGGCCGAAGTTCCGGGCCGTCTTGCGGTAGACGAGGTTGCCCTTGCCGTCCGCCTTGAGCGCCTTGATGAGGGCCACGTCGGCGTGGATCGGGGTCTCGAAGACCTGCCACTTGCCGTCGAGGAAGCGCGTCTCCTTCCCCTCGGCGAGCATGGTGCCGTAGCCGGTGGGGGTGAAGAAGCCGCCGATCCCGGCACCGGCGGCGCGGATGCGCTCGGCGAGGTTGCCCTGCGGGACGAGCTCGAGCTCGATCTCCCCGGCGCGGTACTTGGCGTCGAAGTGCCACGAGTCGCTCTGCCGCGGGAAGGAGCAGATCATCTTCTTCACGCGGCCTTCCTTGATGAGGAGCGCGAGGCCCTCATCGGCCTGGCCGGCGTTGTTGTTGACCACGGTGAGCTCCTTGGCGCCGCTGGCGAGCAGCGCATCGATGAGCTCGAACGGCTGCCCGGCGTTGCCGAACCCGCCGATCATCACGGTCGAGCCGTCCTGGACGGCTGCCACCGCCTCCGCGGCGGTGTCCTTGAATTCGAGGGTGTGTGCCACTGACGGCCCTTCCTTACTTCGCCGAAACGTTCTCGAGCACCACGGCGAGGCCCTGGCCCACGCCGATGCAGATGGCCGCAACGCCCCACCGCTGTCCGCTGCGCTGGAGCGAGCGGGCGAGCGTGCCGAGGATGCGGCCGCCCGACGCGCCGAGGGGGTGGCCCATCGCGATCGCGCCGCCGTGCTGGTTGACGATCTCGGGGTCGATCTTCCACGCGTCCACGCAGGCGAGGGACTGGGCGGCGAAGGCCTCGTTGAGTTCGACGGCGCCCACCTCGTCCCAGCCGATCCCCGCCTTGGCGAGGGCCCGGTTCGCGGCCTCGACGGGCGCGAAGCCGAAGTACTGCGGCTCGTTGGCGGCGGCACCGCGGCCGGCGATGCGGGCGATGGGCTCGAGGCCCAGCGTGCCCGCGGCGGCCTCGGAGCCGAGCAGCACGGCGGAGGCGCCGTCGGAGAGCGGGGAGGCGTTGCCGGCGGTGACGGTGCCGCCCGCGGTCGAGCCCGAGCGGTCGCCGTTGTCCTTGCGGAACACGGTCTTGAGCCCGGCGAGCTTCTCGGCGGAGGAGCCGGGGCGGATGCCCTCGTCGCGGGTCAGGTCGGTGCCGGGCACCGGGACCACGAGGTCGTCGTAGAAGCCGGCGTTCCACGCGGCGTCGGCGAGGGTGTGCGAGCGGGCGGCGAACTCGTCCTGGCGGTCGCGGCCGATCGAGAAGCGCTCGCGCAGCTGCTCGGTGGCCTCGCCGAGGGAGACCGTCCACTCGGCGGGCATGGTCGGGTTCACGAGCCGCCAGCCGAGCGTGGTCGAGGCGAGGGTCATGTCCCCGGCCGGGTAGGGCTTCTCGGTCTTGGGCAGGACCCAGGGCGCGCGGGACATGGACTCGACGCCGCCCACGAGCATGACGTCGGCGTCGCCCACCTGGATCTGGCGGGAGGCGATCATCGCGGCGTCGAGGGACGAGCCGCACAGCCGGTTCACCGTGGTGCCGGGGATGGAGACGGGCAGGCCCGCGAGGAGGGTGGCCATGCGGGCCACGTTGCGGTTCTCCTCGCCGGCGCCGTTGGCGTTGCCGAAGATGACCTCGTCGATCGCACCGGGCTCGCCGTCGCTGCCCTCGAGTGCCTCGGGGGTCAGGCCGGGCGCGCGGTCAACGATCGAGCGGACCATGTGGGCCGCGAGGTCGTCGGGGCGCACGCCGGCGAGGCCGCTGCCGAACTTGCCGAACGGGGTGCGGATGGCGTCGTAGACGAAGGCGTCAGTCATGAGTTCGAATCCTTGCTGGCATCAATCTGGTCGAGAGTGTTCTGGGCTACCTTGAAGGCGGTGTTGGCCGAGGGGACCCCGCAGTAGATGGCGCTCTGCAGGATCACCTCCTTGATCTCGTCGCGGGTGAGCCCGTTGCGCAGGGCCGCGCGGACGTGCATCGCGAACTCGTCCCAGTGCCCGTGCGCGATCATGGCCGTGAGCACGGCCACAGAGCGCATCTGGCGGCTGAGGCCGGGGCGGGTCCAGATGCCGCCCCAGGCGATGCGGGTGATCATGTTCTGGAATTCGGCGGTGAACTCGGTGGTGTTCGCGTTGGCCCGGTCCACGTGCTCGTCGGAGAGGACCTCGCGGCGCACGGCCATGCCGCCGTCGTACAGCTCGCGCTGGGTCGCGTCCGGCTGGACGGCCCCGGCCTGCTCCTGCGGGACCCAGTTCTCGCCGGCCTGCTGGTGGCTCATCGCGCCTCCTGCCCGGCTCCGGATCCGTCCACGCCGCTGGGCTTGCGGGCCGCTGCGGCGAAGTGCCCGCGGAGCAGGTCCGCGACGAGGGCGGGGTTCTCGGTCGGGGCGATGTGCGCGACGCCCGGGATCTCGACGGCGGTGCCGTCCTGGGCGTGCTCGGCCATCCACCGGGCATCGGCGATCGGGCAGACGGAGTCGAATTCGCCGGCCACGGCGAGGAACGGCACGGCGATCTCGCCGAAGCGGTCGCGGACGTCATAGGCGGCGATCGCGCGGCAGACCGCCGCGTAGCCGAACCGGTCGGCGTCGCGCAGGGTATGGAGCAGGCGCGAGGACTGGGTCGGGTGGGAGCCGAGGAAGCCGGGGGCGAACCAGATCTCCGCGGAGGCCTGCAGGCGGACGGCCGTGCCCTGCTTCGCGACCTGGTCGGCGCGCTCGGCGTAGCCCTCGGCGCCGTTGAAGCGGGCCGACGAGCAGAACATCGCGAGGCTCAGGAGGCGGTCCGGGTGCCGCAGCGCCAGCTCCGCGCCCGTGGCCCCGCCGACGGAATCGCCGGCGTAGTGGAAGCGGACGGGGTGGCCGTCCTGGGCGGGGAGGATCGAGTCGACCAGGGCCACGACGGCGTCCGCGAGCTCGCCGACGCTGAACTCGGTGTCCGGCTCGGCGGCGGGCGAGATGCCGTGGCCCGGGAGGTCCCAGCCGAGGATGTCGTAGTCCTCGCCGAGGAGGCGCGCGGCGTCGTCCCACATCACGGTCGAGGTCCCGAGCGAGGGCCCGAGGACCACGAGCTCCTTCTCCCCGAACTGCTCGCGCGGGCTCAGCCGGACGGCCTTGATCTTGGGCACGCTCACGTGCTCGTCCTTTCCCTCAGGTCTGTGGTGGATGTCGTGGTGCGGGTTCAGACTCGTGGGAGCTGTCCCCGCAGCGGTTCGCGGCGCTGGGCCACGGTGGCCTCATAGTCGGCGAGGATGCGGTCCACGATTCCGGCGGCGTCGCCGCGGTAGCCGGCCGGGTCGAGCAGCTCGTCGAGGCGCTCCTCGCTCACCTGGTCCAGGCGCACGACGCCGCGCAGCGCCTCGCGCAGGACCCTCGCCTGCTCGTCGGGGCCGGCGCCGTCCCTCGCGGCGCCGATCGCGGCGTCGACGGCGGACTGGACGCCCTCGCGGCCGCCGTCGGCGACGGGGGCGAGCTCGAGCATGATCCGCTCGCTGGTCAGCAGGGGGCCGGAGAGCGCGAGGTTGGCCCGCATGCGCTCGGGGAAGACCCGCAGGCCCTCCGCGAGCTCGCGCAGCGCGGCGGCCGCCCCCGAGGTCAGGCGAAGCAGGGTGCGCAGGGCGGGCCATTCGGTGTGCCAGGCCCCGCCCGTGCGCTCGTCCTCGGACAGGGCCGCGGCGAGCTCGACCTGCGCGGCGTGCGCGGGGGCCTGGAGCGCGGCGGAGCGGATGAGGGTGGAGAGGGCCGGGTTCTGCTTCTGCGGCATCGCCGAGGAGACGCCGCGCCCGGCGGCGAGCGGCTCGCCCAGCTCGCCGATCTCGGGGCGCGAGAGGAGCATGACGTCGTTGGCCACGTGCCCCGCGGCCGTGCAGGCGGCGGCGAGGGCGTGGGCGAGGTCGGTGACCGGCCCGCGGAAGGACTGCCACGGCGCCACGGCCGCGTCCAGGCCCGCGCGGCGCGCCCAGTCGGCCGCCAGCGTGGCGGGCTCGGCGCCGAGCGCGACGAGCGAGGCGTTGGTGCCCGCCGCTCCCCCGCACTGGACCGGGAACCGCAGCTCGGCGAGCCGGGCCTCCGCATGGGCCACGCCCTGGAGCCAGTTGGCGGCCTTGAGCCCGAAGCTCGAGGGGAGCGAGTGCTGCGCGAGCGTCCGGGCCACCTGGGGGGTGTCCCGGTGCTGCGCCGCGAGGTCCGCGAGCGCGTCGGCGGCCCCGGCGAGGTCGGCCGCGACGGCCACGACGGCACGCCGCGCCACGAGCTGGAGCGCCGAGTCGAGCACGTCCTGGCTCGTGAGCCCCTGGTGGACGGCCCCCTTGCCGGGGCCGTCCGGGTCAGCGTCCGCCACGGCGGCCCGCAGCGCCTTCACGAGGGGGATGACGGGGTTCCCGCCGCCCTGACCCGCCTCGGCGAGCCGGGCGGCGCTGAGCGGCCCGTCCGGCGAGCCGACGGCGGTCCGCACCGCGGAGCGGACCGCGGCGCCCGCGCCCCGGCCCGCGAGGCCGGCGGCCTCGAGCGCCTCGGCCCAGCAGGCCTCGAGATCGGCCATCGCGGCGGCCAGCGCGGCGTCGCCCGTGGGGGCCGCCACGGAGGGCGAGGCCCAGACGGGGGCGAGCAGGCCGACGTCGGCCGGGTCGAGGCTGGCCGGATCGAGGCTGGCCGGGTCGAGGCCCGAGGGGCTGGCCGCAGGACCGGTGGGCCCGGGGGTGGCGGGAACCGTCATCGCTTCGTCCTCGCCCCGCTACGGCTGGCCGTGGAAGTCGAGGAACACGGTCTCGTCCTCGCCCTGCAGGCGGATGTCCCAGTGGAGCGAGCCGTCGGCGAGGCGCTCGGCGATGAGCGTCTTGCGGCGGTCGGGCTCGAGGGCGGACAGGACGGGATCGTTCGCGAGCGCCTCGGTGTCCTCGGGCAGGTACACGCGGGTGAACAGGCGGTTCAGCAGGCCGCGGGCAAACACGGTCACGGCGATGAACGGGGCCTTGCCCGGCTCGGTCGGGCCGGGGTTGACGGTCGTGAAGACGTACTTGCCCGTGTTGCCCACCGCGACGCGGCCCCAGCCCGTGAAGGTGCGGCCGTCGCGGACCAGCGAGCCGGTCTCGGCCACCACGTTGCCCCTGGCGTCCGCCTGCCAGATCTCCAGCAGGGCGTCCGGGATCGGGTCGCCGTGGCCGTCCAGCACCGTGCCGTGCAGGGCGACGCTGCCCGGGGAGCCCGGCGGGACGAGCTCGCCGCCCTTCTCGAACGGCAGCGCGAAGCCGTAGAACGGGCCGATGGTCTGCGCGGGGGTGGCGGTCAGGCTGCGGGCCTGCCCAGTGCTCGCGGTCCCGGTGCTGTTCGTGGTCTCAGTGCTCATCGTCGCCCTGCTCTCCGTAGGCTTCGTTCTCGGTCCACGTGCGCTTCGGGCCGGTCAGGACGATGTCCCACTCGTAGCCCAGCGCCCACTCGGGCGAGGTCAGGTCATGGTTGTACTTTGCGACGAGGCGGTCGCGGGCGTCCTGGTCCACGATCGACTGGTAGATCGGGTCGAGCGGGAACAGCTGGTCGCCGGGGAAGTACATCTGGGTGATGATGCGCTGCGTGAACTCCGAGCCGAAGAGGCTGAAGTGGATGTGCGCGGGGCGCCACGCGTTGAGGTGGTTCTTCCACGGGTAGGCGCCGGGCTTGATGGTGAGGAACTCGTAGGAGCCATCGGGCCCCGTGATGCAGCGACCCACGCCCGTGAAGTTCGGGTCGATCGGGGCCGGGTGCTGGTCGCGCTTGTGGATGTAGCGGCCGGCCGAGTTGGCCTGCCAGATCTCCACCAGCTGGCCCGCCACGGGGCGGCCGTCGCCATCGAGCACCTTGCCGCGCAGCACCATGCGCTCGCCGAGCGGCTCGCCGTTGTGCTGGATGGTCAGGTTCGACTCGAGCGCGTGCACGTCCTGGTGGCCGAATGCCGGGCTGTAGAGCTCGATCGTCTCGGGGTCGGCGTGGTGCAGGCTCTTGGTGGGGTGCCGCAGGATCGAGCTGCGGTACGGGGCGTAGTCGACGCGCGGCTGCGTCTCGGCGGGGGCGCCTGAGGCCCGCCCGGCCTTGTAGGACTCCTCGATGTCCCGGATCTCCTGGCTGACAATCGCCTGATTGTCCGCCGCGGCGTCCGACGACTTGACGGGCTCGCCCATGGGCTCTCCTCCTCTAGCTTCCTTGCAGAGAGTCGTTTCTCAGCAGAGTGCCCCGCGCTTCGCCTGGCCTCCTGTTTCAGAGTAGCGCGATGTTCGCATCCTGGACAAGTGTTCGCGATGCGAACAAATCAAGACGCCCAGGTCCAGCGGGGCTGTGCTGCCAATGTAGGTCTGGACACGCGGTGTGATCTATGGAACTTCCGATCAACGGAAGAAGTTGGGACCGACAGGCAGGCGAGGGCCAGGCCTCCCCCGTTTCGGTCCCCGGCCCCGCGGGTACTGGTGGGAGGTGCTGACGGGAGCCGTGGCCATGGGCCACGCGTCAAAGGTCTTCTCCTCGACCCACTGGTTCGGGATTCCCATCGCGCTGCTCGGCGCTGTCTTCCTCGCCTTGGGCACCATCTACCAAGGACGTGGAGTCGGGGCGCACGCGACGCGGGAGACGAGCCTGCGGGCCCTCGTGCGCAGGCCCGTCTGGCTCGCGGGGAGTGCGATGCTCGGCGCCGCCGTGCTGCTGCAGCTCGCGGCCCTCCGGTTCTCCCCCCTCATGGTCGTCCAGCCGATCGGCGCCGCCGCGCTCGTGGTGACGGCGCTCGTCAATGCCCGCGCGGCCAGCCGCGCTCCCGGCCGGAGGCAGACGGCGGCCATCCTCCTCAGCGTCGTCGGCATCGCCGCGTTCGTCGCCGTGGCAGCGGTCTCGGCGCAGGACGTCGAGATCAGCGACACGCACCTGCGCACGATCCTGGTCCTCCTCGCGGTGGCCGTAGCCGCGGCACTGGCCGTGGGCGCCCGCACCCGAACGCACCCCAGCGCCACCCTGTCCACGGCCGCGGCCGGCGTCCTCTACGGGTTCGTGGCGACGCTCGTGAAGGCCGTGATCGGCCGCCTGGTGCAGGGGGACTTCGCGTGGCTCTCGCTCGTGGGCGTCGCCGGACTCGGCGTCGCGGTCGTCGTCGGTGCCCGGCTCGTCCAGAAGGCGCACGCTGGCGGCAGCGACGAGCTCGTCGTGGCGGGGCTGACCGTCGTGGACCCGATGACCGCCGTCAGCCTCGGCATCGTGGTCCTCGGCGAGGCCGACGCCGCCCCGCCGGCGTCCTTCGCGGGCTTCCTCGCCGCGGGGGCCGCCGCAGTGGTGGGCGTGTGGCTGCTGGCGAAGTCCCAGGAGCACCACCAGCCCGCCGCCGGCAGCCGCACGAGGGAGGGATGAGCATGGGCAGCGTCTCCATCGTGATCCCTGCCTTCAACGAGGAGGGCCTCATCCGGCGCAGCCTCCAGGCCGCGGTGGACCAGACAGTCCCCGCCCGGGAGATCCTCGTGGTCGACAACGGCTCGGCCGATGCCACCGCACGGCTGGTCCGCGAGTTCCAGTCTGCCCATCCGGGCAGCGGAATCCGGCTGCTCAGCCAGAACGGGGCTTCGGGGATCGTCCCCACCCGCAACTATGGCTTCGACGAGGTCACCGGTCGGATCATCGGGCGCTTCGACGCGGACAGCCTCCCCGCCCCGGACTGGGTGGAGCAGGTCGAGGCCTGCTTCGCGGACGGCACCGTCGCGGCAGCCACCGGCCCGGTGTACTACTGGGACCTCCCCTTCCGGCGCTTCCTGCTGCGCCTGGACGCTGTGGTGCGCCGCCTGACGCTCACGGCGGTGCCGAACGAGTACCGCTTCCTCTTCGGTTCCAACATGGCCCTCCGCGCGAGCGCCTGGGAACTCATCCGCGGAGAGACGTGCACGGACGAGCACGACCGCATGCACGAGGACATCGATCTGGCCCTCCATCTGGCGGGAAGGGGCCTTCGGATCGCCTACAGCCCGTCCATGGTCACGGGCATCTCGTCCCGCCGGCTCGACGACTCACCGCGGGACTTCGCCTCCTACGTCACCCGCTTCGGCCGCACCTATGCGGCCCACGGCATCCACTCGAAGCGGCTGGGGGCACCCACCGTGTTCTTCCTCGGCGTCTACGGCCCGGCGAGGCTGCTGCGGAGGGCCTATGCCCGCTGGTCGCGGAGCGATCGGGGAAACGTCTGAGCCCTACCTCCGGCGCCCAGCAAGGGCGAGGCGCAGAGCGACGAGGCCGATGACCGAGACTGCGACCAGACCCGCGAGGTAGAACTCGGAGGACAGCGACGCCACCGCCTGGTCGGTGCCGGGGCGCAGGAACCCGTAGTCCAGGGCGGGAACGGCATTCCCGGTCACGACCACGGCCAGGAACGCGGCGATCCCGCCCATCGAGTCCCACAGCCCGTGGAGCAGAGAGACGCCCACGTAGGCCATGAGCACCCCGGCGCTGAGCCGGTAACGCCCTCCGGGAGCGCGGGCGGCGGCACCGAAGATGATCGCGCCGAGGAGCGCCGTCCAGAGTACGTGCCCGAGAGGGGTCATCACCGAGCGCATCACCTCGGTCTGCAGCAGGGAACCCAGATCGATCCCGTTCTGGGTCAGGGCCGAATTGAACGCATAGCCCGCTGACTCGAAGGCCGCGAACCCCGCCCCCACGCAGGCCCCGAGCAGCGCGCCCAGCCGCGGCTGCCGGGGCAGCACGGACCGGCCGACGACCAGCAGGATGACCGCCTTGACGAACTCTTCGATGAAGCCGACACGGAAATAGATCCACGGCGTCGGATGCAGCTCCGATTCGAGGACTGAGGCGCCGAGGACGCCGAAGACCCCGCCGACGAAGAAGGCGAGGAAGAGCTGGACGGGCACCAGGTTCCCGCCGATCCGTTCGGTCGCGAACAGCACCACCGAGAAGGGCACGAGGAAGCTTCCCAGCAGGATCAGGGTGGGGACCAGGTTGCTGTTGCCGGTCTGGGCCGTCACAACGATCGTGGCGATCCAGAGGACGAAGCCACCGAGCAGCGCCTTCCACCACCACCCGTGGCGATGGGTACGTCGTGGTGCCGAGAGTGCGTTCATGGCGGGCATCCCTTTCCGGTCCTCCTCTACCCCCGCCGCATCGCGAGGAAACGCCGAGGGCTGCCGCGGAAGCGCCCGACCAAACAGAAAACGACCCGGCAGCCGAGGGCTGCCGGGTCGTTCCGCGTCAGGAGATCAGGCGCGGCGCTGCTTGCGCACGAAGCCCAGGGTCGCGACGATCGCGACGCCGAGGACGAGGGCGCCGGCGCCGATCCAGACCATGAGCATCGGGAGCGAGGCACCCGTCTCGGCGAGGGCGGCGCCGCCGGCGTTGCCCATCGAGGCGCTCGTGCCGGTGTTGGCGACGCTGGCCGGGACGACCGTGATGGTGGCCGTGCCGATGTTGCCCGAGGTGAGGCCCTTGGCGGTCAGCGTGTAGGTGCCCGAGGCGTCAGCCGGCAGGGTCACGTTGAAGGAGACGGCGCCGGTGGCGGACGCCTGCTTGGTGAACTGGGTCGTGACGGCAGCCTTCACGACGGAGAGGGTCACCGCGGTGTTCCCGGTCACGGAGGCGCTGACCTCCTCGTTCGGAGCGAAGGAGCCAGCGGCGAAGTTCACGGTCACGGTTCCACCGGGAACAGCATCGCCCGAGACGGTGATGTTGTTGCTCACAACGTAGGCGGCGTTGGCGGCGGACGGCGCAGCGACCAGCGCCGCGACGGCGACGGCTAGGACTGCGAGGGCTTTCTTCAGCATCACGAGGCTCCCCCAGAAGGTGATTGATAGTTGACAGTCGGTTCTGCAACCGCCCGCGACGATGGTTCTAACACGGACACGTTACCGAGCTACATCTTTGCACGAAAGTGCCGATAGGGAAAAGGTAGGCTTATTAACAGTTGGTGTCGAAATCAAGCCTGGCGTTGTTTCGGCGTGTTCACCCCCGAGGAATTGGAGGCGCAGCGTCGTCGAGGCGCCCGGCGCCAGGGACACGTAGGTCTGGGCCACGGGGTAGCCGGCGTCGGCATCGCGGTGCACATCGAGCGGCTTCGAGTCCTTCCAGGCCCCGAGGAACACGGCGGACTGGGGAGCGTACACATTGACCTGGGTCTTCACCACGCCCGGCGGGACGCCGAACACGCCGCCGCCGGTCACATACCGCGGCAGCGCCGTGGCCGCGTTCGGCGAGGCGGCGCTCGTCAGCGTCACGTCCACCTGCCAGGTGGGCCTGCCGTCCTGGCGGCACATGGCCCCGCTGACGCTGTAGGCCTCGCGGAGGTAGTAGTCCATCTTGGCCCCGGTCGCGTCGTTGAGGTAGACGCCGAAGGAGTCCTTGGACGAGCTCGAGGCGGGCGGCCAGCCGGCGAGGTCCGCGGCGGCGATGGCGTCCTGCTCCTGCTTGTCAGGGCTCCATGCGAGGAGCCTCCGCTCCGATGCGGCATGTGCCAGGGCGTCGAGCATGGCCTTCGGCTGGAAGCCTCCGGCCGAAACCTTCTGGAACACCGCCGCCGCGGCCGTGGCGAAGAACTCGTCCTTCTGCTGGACCACGCGGTAGTCGGCGTACGCATCGCTGAGGAGCAGCCGCACCGCGTTGCCGCTGTCCATGGTCTCTCCGCTCGGCAGCTTGACCGGTCCCGTGGCCTTGAGCAGGTAGCCCAGGGCCACGGGGTCGAGGGAGACGACGCCGTCCACCTTCTGCCCGAACTGGCGCCGCCACATCTCGGTGGCCAAGCGGGCACTCACCGGGAACTGCGGGGTGAGGTTCACGTCCTGGAAGTACTGGCCCGTGATGGTCTCGTAGAGGCCCTGGGTCTGGTCCGTCAGCGGCAGGACGGGCTCCTCGAACGGCCCGATGTTCTTGCCCGCCGCCTGCCGCCCGAGCGTGATCTTCCCGTGGTCCACGCGGACCTCGGCCGCAGCGCCGGGGATGCCTCCCGTGGCCCGCAGCTCGGCGTTGTTCTGGAAGATCACCAGATAGGTGCGCGGACCGTCACTGCCCAGCATGGCGGGAAGCACGCTCGTGGCCGTGTCCGCGGCCGAGACCTGCTGGGCCGCCTCGCCCACCACGGTCTTGAAGCGCTCGAGCCCGTCACGGACGGGAGGCAGCGTTCCGTCCCCGGGCGTGAGCGCCGCGAGCTGGGCAGAGGCATCCTTGAGCGCCTTGTCGGCCTGGACGATCGCCGGGCGCGCGGCCGAGACCGGCTTCAGGTCCACGGCGCCGTGGGACGGCTTCAGCGTGGCCGGGCTGATGGTGCCGGCGACGTCGGCCAGCGGCAGCACTGCCTGGTGCGTGACCGTGCCGAGGATGTCCGCGAGCCGGGAGCCGGTGGAGAAGTTGGTGCCCACGAACGGCACGTGGGCGGCCAGGCCCCAGACCGGATCGTCCACGTAGGAGCGCCCGGCGTCGACGTGGGCGGCGAACTGGCGGGCCGAGTCCTGGGCTGCGCTGCCCTGTCCCGCGACGACCTGGGTCTGGATCACCTTGGCCAGGCGCTGGGCCTCGCCGATCTCCTGCTGGGCCAGGAACGCCCGCACTCCGAGCCACACGCAGCACCCGAGCAGGAGCAGTACGGCGACGGCGGCACCGGCCAACCACGCTCCCATGCGCCCGCTCGGCCAGCGCAGGCGGCGACCGCCGGAGCGGCGGCCGGCCACCCGGCGTCGGCCGCTCTCGGGTCGGCCGCCCTCGGACGGGGCCTCAGCATGCGCCTGCGGTGACGGCCTTCTTCGGCGCAACGGCTGGTCCTTCCCCCTGGGCCACATGGCAGCGAACGCCCCGGCCCGGCGATCCTGCCGTGGCGGCGACGTTCGGCATCGCCATCCTACGGGACGGGGACGGGCCCGGTGGTAGCCTTCGATCCGTGCGCCGCCGGGCGCCCGGATACCCGCGATGACGGCCTGTGATGCCGCCCTGTGAGTGGAGGACCATGGTCACGAAGACCTCCCGCCGCGTCCCGCGGCTCGTGTGGGCCGGCCTCGGGCTGGTCGCCGCGGTGCTGTGCGGCTGGACGGTGGAGGCCGCCGCGTCCGCCCGCCTCGACCCGGCCCTGCTGGGGATCGCCGCCTACGTGCTCGTCTGGGTCCCGCTCGTCCTCGCCCTCATGCTGAGCTTCGCCGGGCAGACCATGCGCGAGGCGGCGGCGTTCCTGGGCCTGCGGTTCCGGGCGATGGACCTCCTGTGGGGCGTGGGCATCGGGTGCCTCGCCCGCGCGGCGGACGCCCTCATCCGCACCGTGGCCACCGGCTCGACCGGCCTGGCTCCCCAGCCCACGCTGAGCTCGATCGGCGGGATCGGCGTCCAGGCGCTCGCCCTGGGCGTCATCGCGCCCGTGGTCATCGCGCCGATCCTCGAGGAGACCTATTTCCGCGGCCTCGTGCTGCGCTCCCTCGCCGCCGCCCTCGGCAGGCTCTCCGCCGCGGCGAGGTGGGGCGCCGCCGTCGTCATCACCGCGGCCGCGTTCGCGCTGGTGCACGCCCTGCTGCTGGCCGGCACGCCGGGCGAGGCGGTCCTCACCGGCGTCTCGACGTTCCTCTTCGCTCTCCTGGCGGGGGCGGTCGCGGCGGCGACCCAGCGGCTCGGGGGCGCCATCGTGGGGCACGTGGTCTTCAACGGGCTGGGCGTGCTGCTGACCTGGGCCGTCTGACGCGGCCAGTCGCCCCGAGGAGATTCGGACCCGGGCGACTCAGGCCTTCGGCTGGCGCCCGATCAGGCAGGCCCCCTGCGCGACCGGGGCCGCGAGCTCGGTCGAGATGCTCGCGTCCGAACGGACGAACTGCCCCACGAGGCAGTCCGCGCCCACCCGGACCGAGACCGTGAGCACGGGGGCCTGGAGGTTGGCGCTCGTCTGGTCTGCGCTGCGCTGCATCGCGGACGGCGCGAACCCCGCAGCGGCCAGCGCCCCGGTGAGGGTGGCCGCGTCCACCGACGAGGACGACGCCGACCGTGCCGCGCCTTCCAGCGTCCGCGTGAACACCCCGAGGTTCTCCGTCGGGGAGGCTCCCGGGTCGAACCGGGTGAGGCTGCGGGCGGGCGAGGGCGTGGGCGCCGGGGCGGCCGGCGCGCTGGTCGCGGGAGCCGCGGTTCCGGGCTGGGCGCTGGGCGTGCCAGCGGAGCCGGCACCGGCACCGGCCGCGGCACCGAGGTCGAGGCCCTGCAGCGCACCGGCAAGCCCGATCCCGCCGACCGCCAGGAGCACCACCACCACGGCCGCCCACACGAGGTTCTTCGTCCGGCTGCCCCTGCCCTCGCTCATGCGCCCCCGCCCACGGTCGCCTGGTCGTCCACGAAGGTCGCGGCGAGCCAGGGGAAGACCCACTGGTCGAGGACGATGAGGAGCACCGCGGCCATCAGGGTGAGGATCAGGATCCTCGCAAGGAGGGGGCCGGGGAGGGACCTCCACAGGGCTCGGTACATGTCAGCCGTCCTTCGCGAGGGTGGGGGCGAGCTCCGCGGGCGGCGCCGTGTCGAAGCCCACGAACGTCCCGTAGGCCGCCACCCGCTCGAGCGGGGGGAAGATCGCCGGATAGCACGTGGTCAGGGTGATGAAGCGCTCGCTCCCGGCCGTGCGGGACACGGTGGGCACGGCGTTGAGCACGTCGATCGCGTCCGGCTGGACGAACTGGAAGTTGCGGAACGTGTAGGTGTACCAGCCGAGGGAGGTCTGGATGTAGACCTTGTCGCCGAGGCGGAGCTTGCTCAGGTTCAGGAAGCTGTTGCCGTAGCCGATGTCGTGGGCGGCGACCGCGAAGTTCCCGACGCCGCCGGGCATGGCCGTGCCGGTGTAGTGGCCCACGCCCGCCGTGACGCTGTTCAGGACCCTCTCGGTGTCCACGGACTGCCGCACGATCCGGCGCCAGCCGTCGCCCAGGCGGGGGATGTAGATGACGCCGATGGTGTCCGCGACGGCGGGGGGCTCAGCGGCGACGGGGATGGTCGCGGCGGCCGGGGCGGCCTTCGGGCCGGCGGTCGCGCCCGAGGGCTTCGGCGCCGGGACTGCCGGCGGTGTGGCCGGCGCCTTGGCCTTGAGCTGCTGGGTGAGCTGCCTGCTCTGCTCGGCGGCCACCTTGTCCTGGCGCAGGCCCACGACCCACGGGTTGAAATACGCGTACCAGAGGATGAACAGCCCGATGATCAGCGCGAACGTGATCAGCAGTTCCCCGGTCACGCCCAAGGCCTTGATCAGGGCCGCCCGGCCTGCGGTCCCGCGTGTCGCCGCCACGTTCCTCCCCCACCAGCTTCGGCTCCCAGCCCTTCGAGGATACAAGCTCGCCCGCGGCGTCCGCGCCGGGCGCCCGCGCTGCGGCTACGGTGAGGACCATGTCCACACCCCCTCCCATCCGCGTCCCGTACGGCCCCCATCCCGACCAGTGGGGCGACCTCCACCTCCCGGCCCCCGGCGGCGGCCGTCCTGGCGGCGGGTGGCGCGGGATCGCCGTCGTGATCCACGGCGGCTACTGGCGGGAGAAGTACACGGCCGAGCTCGGGGCCCCTGTTGCCCGTGACCTCGCCGAGCACGGCATCGTGGCGTGGAACCTCGAGTACCGCCGGGCGGCCACGGACGGGCCGGACGGCAGCCGGACCGCGGGCGACGGCGGGTGGCCGGCCACGTTCCTCGACGTCGCCGCCGGGATCGACCGCCTCGCCGACGTGCCCGTCCTCGACCTGCTCGCGGGCGACGACGCCGCGCGGCTCGCGGAGCTGCTCTCGGCTGGGCGGGTGGTCAGCCTGGGTCACTCGGCCGGCGGCCATCTCGCCGTCTGGGCCGCCGGGCGGCACCGGCTCCCCGCGGGCGCGCCGGGGGCCGCCCCGGCCGGCGAGGGGCCCCGGGTGGCGCTGCGCGGCGTCGTGAGCCAGGCCGGCGTGCTGGGACTCGCCGAGGCGGAGGCGCGCGGGCTCAGCAGCCACGCGGCGAGGAATCTGATGGGCGGCGCCTCGACGGACTCGGCCGAGCTCGCCCAGGCGTTCAGGCTCGCCGACCCCATGTGCGCGCTGCCGATCGGCGTGCCTGTCCACGCCGTCCACTCGCGCGACGACGACGCGGTGCCGTTCGCCCTCTCGGAGGCCTACGTGGCCGCGGCCCGGGCGGCCGGCGATCCCGCGGTGCTGCACGTGACCAGCGGTGACCACATGGCCGTCATCGACCCGGCGCACGAGGCATACCGCCTGTGCCGCAGCCTCGCGGAGGAGCTGCTGGGCTGAAGCATCAGATGGCCCGGTCGGCATCTTGACCGACGCAGGGCAGCGGACCGACAGTGTGCTCTGTGAGGCGCGAGGCAGTCCGCGAATACCTGGCCAGTGCGCTCTGGGCGATGCCGACTGCTGCGGCCGTCCTGGCGCTCGTCGTCGGGGCGGGACTCTCCTCGGTGATCGTCGACCCGGCGTCGCCTTTCGCTGCCCTGGTGTTCCAGGGGACGTCCGACGACGCGCGCAACCTGCTCGTCAGCATCGCAAGCACCATGGTCACCGTCATCGCCCTCGTCCTCGGCCTGACGGTGGTGGCCCTCCAGCTCGCCTCGACGCAGTTCAGCCCGCGGCTGTTGAGGAACTTCCTCCGCGACATTCCCAACCAGCTGACCCTGAGCGTCTTCGTCGCGACCTTTGCCTACAGCACGGCAGGGCTGTACACGGTCGGCATCGCCAGCGGCCAGCGGGTCGAGACCTACCCCCGCCTCGCGGTCAGCGGCGCGCTGCTCCTCCTGTTCGTGAGCATGGTCATGCTGGTGTACTTCGTGCACCATCTCGCGCATTCGATCCAGATCGACCAGGTGATGAAGGGCGTCGAGAAGGCGACCCTGAGAGTGCTCGAGCACTCCTTCGTCGAGGGGGATCCCACGGTGCGCCTTCCGACGCCGCCGCCGGGCGCGATCGCCCTGACTGGGACGCGGTCCGGCTACGTCCAGGCGGTCCACGCCGAAGCCTTCGTCGCGGCGCTGGAGGCCAGAGGCCTCAGCGCCCTGATCGTCCCCATCGTAGGGCGCCACGTCGTGGCGGGGACGGCGCTCGCGTGGGTGTGGGGCACGGAGGACAGCGGCACACCCGACCTTGATCCGCGGTCCCTGGCAGACCTCCACCGGGTGATCCTGCAGACCGTCAGGATCGGCTACGAACGCACCCTCGAACAGGATGTCGCGTTCGGCATCCGCCAGCTGGCCGACATCGCGTCCAAGGCGCTCTCGCCCGCCGTGAATGATCCCTACACCGCGAACCAAGCGGTGGACCACCTCGCATCGATCCTCGCCGCCCTCACGGTCCGTCAGCACGGGCCCCGGGCCGTGAAGGACGGGAAGGGCAGGGTGCGGCTGCACGTGCCGGCTCGGGACTTCGAGTACCTCCTGGAACTCGCTCTGGGGCAGGTGCGCCGCTACGGCGCCAACGAGCCCAGGGTGGTCCGTGCTCTCCTGCGGGTGTGCCGCGACGTCGGAGGGTTCGGCGACGAGGCCCACCGCGCCGTCGTCCGACGCTATGTCACGACGCTCCTCGACGACGTCCAGCGCATGGTTCCCCAGGCTGCGGACCGCGAGCCGCTGCTGGCGGAGGGCGCCGCGGTCCTGGCGGCGCTCGCCTAGGAGGGAGGCGGCAGCCGGCCGTCATCAGGCATCGTCGGCGATGCCCTCCTCTGCCTCGGCTTCGGCGTTCCGCGTCCCCCGGGGCCGTCCGGCCTTGACCCAGGCCGCGTAGAGCCCCGCGGCGATCAGGACCGCGGCGGCGAGGCTGATGGCAGGGAGGCCGCGGGCAAGGTTGGCGACCAGGGTGAAGGCCACGACCAGGGCGCCCGCGACGTTCAGGACCAGATGCCCACGGCGCCCGTCCCGGTGGGAGAACAGGGCCATGGACACCAGGCCGGCAAGGAAGCTCAGGAACACGGACACCGCGTAGAACAGCACGAGCTCCTGATCGTCCCCGTCCGCGGCGGCGGTGACGGCTGCGGCCAGGAGGACGAACACCGCGGTTCCCCAATAGGGCGTGTGGTGGACGTTGGACCTCCCCAGAGGGGACGGGAGGATGCCGACGCTCTCGCCGCGGGCGTCCGTGTGCCGGGCCAGGGCCTTGAGCAGCCCGGGACCTGCCTGGAAGGACGAGCTCGCAGCGGAGAGCAGGAGGAGCGCGGTGACCAGCTGGAAGGCGGCGAAGACGGGCGCAGGGGCCACGAGGCGTGCCAGTTCGGCGATCTGGGTGCTCTCCGCAGGCGGGATGCCCACGCCGAGCTGGACGGCTTCCAGGGTCAGGCCGAGGGTGATTGCGCCGACGACACCGAGGGTGAGCCATAGGGTCACCCTCCCAAAGCGGGCGCGCCCGGCGTTGTCGAGCTGGCCCAGCTGGGCGATGGCCGAGGAGGGTGCTTCCACCCCGGTGGCCAGGGCCATGGCCACCGGGAACGCCAGCACGACCGCCAGCACGGGGCCCTGCACAGGTGCCGCGCCTTGGTGCGCCGCGGCCTGGGGCTCGGCGAAGAGCCCGTAGGCGAGGACGAAGCCGGACACGGCGATGAAGGCGAGGGTCATGGCGGCGAACACCAGCCGGCCGAGGTGCCCGAACCACGTCATTCCCCCGACCACGAGCACCAGGGCGACGGCGAGAGGCAGCCGCCATGGGGCAAGGGCGGGGAAGTACGCGATCACGGCAGAGGCGCCGGCGGAGACGCTGATGGCGATGGTCAGCACGAAATCCACCACGAGCGCCCCGATCGGCAGGAAGGACCAGCCGTCGCCGAAGGCTTCCCCGACGGCGGCCGAGGCCCCTCCCCCTCCCGGGTAGCGGCCCACCAGTTGGCGGTAGTTGAGGATGACGAGGGCGATGATCGCCACGACCAGCACCATGGTGGGTGCAAGCAGGGCCAGGTTGCCGTCCAGGGCACGCAGGGCGGCCTCGATCGCGTAGGCGACAGAAGAGACCGGGTCCGCCATCACGGCGAAGGCGAACCCCAGGAGGAGGGCGGACTCTGAGCGCAGCAGGCCGGGGCCGAGCTGGGCAGGAGTGCGGGATGACGTGCGCATGGGAACCTCCGGTTCGGCAGCAGTCCGATACGACTGCCGACCAGACTTCCCGGCGCACCTGCCCCCAGCCTAAGACTCCGGGACGGCCCGCGGAGGGCCCTTTACGCAACCTTTGCGTGGCCCGGGCCGACCCTTCTCGCCCCTTCACAACGCCGCCCAAACAGCGTAGACACGGAAGGTCAGCCCAGCCCATCCCTAGGAGCACCCCCATGCGCTACCGCAAGCTCGGAAGTTCTGACCTCGAGGTCTCGGAGATCTCACTCGGCTCGTGGCTCACGTACTCGGGCGGCATCGAGGAGGAGCAGACCCGCGCCTGCACGGAGGCCGCGTTCGACGCCGGCATCAACTTCTTCGATACCGCGAACGTCTACGGTCGGGGCGCCTCGGAGACGGCCTGGGGCGAGATCCTCTCGAAGCACCCGCGCGATTCCTACATCCTGGCCACGAAGGTGATGGGCCGGATGTCCGACACCGACGCCGGCCTCGCCCCCGAGCAGATCGCCAAGCAGATCGATGCCTCCCTCTCGCGGCTGCAGACGGACTACGTGGACCTCTACCAGGCGCACCGCTTCGACACGTCCGTGCCGATCGAGGACACGATCGAGGCGTTCCAGAAGGTTCTCGCGCAGGGCAAGGCGCGCTACCTCGGCTTCAGCGAGTGGACCCCGGAGCAGATCCAGGCCGCGATCGACATCGCGGGACCCGACCTGTTCGTCTCCTCCCAGCCGCAGTACTCGATGCTCTGGCAGGCGCCCGAGGCCGAGGTCTTCGGGCTGTGCGCGGCCAACGGCATCTCGCAGATCGTCTGGTCCCCGCTCGCCCAGGGCGTCCTGACGGGCAAGTACAAGCCGGGGCAGGACATTCCGGCGGACAGCCGCTTCGCCAACGACTCCATGAACATGGCCAAGGACCTTGTGCTGTCCGATCCGGTCCTCGAGGCCGTGCAGCGCCTCGTCCCCATCGCCGAGGGCGCCGGGCTGGACCTGCCGACCATGGCCCTCGCGTGGGTCCTGCGCCGCAGCGAGCTCGCCTCCGCCATCACCGGCGCCTCCCGCCCCGAGCAGGTCCACGCGAATGCGGCCGCGTCCGGGGTCGAGCTCTCCCCCGACGTCCTCAGTGCCATCGACGAGGCCCTCGGCGACGTCCCGATCCGCGGGCCGAGGCTCGCCCCCAATGCGCAGGAAGGGGTCCTGCACCGCGCCTGAGGCGAGGGCGCGCGGCGGCGGCGACCACGCGCCGTCGTGCGCCCGGGTGCGCTACGCCCCCGGCTGGCCCGCGACCCAGGAGCGGGTCACGCCGAGGACGCGCTCCCCGTCGAGATCGGCGAGCGAGGCGCCCACGAAGCGGACGGCGGCCTCGGACGTCTGCCAGCGGAAGCGGTAGGCGGTCGAGGTGGCGGCGTCGGCGATCGCGGCCCCGGCGTCCGCGGCGGTCTGCGCCCCCGCGAAGGCGCCCGAGGTGCGCGCGAGGTAGGCCTCGAGCTGGGCGCCGTACGCGCCGACGTCGGCCGGCCGCTCGACGTTCGCCACGAACTCGCTCGCCACCGCGGCGGGCTCGACGATGCTCACCCGCACCCCGAACGGCTCGACGACGGGTGCGAGGGACTGCATGAAGCCCTCGACCGCGAACTTGGCGCCGCAGTAGGCGTCGGCGAAGGGCTGGCCGACGGCGCCGCCCACGCTCGTCACGGTCACGATGCGGCCGTGGCCGCGCTCGCGCATGCCCGGGAGGACGAGCCTGGCCAGGTGCACGGGCGCGAGGTAGTTGACCTCGAGCTGGTCCCGGATCACGTCCATCGGGAGCTGCTCGGCCGTCCCGACGCAGCCCCTCCCGGCGTTGTTGACGAGGACGTCGATCCTGCCGTGGTCCGCGGCCACGGCGTCGACGAGCCCCTCCGCGGCGGCGTGGTCGACGACGTCGAGCGCGCGGACATCGAGGACGACGCCGGCCGCCTCCGCCGCCTCGCGGAGGGCACCGGCGCGCGCGGTGTCGCGCATCGTGGCGACCACGGTCAGGCCGCGGCGGGCAAGTTCGACGGCGGCGTGCAGCCCCATCCCGGACGAGGTGCCTGTGACGAGCGCGACATCGGGCATGCGCACAGGGTAGCAACGCCCCGTGGATCGGCAGCGCGGGAATCCGGGACCTCGGACTCTGGGGACGCGGCCCCGAACCGCGCAAGGTGGGGTGGTCAGGCCGCCCGCAGTGCGGGCGCGACCGGCGGAGTCGGGAGGCATGATGTCTGGCGCAGGAGAATCGCCGGCGACGGGACGGGACGAAGGCTCCCAGCCGCTCGCAGGCAGCACCCCGAAGGGCAGCGAGGCGAGGGGCTCCGCGGATCCGACGTCCTACGGGACGGCGCCGGCTCCCGAGCGGGGCTACAAGTACGGCTCGGGAACACGCGAAGGCTGGAGCGAGACCGAAGAGGTCGAGCCCGGGCCCGAGGACGATGTCCTCTGAGGCCCTGACACAGGCCGGGCGCTGATGGCCGGCCCCCTGACGGGACCCCTGCTCGTGGGCGCGCCCACGGACGGGGTGCTGGGGCGGGTGCGCGAGGAGCTGGAACGCCGCGGGCAGGCCGCGGCCGTGCTCGCCCCCGCGGCGTACGCGCGCCGGGTCTCGGTGACGATCGGCGGCCGCACCGCCAGGGTCGAGCCGGACGTGCCGCTCCTCCTGAGGTCCCGGGAGCCGGGGGCGGACACGGCCGGCGCCGGCGCCGTGGCGGAAGCCCTCGCCCTCGCAGGCGCCCTCTCGGCCTCGCCGGTGGTCAACAGGCCCCCTCTGGGACTCCCCGCGGCACCCTCGTCGCGCGAGGCGATCGACTGCCTCATGTCCGCCGGCAGGATGCGCCCGCCGCTGCTCCTGGCCGAGCGCCGCAGCGGCGCAGGGCCCGTGGACCCCGCGGCCTTCGAGCAGGAACCGCTCCCCGGCCCGGACGGCGCGGAGCACGGCACGGCGGTGCGGTTCCGTGAGCGGATGCCGCCGGGGTGGCTCTATCAGAAGGTCCTCGTGGTGGGCGACCAGTGCTGGCTTTACCACGAGACGGTGGCCGCGCCACCCGAGATCCGACGACTGAGCCTCGAGACCGCCGCGATGTCGGGGCTGGCCTTCTGCTGCCTGTACTGGCGCACCCTCCTCCCCGAGCCCGGGACGGGCCCTCTCCTGCTGCGCCTCGCGCGGGTCTCGGCCCAGCCGACCGAGGCGGAACTGGCGGACATGGCCGGCACGGCGGTGTCCGCGGTCGCTGACCTGCTGCTCGCATGAGCGTCCTCCTCCTCGGCCGCGGCCACGACCCCGTGCTGGCCTATCTGGCCGACCGGGGGCGCGCGCTCGGGGTGCGGTGCGATGCGGTCGACGCCGGGCGGATCGCCGCGGAGGGGTCCTGGGACCTCAGGCTGCCCGGCGGCGGGGTGCTCCGCTCGGGCACGGCAGCCTGGGACCTCTCGGCCTACACCACGGTCATCGCGCGGGGCCTGGAGCTCGAGGCCGCCGGCGGCCCGGCGCCGCACGGCTGGGCCGGATTCGTCGACTCGATCGGCCCGTGGCTGCGGACCTGCCGCCCGGCGGTGGTCAACCCGCCCGCACACCCCGGGGGCGCACCCCCGGCCGCCCTCGCCCTGATGGCCGCGATGGCCGCGGGGCTGCCCGCGGCGGACTGGCGGTGGGAGCTGGACCGGGCGGCCCGGGCTGCTTCCGGCGCCGCGGGCAGGTCGGCCAGCGGGACTGCCGACGGCTCTGCCGTGCACAGCCTGTACGTGGTGGGCGAGGCGGTCCTCCCCTCCCCCGCCGGGCCGGGCGGCGGGCAGCTGCCCGGCCCCGAGGTCCACAGCGCGCTGGCCCGGGCGACCGCCAGCCTGGGCTGGCTCCTGGCCCGGTGGGACGCGTCCGTGGACCGCGACGGCGTGTGGCGCTGGCGCGGAGCCGACCCCGGGCCAGACCTCCGCCGCGACGACGGCCTCCTGGACGGCGGCGTCTCCCGCGCGGTCCTTGCCCTGCGTTCCCGCCCGCCGAGGAGCACTCTGGCGTGGCCGGCCTCCGCCCCGCGGGGACCTGCCGCCGGGCCGGCCCTCCACCGCGGCGGGTGCCGGAGCGGGCTCGATCCCTGCCCCTGCGGATCGCCGGCCCGGATTGACCTCGTGGACCGGCTCCTGGCCGAGGCCGCTGACCGACTCGACCACGGCCTCCAGGCCCCCGAACGCTGGCAGGGGCCGATGCGGCGCGAGAGCCTCCGCTACGGGACGGCGCCGGAACGGGCGCACTATGAGGACGCGTTCAACGGCCTCGCGCGGGATTCGTCGTCCGGGGCGGTCCCGCCGCTGACGGTGGACCGCCTGCGGGCGCTGCACGTGGAGGCCGGCGGGGATGGGGCGCTGCGCACCGTGCACCTGTGGATCCCCGGCGGCCACACCTTCCCGCACCCCGCAGCCGTGCTCCCGCTCCTGCAGGAGCTGTGCGCGGCGTACGAGGAGGACATCGGGGCCGCGTCCGCCGGCGGCCCCCGGACCGGCTACAGCGCGGCCCTCCGCCTCCACCTCGGGCTGCTCACGATCCATCCCTTCCGGGACGGGAACGGCCGGCTCTCCCGCCTCGTGGCCGCACGGGAGCTGATGCGCGGTGGGTACCGCGCCCGGGTGCTGACGATCCTGGACCAGCACTACGAGCAGTGGCCCCACGTGTACACCGCTCTCCTGACCGCGGTCGAGGACGGGCGGATCTGCCGGCCGGCCTGCGTGCTCGGGATGCAGCTCGCGGCCCTCGTCCGGGCCTGGCGCGAGGCCCCTGCGCTCGCCCGCACCCGGCGGGCGGCGAGCGGTGCCCTTCCGACCGTGGGCGAGGGAGCCCTGGCCCAGATCCTCGGGCCCGTCCTCGCGGACGCGGCGACGGCGGACGAAGGGAGGTGACCCCGCGTCGCGCGGAAGGTGACCCCGGGTCACGCGGGAGGTGACCCCGCGTCGCACGCAAGGTGACCCCGCGTCGCACGCAAGGTGACCCCGGGTCGCACGCAAGGTGACCCCGGGTCGCACGCAAGGTGACCCCGGGTCGGGGAGGCGACCGGGCGGCGTCGTGCGTCCGGGAGCGCAGGCGCGCGGGGGCTGCCCCGCCCGGCCTTGTGGGCTGGCCCACTCCTCGCGTACCATCGTTGTGAGCGATATTAGAACACGGTGTTCCATTATGGAACACCGAGCGAGATATCGGACAGGCAATGCGATGGCGAGTGGTCGCCACCCCACAGAGAAGTGAGGAAACCCATGCAGTTCCACCATCACGGCTACGTCTCCACGAACCCCAAGGTTCAGCCGGCCGCGGGCGTCGGCCTCAACCGCCCCGAGGAGCTCCCCGACCAAGTCGACGTCCTGATCATCGGCACCGGCCCCGCGGGCATGATCACCGCCGCGCAGCTGTCCCAGTTCCCGGACGTGACCACGCGCATCATCGAGCGCCGCCCCGGGCGTCTCGAGATCGGCCAGGCGGACGGCATCCAGGCCCGCAGCGTCGAGACGTTCCAGGCGTTCGGCTTCGCCCCCGAGATCATCGCCGAGGCGTACCACATCACCGAGATGAACTTCTGGCAGCCCGACCCGGGGAACCCCCAGAACATCGTCCGCACCTCCCGCGCGGTCGACGACGAGATGGGCATCAGCGAGTTCCCGCACCTGATCGTGAACCAGGCCCGCGTCCTCGACTACTTCGCCGACGTCATGCGGAACTCCCCCACCCGGATGACCCCCGACTACGGCTGGGAGTTCCTCGGCCTCGAGATCGGCGAGGGCGAGTACCCGGTGACCGTGCGGATCGTCGGTTCCGGGCCCGAGAACCAGGGCCAGGAGCGCACCATCAGCGCCAAGTACGTGGTGGGCTCGGACGGCGCGCGCTCCAAGGTGCGCGACGCGATCGGCTGCGAGATGAGCGGCGACCGCGCCAACCACGCCTGGGGCGTCATGGACGTCCTGGCGAACACGGACTTCCCGGACATCCGCACCAAGTGCGCCATCCAGTCGCACGACGGCGGCAGCATCCTCCACATTCCGCGCGAGGGCGGGTACCTGTTCCGCATGTACGTGGACCTCGGCGTGGTGCCGGACGACGACCACGGCAAGATCCGCCAGACCCCGCTCGAGGAGATCATCGCCCGCGCGAACAAGATCCTCCACCCCTACACCGTGGACGTGAAGAGCGTCGCGTGGAACAGCGTCTACGAGGTGGGCCACCGCGTGACCCACCGCTTCGACGACGTCCCCACCTCGCTGGCCGGCACCCGCACCCCGCGCGTGTTCATCACGGGCGACGCATGCCACACCCACAGCGCCAAGGCCGGCCAGGGCATGAACGTCTCGATGCAGGACGGGTTCAACATCGGCTGGAAGCTCGGCCACGTCCTCGAGGGCCGCAGCCCCGAGAGCCTGCTGTCGACCTACACCGCCGAGCGCCAGGTGATCGCGCAGAACCTCATCGACTTCGACCGGACGTGGTCCTCGATGATGGCCAAGAAGCCCGAGGAGTTCGAGAACCCCCAGGAGCTCGCCGACTTCTACGTGCGCACCGCCGAGTTCCCGGCCGGGTTCATGACCGAGTACACCCAGTCCATGATCGTGGGCGCGGCCAGGCACCAGGCCCTCGCCACCGGCTACACCGTGGGCAAGCGCTTCAAGTCCGCCCGCGTCGCCCGGATCTGCGACACGAACCCGCTGCACCTCGGCCACCTCGCCGCGGCGGACGGCCGCTGGCGCATCTACGTCTTCGCCGATGCCGCCAAGCCCGGCACCGCCGGCTCGACGCTCGAGAAGTTCGCGGACTGGCTCGCGACGGACCCGGCCTCGCCGGTCGTCGCCACCCCCGAGGGCCTCGACCGCAACGCCTGGTTCGACGTGAAGGTGGTCTACCAGCAGGACCACCGCGCCTTCGACCTGAACGACGTCCCGGCCGTGTTCAAGCCCCAGGTGGGCGAGTTCGGGCTCAACGACCTCGAGAACGTCTTCGGCACGCTCCCGGACGATGACATCTTCGCCCAGCGCGGGATCGACCGCGACGGCGTGGTCGTGGTGGTCCGCCCCGACCAGTACGTCGCCGACGTCCTGCCGCTCGCGGCCACCGACGAGCTCGGCGCGTTCTTCGCCGGCGTCCTCAAGGGCCACGCGGCAGCGCAGGTCTGAGCCGCTCGGCCGCACCGCCACACGAAGCACGACGGCGCGGGGCCGCCTTCCGTACGGGAGGCGGCCCCGCGCCGTCGTCGTCCGCGGAATTGCGGAAATGCGTCTGCAGGCGGCCTTCGGCGCGCGAGGTGAATTGTTTCCGGGTGAGGGCCACTGGGCAATTGCGGGCCACAGCAGCATCAAGCGAAACATTGATAACGGAAGGCCTCGCCATGATCGACTCACTCACTGCGGGTCTCGCCGAAGTGGCGCGATTCGTCCCGCAGTTCCTGCTCTTCCTCGTCATCCTCATCGTGGGCCTGCTGGTGGCCAAGGCCATCGCCAAAGCGCTTTCTCGGCTCCTGGCAAAGGTGGGCTTCGACCGCTGGGTTGAGCGCGGCGGCGTGAAGCGCGCCCTTGCCAATTCCAATCTCGACGCCAGCGAGATCGTCTCGAAGATCATCTACTACGCGCTGGTGCTCTTCGTGCTCCAGTTCGCCTTCGGCGTCTTCGGGCCCAACCCGGTCAGCACCCTGCTCGCCGCGATCATCGCCTTCCTTCCCAAGATCGTGGTGGCGATCATCATCGTGATCGTGGCCGCCGCCATCGCGGCCGCGCTCAAGACCCTCATACAGGGCTCCCTCGGCGGGCTCTCGTACGGCCGCACCCTCGCCAACATCGCGAGCATCTTCGTGATCGGCATCGGCATCATCGCCGCGCTGAACCAGGTGGACATCGCGGTCACCGTCACGACGCCGATCCTCATCGCGGTGCTCGCGGCGATCGTCGGTGTGGTCATCGTCGGTGTGGGCGGAGGCCTCATCAAGCCGATGTCGCAGCGCTGGGAGCGCTACCTCTCCCGCGCCGAGGAGGAGGCCCCGCGTGTCAAGGCCCAGGCGGACGCCGCTCCCCCGGCCAGCGAGCAGATCAAGCAGGCGGCCCGGGCGCACATGCCCGACTCGGCCGACGGCGGCGCCCACAAGTACTGAGCGCACACTGGGCCTAGGGCGCGTACCACGCCAGAGCACGACCGGACGCATGAAGGAGGAACCGCGATGCTCACCAACGCAGACCTCGAGGACCTCAAGGACGGCCACGGGGACGTGGTCTCCCAGGACGGGGAGAAGATCGGCGGCATCGGCGACTTCTACCTTGACGACGAGACCGACGTCCCCACCTGGGTCACCGTGAAGACCGGGCTCTTCGGGACCAAGGAGTCCTTTGTGCCCCTCGAAGGGGCACGGATCGCCGAGGAGAATCTCGTGGTTCCCTACACGAAGGACCACGTCAAGGACGCGCCCCGGGTGGACGCGGACGAGCGCCTCGAACCCGGCGAGGAGGACCGCCTGTACCGGCACTACGGCCGCTCGGCGCCGGAGGATCTGGCGGACACGGAGCGGGCGCAGAACGAGGTGGCCCTGCAGGAGGGCCCCGTCGGGCAGCTGCGGGAGAGCCGCCTCCGCAGGCACCAGCTCGGGACCAGCATGAACCAGCCGGTCCCGGTCGTCACCGACGTTGACCGCACCCCGGTCGAGACGGACAGGAGCCTCGATGACGACGGACCCCGCTGACGGACAGGACGTCGCAGGCCAGCGCGCCGGCGGGGAGCAGCCACCGGCCGCTCCCCCTCCCGCCACCCGTCCGACTTCCACGCCGCCAACCGGACCTCGGCGGGAGGAACCGGAGGTGCAGCCCGCGTACGCGCGGCAGGGCGTGTCCCGGGCGGGAGCCACCTGGACCGCCGTCATTGCGGGGCTCGTGGTCTTCATCCTGCTCGTGGTGTTCTTCATCCAGAACCAGGACATGGTCCAGGTCCATTTCCTCGGTCTGATCGGGCCTGTGCCACTGGGCCTCGCCCTGTTCATTGCGGCGGTCGCCGGCGGCGTGCTCGTGGCGATCGCCGGGGCCATCCGGATCATCCAACTCCGGGCGGCCGCGCGCCGCGCGCGGCGCGGGACCGCACGGTAGCCGTCTGCGCAGGCGGCCGCCCGACGGCGAGCGCAACCCGGATGTTGCCCGCCGCATGGATGAGGACCGCGACCACGAGGAAGGCGGCGAGCACCTGGCCGGTCGTGGCAGCCACGGCCGGCCACCCGCCGTCGAGCGTCGGATCGAGGAACGTGTAGACGTACCAGCCGTCGATGCCGCCGCGGATCCACGAGAACGCGAGGAACGCCGCCGGGTAGGCCATCCACGCGATGGGGCGCCACCACCGGCCGCCGACGGTGCGGGTGACGAGGAGCCAGTCGAGCGCCATCACGAGCGGGACGATCCGATGGTGGATCATCTGCGGCCAGTACAGGTCCAGGGTCCACCACGGCTCGTTCGGCGGGGCAACGAGGACCACGTAGATGATCCCCGTCATGACCAGGTAGAACGTGAGCGCGCCGAACAGGTGGTCCCACCTGAGCGGGAGGCCTGCGCGCGGGAACGCCGCGGACAGGATGAGGACGAGTCCCACGGCCAGGTTGGACTGGACCGTGAACTCCGAGTAGAGCTGCGGGATGTCGACGTCATTGGTCGGCAGCGTGGCGTCGACCGTCTTCTGCATGAGGGCCACCAGCGCCGCGACGCCCACCGTGGCGCGCACGAGACGGACCCAGAGGCGGTCCGGGGACAGCGCGTGGTTGGCTCCGAGGTTGCGCGCGACCGGGGGAAGGAGACTCGATGTCGCGCTCATCGGCCCAGTCTGCGCCGGCACCGGAGCCAGGCCCAGAGACGAAAGTACCGTCAGTCGCCCCGGGCCCCGCTCCACATCTCCCCGGCTCAGAACCCGGACGGCATCCTCGGTGTGTAGTGCTCCTCGAGGGCCCTGACCTCGTCCTCGGTCAGCGCCAGCTCAAGGGCAGCGGCGGCGTCCGGGAGGTGATGGGGCTTGGTCGCGCCCACGATCGGTGCGGACACCACCGGGTTCCGCAGCACCCAGGCGAGCGCGACCTGCGCCATGGGCACGCCCCGGGCCTCCGCCACGCGCTGGAGGGCATCGACGATCGGCTTGTTCACCTCGCCGGAGTAGCGGCTCTGCAGGGGATCGGTCGTGGCGCGCGCGGTCTGCTGGTCGCTCCACGGCCGGGTCAGGCGGCCCTTGGCGAGCGGGCTCCACGGCATGCTGCCCACGCCGGTCGTGGCCAGCAGCGGCATCATCTCGCGCTCGTCCTCGCGCTCCACGAGGCTGTACTGGTCCTGCATCGAGACGAAGCGCGTCCAGCCGTTCGCCTCCGCGGCGTGCTGCATCGCCTGGAACTGCCAGGCCCACATGGACGAGGCGCCGAGGTAGCGCGCCTTTCCGGCCTTGACCACGTCGTGCAGCGCCTCCATCGTCTCCTCGACCGGGGTCTCGGGGTCGAAGCGGTGGATCTGGTACAGATCCACGTAGTCGGTGCCGAGGCGGGCCAGGGACGCGTCGATCTGCTCCATGATCGCCCGCCGGGACAGGCCGCGGCCGCCGGGGCCCTCGTGCATCGGGAAGAAGACCTTGGTGGCCAGCACCACGTCCTCGCGCCGGGTGTACTCCCTGATCGCGCGGCCCACGATCTCCTCGCTCGAGCCGTAGCCGTAGACGTTCGCCGTGTCCCAGAACGTGATGCCGAGCTCGACGGCCTGGCGGAACAGGGGCTCGGCCGCGTCATCGCCGAGGGCCCACTCGTTGTAGCCCCGTGAGGGGTCGCCGAAGCTCATGCAGCCGAGGGCGAGGCGGCTCACGCGGAGCCCAGAAGTGCCGAGACGGGTGTACTGCATGGGAGAAGAGTCCTTTCGTCAGCGGTCCGGATGGAACCGACGCTACGCCGCCGCGCCACGACGAGGGAGGCCCTGCCAGTGCCCGGCTCGGCGGGTTGAACCGCCCGGGCCCGGTGGCCGAGGCTGGGACGATGAATGAAACGGTCTGCCGCGTCCGCATCCGCTGTACCCCCGAAGCGCTGTGGGGCGCGCTCACCGACACCGAGGTGCCCCGGCCGTGGAAGAGCGGCGAGACGGTCCACAGCTCGTGGGCGCCCGAGGCAGCCTACGAGCTGCGCGCGGGCGGGTCGGAGGTGGCCCTCGGGCACGTCATCGCGATCGACCCTCCGCGGCGGCTCAAGGCGACCTTCGATCCCCGCTGGGACCCGGTCGTGGTGAACGAGCCGCCGGGGACCCTCGAGTACCGCATCGAGGCCGCCGAGGAGGGCACCTGCGAACTCACGGTCCGGATCACGGGGCTCAGCGGCGCCTCGGCCGCCGCGGTGGAGCGGGACACCTCCGCGACCTACCTGCGCCTGAAGGAGTGGATCGAGGCAGGCGGGGACCAGTAGACCCGGGGGCGGAACCGACCGGCTTTCGCGTTCGGTGGCGCCCGAGCCCCGGCGTGTCCGGGCGACACGCCGGGAGTGCGGCCTCATAGCAGGTCGGAATCGCTGCCCCCCAGAAAAAAGGCGCCCGAACCGCCCTTCCATCTGAAAGTCATCTCCTGAAGGTCAATGTCCTGACCATGCCCCACAGGAGCTGACCTACAGAAGGTGCCCACAGGAGCTGACCTACAGAAGGTGCCCACAGGAGGTGACCCACAGGAGGTGCCCTGCAGGAGCTGCCCCACAGAAGGTGACCCACAGACGGGGCGGCCCCTCGGCGCTGGTGCTCACTCCGTCTCCTGCTGGCGGGCGAGGCGCACCTCCTCGGCGTCGAGCTCGCCCTCGATGGTGCGCAGGACCGTGTCGTCGATCGTCTTCTCATCCCGCAAGCGCACCACCGTGGCCCGCTTGTGGCCGATCAGCGCCAGCCGCAGCCGGGCGTACTGGCGGGTGCGCGCCACGGCCGGGTGGTCCTCGTCGTCGAAGCCGGCGGTGATGGCGGCCAAGTGCTCGTCGTACTCATGGTGGATGCGCTCGAGCACCTCGTCGTCCACGTTGATCTCGCGGGCGAGGTCGGGCAGCGCCTTGAAGGCCTCCTCGATCGCCGTGCGCTTGGCGAGCAGGAGCTCCTCGGTGACCTTCGTGTCCTCGGGGATGCGGGACCACCGGATGACCCTCGGCAGCGCAGAGCCCTGGAGCGCCAGCGACGCGACCACCACGAAGGCCGTGACGAACACGATCGCGTCCCGCGCCGGGTAGTCCTGCGGGACCGCGAGCGCGACGGCGAGCGAGACGGCGCCCCGGACGCCCGCCGTCGTGCTCATGACCCGGGCGCGGTTCGTGGTGCGCAGCTTGCGCTGGTGGGGGCGGCGGTCCACGGCCCTGATCACGTAGGCCGAGACGACGAGCACCGCCAGGCGCGTGACGAGGATGGTGCCGTACACCGCCGCGGCGACGAGGAGCACACTGCCGAGCGGCTGCCCATGCTCGGCCTGCCCGGCGACGATCCCGCCCAGGGCGGACGGCAGCGCCAGGCCCACGAGCACGAACAGGGCACCGTTGAGGAGGTAGCTGCCGATCCCCCAGACCGCGACCGTCTGCTGGCGGGTGTAGGCGGAGACGGCGAGCGGGGCGGCCTGGGAGATGTACAGGCCGCACGAGACGACGGCGAGCACGGCCGAGGCGTGGACGAGCTCGCCCCCGAGGTACGCCACGAAGGGGGTCAGCAGGGTCGCGGCGTTGCCGGCGAGCGGGTTCTCGATGCGCCGGCGCACCCAGAGCATGGCCCATGCGAGGGCGACGCCCACGGTCACCCCGCCCACGAAGGAGTAGAGGAACTCGCCGGTGACCATGAGCGGGCTGATGTCCACGGACCCGGTGGCGAACCCGACGGCGACCCCGTAGACCACGAGGGCGGTGCCGTCGTTGATGAGGCTCTCGGCGTGCAGCACGGTCATCTGCCGGCGCGGGAGGAGCCCGTGGGCGATCGCGGCCACCGCCGTGGCGTCCGTGGGGGCCACCGCGGCGCCGATGATCCAGGCGGGGCCCCAGTCCATCCCGAGCGCGTGCGCCACCGACGCGACCGTGCCCGCGGTGATGACCACCAGGAGCGTCCCGCTGAGGATGATGCCGCGGATGAACCTGCGGATCTCGCGCAGGGACGTGGTGAGGCTCTCCCAGTAGAGCAGCGGCGGGAGGAACAGCAGCAGGACCGTCTCGGGAGGCAGGCCCACGCCGCGAAACTCCGGGACCAGGGTGAGCGCGAGGCCGAGGAGCACGAGCAGCAGGGGCTGGGTGATGCTGATCCTGGGTGCGAGCAGGCTCCCGACGACCACTGCCGCGCCGAGGGCAACGACGAGTTCCAGACCGAGCATGTCCAACCTTTCGAGCAGGGCCCCGCACTGAATGTAGCGCCGCGCCGCCGCGCTTGGGAGGCACTGCCGGTCCAGGGATCGGCCCTGCCTCCCGCAGACGGCCGCGAGCGCGTTGACTGGTGTAGTTACCCGCTGGACCCACGGAAGGAAACCCATGGACGTCTCACCCGTCTGGCTCATCACCGGCTGCTCCACCGGGCTCGGCCGCGCCCTCGCCGAGGCCGTCCTCGCGCGCGGCGACCGCGCCGTCGTGACCGCGCGCGACGCCGCCTCCGTCTCCGACCTCGCGGACGCCCACCCCGAGACGGCCCTCGCCGTCCCGCTCGACGTGACCGACCCGGCGCAGGTGGCCTCCACCGTCGCCGCCGCCCAGGATCGCTTCGGGCGCATCGATGTGCTCGTGAACAACGCCGGCTACGGGTACCGGGCAGCCGTGGAGGAGGGCGACGACGCCGACGTGGCCCGCCTCTTCGCGACCAACGTGTTCGGCCCCGTGGCCCTGATGAAGGCGGTGCTGCCGGGCATGCGTGACCGCCGCTCGGGGGCGATCGTGAACATCTCCTCCATCGGGGCGCGGCTCTGCCCGCCCGGCTCGGGCTACTACTCGGCCACCAAGGCCGCGCTCGAGGGCATCTCGGGCTCGGCCCAGAAGGAGCTCGCGCCGCTGGGGATCTCGGTGACCGCCGTGGAGCCGGGCGCGTTCAGGACCGACTTCGCGGGCCGCTCACTGACCCAGTCTGCCGAGCCCATCGCGGACTACGCCGAGACCGCCGGGCAGCGGCGCAAGGAGCACGACACGGTCCACGGGACCCAGGCCGGCGACCCGGCCAAGGCCGCCCGGGCCATCATCGCCGCGGTGGACGCCGAGCAGACGCCGGCGTTCCTGCTGCTCGGCCGGGACGCACTGGCCGGCTACCGCGCGGTGGCCGAGGCGCAGGCGGCGGAGGTCACCGCGTGGGAGTCGGTGAGCGGGTCCACGGGGTTCGAGGGCTGAGGCGCTGAGGGGCTGAGGGCGCGATTCTGCTCACGCCCGGCCGACCCGGGGGTGCGACCCCGGCCTGTCCGGCCTCGGCACGCCGGGGCGCCCCTCGAGCATGAGCAGAATCGCTCGCGCAGGCCCTCGGATCAGGCCTGGGCGTGCTCGGCGGGCACCGAGCCGTCGTCCTCGTAGCGCTCGGCCCGGGCCAGCTCGCGGCCCGCGACGTACCCGAACGTCAGCGCCGGCCCGAGATTGATGCCCCCGGCCGGGTAGAAGCCGCCCATGATGCTGGCCTGGTCATTGCCGGCCACGTACAGGCCCTCGACCGCGGAGCCGTCGGCCCGCAGCACCCGGGCCCGCCCGTCCGCGGCGAGCCCCGCGAAGGTCCCGAACGACCCGGGCACCACCTTGACCGCGTAGAACGGGCCCTTCTCGATCGGTGCGAGCGAGGGGTTCGGCCCGACCTTCGGGTCGCCGCCGTACCGGTTGAACTCGGTCTCGCCGCGCTCGAACTCGGGGTCCGCCCCGCGCCGGGCGCCCTCGTTGAACCGCTCGACCGTCTCGCGCAGGGCGGCCGGGTCGATGCCGCACGCCGCGGCGAGCTCCTCGAGGGTCCGTCCGCGCTTGAGGTAGCCGGAGCGCAGGTACGGGAACAGGGGCACGGGAAGCGGTTTGGCCATGCCGAGCGGGTACCTGCGCACGAACCGCGAGTCGGCGATCTGCCACGATTCCACTGCTTCGCCCTCGGGCGTCGCGGCGACGAGCGCTGAGACGTAGTCGTAGTAGCCGTTCGCCTCGTTGACGAACCGCTTCCCGTCCCGGCGCACGCCGATCGATCCGGGCTTGGCGCGGTCCATGATGTGCGGGAAGTTCCCAACCCGGCCGCTGCGGTACGGGACGAGCGAGACCGGGCACCACGCCGCGGGCGACTCGACGTCGGTGACGAACTGCGCCCCGACCGACTCGCCAAGCGTGATTCCGTCGCCGTCGGCCTCCTTCGGCGCGAGCGTCCAGTGCTCGCGCCCGGTGGGCGTCTTGGGGAACAGCGCGGCGCGCCGCTGCACGTCGTTCGGGAACCCGCCGGCCGCGAGGACGACGCCGCGCGCGGCCTCGATCTCGTACCGTCCTTCCGGTCCGCTCACCACGGCGCCGGTGACGCGCCCCGAGTCGTCGGTGGTGAGCCGGACGGCGGGGGTCGAGACCCGCACGTCGACGCCGAGGTCCTCGGCGCTCTGCAGGAGCCGCCCCACGAGCGCGGTCCCGTTGACGAGCTGCATGCCCCTGCGGTGCACGGCGAGGTCGAGGACGTGCCGCCCCACCCGCCAGGCCGCATACGCAAGGCCCTGCAGCGAGCCCTGGGACGCCGAGAGGAACCTGGTCAGGTCCGGGCCGGCCATGATGCCCATGCCGAGGAACGAGGTCTCGTAGAGCTGACCGCGCAGGAGCCTCCGCACGCGGGGCGAGAGGCGGCGGGCGTTGATCGGCGCCGGGCCGACGGAGCGGTGTCCCGTCCCCGCGCCGGGGGTCTTGCCGTAGATGTCCCTGATCTTCGCGCCGGGCGTGAACTGCAGCCGCGTCCGGCCGTCGAAGAAGCCGACCATGTGGGGCACGGCGTCGAGGAACGCGTCGATGCGGGCGGCGTCGTACCGGTCTCCGAGCCGGTGGCGGAGGTAGGTGCGGAACTGCTCGGGGTCCTCGTCCACGCCGTCGGCCTTCGCGAGCGCGTTGCCGGGGGTCCACGCCCAGCCGCCGGACCAGGCCGTGGCGCCGCCGCAGACCTCGGCCTTCTCGACCACCACGACGCGCAGCCCGTGGTAGGCGGCCGTCACGGCCGCGGACAGGCCGCCGGCGCCGGAGCCGATGACGAGGACGTCGGTCTGGACGGCGGGTACGGCAGAGGATGTCGGGACGGGGGCGGTCATGCGGAGGCTCCGTTCGGTGCAGTGCGGGTGCGGTGGCCGGGCCCGGTGGCCCGTGCCCGGACGAGCGCCTCGGCATCCGCGAGCACGCGGTCGGCGCCCTGCTTCAGGCGGCGCGCCCAGCCGAGCGCGCCGAGGCGCTCGACGTCGCGCGGAGACGGCGCCTCGACGCTCACCGGCAGCGCCGGGGCCAGGGCGGCGACGATCTCGGCGAGCGCGAGGCCGCCCTCGCCCGGGACCAGGCGGGCGGCGCGGGACTCGTGGACGAGGCCCTCACGGTCCCCGGGGCGCTGGGCCGGGGCGTCGCAGAGCTGGAGCATCGGGACGAGGTCGGCGATGGCTGCGAGCTCCCCGAGCGTGCCGCCGAAGCGGCGGAAGTGCAGGGTGTCGACGACGACCTGGGTGCCGGCGCCCCGGGCTGCCGCAGCGGCCGCGGGCAGCGCGCTGATGCGCTGGTAGGAGATGGGCTCGAGCGTGGGCGTGATGCCGAACTCCCGGCCGTCCTCGGCCATCCGGGCGAGGTTCTCGGCGAACCGGGCAGGCTCGGAATCGGCTCCGGCCACGGTCATGGTCCGGGCGCCGAGGGCGTGCCCGGCCTCGAACATGCGCAGCCAGGCGTCGCGCTGGCCATGGAGGCCGCCCGTTCCGTCCATGAGGAGGAATTCGATGTCCACCACGCTCACGCCGGTGGAGCGGACGTTGGCGAGCGTCTGGGCGAGCATCGGCGAGCCGGGCTGCAGGTCGTACGGCCGCTCCGCCGAGGTCACGGGCCGGACGCGGGCGCCGATGAAGTCGAACCCCGCCTCGGCGGCGAGGAGGACGAGGTCCGGCGGGGCGGTCCCGAGGAGGGAGAGCTGGGCGAGGCCCACGGGGCGCCGCGGCGCGGACGCGGTCTGGGCGGCGGTCATGCGGATGCTCCTTCGAGGATCGGGGCGGAAGGGGCGGGCGATGCGGCGGGCGCGAGGGCGGCGGCGAGGCGCTGGGCGGCGTCGTACCCGCTCTTGATCGCATTCGACGCCGTGGGCGGGGTCTGGTCGACGACCGTCCCGGCGAGCACCACGGGAACGCCCGCGCCGAGCCCGAGCGCGGCCTCGCGGCCCTCCCGGTCCACGGCCGCGCCGAGGGGCACCACGCCGCGGGAGACCAGGAGGGGCCCGGGCGCCTCGAGCCACCGCTCGCCGGCGGCCCCGACGACGCGGACGCGGCCTTCCGGGGTGCCGGGCTGCTCGGCCTCGACGATGCGGGCGTCGAGCACGATCCGCACGTGGGGGCTGGCCTCGAGCCGCGGGACGGCGAGGATCTTGGCGCGGCGCCCGGATTCCGGGGCGATGGCCTGCTCGGGCCCGACGAGCAGCACGCGCGTGCCGTGGGCCGCGAGGGTGTCCGCCACGGACAGGGCCACCGAGTCGGCGCCCCAGATCGTCACCGCGGCGGGCCAGGCGCCCTCCTCGGGGCGGCGGTCGCCGGCGAGGAGGCCCGGGCGGCCGGCGAGCCAGTCGCGCACGTCGAGCACGCCGCCGTCGGGCGCCTCGGTGCGGCCGCCGGTGACCGGAAAGCCGGGCGCGGGGCGGGTCCCGCCGGTGGCGAGGACGATCCCGTCGGCGCCGAGCGCCCGCGCGAGGCCTGCCAGGTCCCGCACGTCCGCGGCGGCGCCGAGGCGCACCTCGACCCCGAGGCGCGCGAGCTCCGCGCGGTTCCACTCGAGGTAGCGGTGGAAGTCGGGCGTGGGGCGCATCCCGGCGGCGAGCGCGAACTGGCCGCCGATCCGCTCCCCCGACTCGAGCAGCGTGACGCGCGCACCGGCCTCGGCGAGCTCGCGCGCGGCGGTCAGGCCCGCGGGCCCGGCGCCGAGGACCACGGTGTGGGGCGGGGAGGAGCGCACAACGGCGCCCGGCCGCCCCGCGTCGTCGGCCGGCACGAGGCGCGGGGCCGGCACGGGAACCCGCGAGCGCCCGACCGCCGGGTTGACGGTGCACGTCACCTGGCCGAGGCCGAGGTTGTCGATGCAGACGTTGCAGGCGATGCAGGGCCGGTACGGGGCACCGTCCAGGACGCCCTGGACGAAGGCCGGGTCGGCGTGCACCGCACGGCCGAGGGAGACGAAGTCGCACACGCCGTCGGCGAGCACCGCCTCGATGGCCTCGGGCGAGTTGAGCCGCCCCGCGAGGCCGAGGGGCAGGCCGAAGCGGCGGTAGGCGCGGGCGTAGTCGGCGAGGACGCCGGGCCTCCACTCCCCCGACTGCACGATCCACTCGCCGGCCTCGTAGGAGCCGGCGGAGAGGTCCAGGAAGTCCAGCGCCTCCAGGTCGAGCCGCGAGACGACCTCGAGGGTCTCCTCGGCGCCGAGTCCGTCCGGGACGCCCTCGAGCACGGAGAGGCGGATCCCGACGAGTGCCTCGGGCGCGGCCGCCCGGACGGCCCGGATCACGAGGTTGGCGAAGTGCTCCGGGGCGCCGAACTCGTCGGAGCGGCCGTTGGTGCGGGCGGACATGAACTGGTGGACGAGGTAGCCGTGCCCGCCGTGGATGCTGATGGCGTCGAACCCGGCCGCGACGGCCCGGCGGGCCGCCTGGGCGTAGGCGTCCACGAGCTGGTGGCACTCGCGCGTGCTGAGGGCACGGGGCAGTTCGCCGCCGGCGACCTCGCACGGCACCGCGGCGGGCGCGACGGGCGGGAGCCCGCTCACCGCGGACTGGGCGGTGCGTCCGCCATGGTTGATCTCGACGGCGGCGAGCGCGCCCGCTGCGTGGATGGCGTCGGTGAGCTCCCGGAATCCCGGGAGGACGGCGTCGGTATGCAGGCCGAGCTGGTGGGTGCGGCCCTTGCCGTCGGCGCGCACGTACGTGGCCTCGGTGGTGACGATGGCGAGGCCGGCCCGGGCGCGGGCCACGAGGTAGTCCGCGTACTGGACGGTGATGCGCCCGTCGGTGGTGCCGTAGTTGCGCTCCATCGGGGAGCTCACGAGCCGGTTGCGGAGGGTGCGCGCCGGGCGGCCGTTGCGGCCCAGGACGAGCGGCTGGGAGGCGTGGTGGGTCATGAGGCACCTTCTGGGGTGGCGGCGGGCTGGGTCAGGCGGACCGGGCGGCCGGTGCGCGAGGACTCGTAGACGGCGAGGAGGATCGCCAGGGCCGCGGTGGCGTCGCGGCCCGTGACGGCGGGCTCGCGGCCGGCGCCGAGGGCCTCGACGAAGTCGCGGATCTGGGTGGCGTGGTGCGGGATGAGCTGGCCGTTGATCGTGGCCAGGTCCACGTCCGGGTCGATGCCGGCGGGGTGCGCGGGCTCGGAGTCGATGGTGCGGCCGCGGGCGAGGATGGTCACCCGGCCGTCGGTGCCCTCGGGGAACTCGGTGAGCTCGGCGGTCGCGCCGGTCTCGCCCGTGATGCGGATGCTGACCCCGAGGCTCGGGGCGGCGGCGGTCGTCGCGGAGAGCGTGGCCATCGCCCCGGAGGCGAAGCGGAGCACGGCGGCCGCGGTGTCCTCGACCTCGATCGCGTGCGTGAACGTGCCGAGGTACCCGTGCACCTCGACGACCTCGCCCATGAGCCACTGCAGGAGGTCGAGGTAGTGGATGGCCTGGGTCATGAGCACGCCGCCGCCGTCGGTGGCCCACGTCCCCCGCCAGGCGGCGGCGCTGTAGTACTCCGGCTCCCGGTGCAGCAGCACCGAGGCGTGGCCGAGGATCGGCCGCCCCAGCGTGCCGTCGTCCACCGCGGCGCGGAGGCGCTGCGCGGCCGGCCAGAAGCGGCGCTGGAACAGGACTCCCAGGCGCACGCCGGCGGCGTCGCACGCGGCGACCATCCGCTCGGCGGAGGCGAGGTCGATCGCGATCGGCTTCTCGCAGAGGACGTGCGCCCCCGCCGCCGCGGCGGCGAGGACCACGGCCTCGTGGGTAGGGTGCGGAGTGCACACCGAGACGAGGTCGACGCCGGCGGCCAGGAGCTCGCCGACCGAGCCGAATGCGTGGGGGACGCCCCAGCGCTCGGCGGTCTCGCGGGCACGGCCCGGGTCGACGTCGCACACGGCCACGACCGTGGCCTCGGGGATCGCGGCGAACGCCTCGAGGTGGTTGCGGCTGATGGCCCCGCAGCCCACGATCCCGACGCGGTAGGGCGCACTCATGACAGCTCCGTTCCGGCCTGCGCGGCGAGCTCGAGGAAGTGGGCGCGCATGCGGGCGCGGTCTGCGCGGCGGCCGGTGAAGAGCTCGAACGAGTCGGCGGCCTGCGCCACGGCCATCCAGCCGCCGTCGAGCACGCGGCACCCGGCGGCCCGGGCGGCCTTCACGAGCTGGGTCTCCAGGGGGCGGTAGACGACGTCGGCCACCCAGTGCCGCGGCGTGAGCGCGGAGGCGTCGAAGGGGGTGCCCGGGTGCCCGACCATGCCGATCGGCGTCGCGTTGACCACGCCGTCGGCCTCCGCGAGGCGGGTGGGCACCTCGTCGAGGACGACGGCGGCGACCCGCCCCGCGCCGTCGGCCGCGGCTGCGTTCCCGGCTGGGTTCCCGGTGCGGCGCCCGGCGAGGCGTGCGGCGAGCTGCTCGGCGCGGGCAGGCTCGGCGTCCGCCACGAGGAGGGTCCCGGCGCCGGCGTCGAGGAGGGCGCGGGCCACGGCCGAGCCGGCGCCGCCCGCGCCGACGAGCAGCACGGTGCCGAGGGCCGCGCCGGGCAGGCCCTCCAGGAGCGCCGCGCGGAAGCCCGTGTGGTCGGTGTTGCGGCCGGTGAGCCGCGCGGCGGCGCCCGATCCGCGGCGGCGCGGGCCGCGATCGTGCGTGTCGATGACGACCGTGTTGACCGCCCCCAGCTCCCGCGCGTCGTCGGAGAGCCCGTCGAGGCCGGCGATGACCGACTGCTTGCACGGGTGCGTCACGTTCAGGCCCGTGTAGCCGAGCCGGGCGGCGGCCCGGGCGAGCTGCCCGGCGTCGTCGGGCGCGAGGCCGAGCGCGTCGAGGTCCAGCGTGCGGTAGGCGTAGCGGAGGCCGTGGGCGGCGGCCTCGCGCTCGTGCAGGAGCGGGCTGAGCGAGCCGGCGACGTTGGCGCCGATGAGGCCGATGAGGTGGCTGGGGGCGGTCATGGTGGTCCTTGTCGGTGGGGGTCAGTAGGTGGCGCGGCCGCCGGAGAGGTCGTAGACGAACCCGGTGGTGTAGGAGGCGTCCGGGGAGGCGATGTACTCAACGAGAGCGGCGGCCTCTTCCGCGGTGCCGAGCCGGCCCATCGGGATCCGGGCGAGGTCCGCGTCCGTCACCGCGAGGTCGCGGATGAGGGGCGTGGCGACCTTGCCGGGCGCCACCGCGTTCACGGTGACGCCCGAGGCCGCGTACTCCTTGGCCAGGGCCTTGGTGAGGCCCAGGATCCCGGCCTTGCTCGCGGAGTAGGCGGCCATCCCCGCCACGCCCTCCTTGCCCGCGGTCGAGGCGAAGTGGATGAGCCGGCCCGAGCCGCTGCGGGCCAGGTGCGGCAGGACGGCCCGGGAGACGAGGAACGCCCCCGTGAGGTTGACCCGCAGCATCCGCTCGAAGGACTCGACGGTCTCCTCGGCCGCCGGGCGGACCCCGCCGACGATCCCGGCAGTGTTGACGACGACGTCGAGCCGGCCGCCGGTCTCCGCGAGGGCCTTGGCGACGCCCGCCTCGACGGACGCCGGATCGGTGACGTCGAGGTCCACGTGGGCCACGCCGGAGGCGGCGCCGTGCCGCGGGGCACCGGGCAGGTCGGCGGCGACCAGGGCCGCCGCGGCAGGGGCCATGCGCTCGACCACCGCGCGGCCGATGCCCGAGGCGGCCCCGATCACGAGGCACCGGCGCCCCGCCGGGACTGTCCCGCTGGCGGGCATCAGTTCCCCGCCGTTCCCCGGGCCGGGACGGGGAGCGCCTCGGACGGCTCCGCGCGGCGGGAGCGGCGGCCGAGCTCGTCCTTGGGCACCCGGTACGTCTCGCGCGCCGAGAGCACGGCCAGTGCGGAGACGAGGCAGAAGGCCACCGTCATCCAGCCCACGGGGCCCCAGTTGGCGGAGTCGCCCGCGGTGATCGCGGCGCCGATGGCCGGGGTGAAGCCGGCCACGACGAGGCCGAGCATGAGGCTCACGGCCATGCCGGAATAGCGCGTCCTGGCCGGGAACAGCTCGGGGAAGTAGGCGGGGTAGACGCCGTTGGGCATGGCGTAGAAGACGCCCGTGAGGCCGATCCCGGTGGCGAAGATCAACGGCCAGCTCCGGGTCGAGAGGGCCCCGAAGAACGCGAACACCATGACGGCGCTGCCCAGGGCGCCGACGATGAAGACCGGCTTGCGGCCGATCCTGTCCGCCAGGAGCGCGAAGAGCGGCTGCGTGAAGACCGTGACGGCGTTGGCCACCGCGATCACGACGAGCATGGTCGGCTTGTCCAGCTTCACCACCGCGGTCGCATAGGTCAGCGCGAACACGGTGAAGACGGTGCCGACCATGGTCACGAGGGCGGCGAGGGTCACCCGGACCACGTTGGGGAAGTCGTTGCGGAACAGGTCCACGAGCGGGACCGCGGCGGTCTTGGCGTCGTCCTTGATCTCGGCGAACAGCTCGGGCTCCTCGAGCCGGCGGCGCAGGTAGAAGGCGACGAATGTGACCACGGCGCTGAGCAGGAACGGGATGCGCCAGCCCCAGGACAGGAGGACCGACTGCGGGAGCATGGTGACCGGGATGAACACGATGCTCGAGACCACGATGCCGAACTGGATGCCGCTCATGGTGAAGCTCGTGAAGAAGGCCCGGCGGCCCTCGGGCGCGTGCTCGAGCGTCAGGGAGCTCGAGCCCGGCGACTCTCCGCCGGCGGAGAGCCCCTGGATGAAGCGCAGCGCGATGAGCGCGGTGGGCGCGAGGCCCCCGACGGCGCTGTAGGTGGGGAGGCAGCCGATGAGGAACGTCGAGGCGCCCATGAGCACGAGGGTCAGCAGCAGGACGTTCTTGCGCCCCATCCGGTCGCCGAAGTGGCCCCAGATCACGGCCCCGAGCGGGCGGGCGACGTAGGCGACCCCGAGGGTGGCGAACGAGAGCAGCGTCCCGGCCGCGCCGGCGTCGGGGAAGAACAGCTTGCCGAAGAACAGGGCCGCGGCGGAGCCGAAGATGAAGAAGTCGTAGTACTCGAGCGTGCTGCCGAGGAAACCGGACAGGGCCGCAATCCGCGCGTTCTGGGTGCGCGGCGTGCGGGAGTCGGCGGATGTCGACGCTGACATGGATGCTCCCTTCGGGTGATGCCGCTCACGGGAGGTGGCGGCTCATCCAGCATGGGGGCGCCCATTGTGGTGCGTCCAACACTTAGTTGATCTAGGACTATGTGCAATTCGCACACAATCCTGGAGGGTCACTCCACGGCGGGGGCCGGGGCCTCCTCGGGCCGGGCCTGCGAGCGCGGACGCCGGAAGGTCAGCAGGAACGCGACCACGGCCGCGATGAACAGCAGGCCGGAGACCCAGGTGTTGACCCGGAGGCCGAGGATGAGGTTGGCGTAGTCCGAGCGCATGAGCTCGAAGACGAACCGCCCGGCCGTGTAGACCGCGACGTAGAGGGCGAGCACGCTCCCGGCGCCGAGCCGGACCTTCCGGTCGAGCCAGATGATCGTGGCCGCGGTCACGAGGCACCAGATCGACTCGTAGAGGAAGGTGGGCTGGAAGTACCCGAGCACCACCGGGTTGCCGGCGGCGTCCGTGACGGCCCGGCCCGTGGAGAGGTCCATCTGGTGGATCTGCAGCCCCCAGGGCAGCGTGGTCGGGTCGCCGTAGAGCTCGTTGTTGAACCAGTTGCCCCACCGGCCGATCCCCTGCGCGGCGAGCACCCCGGGGGCCACGGCGTCGGCGAAGCCGAGGAAGGAGGCGCCGGCGCGGCGACAGCCGATCCACACGCCCACCGCGCCGAGCGCCACGGCGCCCCAGATGCCGAGGCCGCCGTCCCAGATGGCGAACGCGTTCCACGGGTTCTTCCCGGGCAGGAAATACAGCTCGGGGTCGGTGATGACGTGGTAGATGCGTCCGCCCACGATCCCGAAGGGCACGGCCCACAGACTGATGTCGATCGCCTCGCCGGGCCGCCCGCCCCGCTGCCGCCACCGGCGTGCCGTGATCCACACGGCGACGGCGATGCCGAGCATGATGCACAGGGCATAGAAGTGGATGGTCAGCGGTCCGAGATGGAAGCCGCTCACGGTGGGGGACGGGAAATAGGCCGGGACCGACACGCTCGCGCTCACCGCCGGATCCTACCAATTCCAGATGGCCGGCACCTGGCCAGCGGGGTCACGCCGGCGTGGGCAGCACCTGCTCGGCGACCTCGAGCACGTGCGGCAGCACGCGGGAGGGGTTGGCGGGGGCCCACGCGAGCCCGTGCTGGAGGTAGGGCTGGGGGCCGGAGAGCGGGACGTACACCGCCCCGTGCGGCAGGATGTCGCTCATGCCCTCGCTCACGAGGCTCACGCCCATCCCGGCGGCGACGAACGTGAGGATCATGAACGGGTCGCCGATCGTCTGCACCACCCGCGGCCGGAACCCCGCCGCGACGCAGGCTGCCGTGGCCGTGCGCTCGAGGTCCGAGCCGCCACCGGAGGGCATCATGATGAAGTCCTCCTCGCGCAGCTCGGCGAGGTCGAGCGCGGCCCGCTGGGCGAGGGGGTGGTCCACCGGCACGACGGCGCCGAGCGCCTCCCGCGCGATCAGGCGGGAGGCGAGCGGGGACGGGTCGAGCGGGAGTCCCACGAAGGCCAGGTCGAGCGTTCCCTGCATGAGCTGCGCGACGGCGTCGCCCGTCACCACGCGGCCCTGCAGCGAGAGGACCACGTCCGGGTAGCGGCGGCGCAGCGCCCGGGTGAGCCGCGGGAGGGTGCGGTGGTTGATGGCGCCCGTGAAGCTCATGGTCAGGTGCCCGTAGACGGTCCCCACCGAGGCGTGGGCGGCCTGCCGGGCGACCTCGAGCTCGTCCAGGGCGCGGTAGGCGTGCGGCAGGAGGGAGCGGCCGGCGGGGGTGAGGGCCACGCTGCGCGTGCTGCGGTCGAACAGCGGCACGCCCATGTCCTTCTCGAGCTTGCGGATGGTCTGGCTCAGCGGCGACTGGGCCATGTGCAGCCGCGTGGCCGCGCGCCCGAAGTGCAGCTCCTCGGCCACCGCGACGAACGCCTCGAGCCACCTGATCTCCACGGGCCCATTCAAGCACCGGCAAGGGGGCTCTCCCCGCGGGACGCCCGGGCGCGCCCCGTGGATTTCGGGACCGGAGCGAGCCGGGAACTCGCGTGCAACTGGGGGGAGGAGCCGGGTGCACGGGCAAGCGCCCGCAGGGCTGCGTCTTCGCCCAGACGTCCGGCCGCGTCGCCGCGGCGGCCGGGAGGGCAACCTGCGAGGTGATCCGCGAGCGGCTCGGTGCGCGGGCCGCGCTCGGCACCCTCGTGACGCCCTTTCCTGGTGAGGGGAGACGTGTCGGGGATGCCGGAGGCGCGGTCCGCGCCTGGAGTGTCGATCCCATTCATTGGGATGCTGCCTCCGGACCCGGGATCCGGCCCAGCAGACTGAGCGGGACCAAGCCCACCCCCTCGAGAACCCCGGAGGACCCATGGCGCTCTTCGCCGTCACCTACGAGTACACTGACGCGCCCCGGCAACGGGACGCCCACCGCCCCGAGCACGTCGCCTTCCTGTCCGGCCTCCACGAATCCGGGCGCCTCGTCGTCTCAGGCCCGGCCGACGGCGGCACCCGGGCGCTTCTGGTCTTCTCAGGGGAATCGGCGGACGACGTCGCGGCCCTCCTCGACGACGACCCGTTCCGCCGGGAGGGGCTGATCGCTCGCCGGACGGTCTCGGCCTGGAGCCCGTTCTTCGGCAAGGAGCGGCTGGACCCCGCTCCTGCAGAGGAGCCGGCCCGATGAGGCTCGCCCGCACCGTCGCGGCCGAGACGATCCGCTACGAGGAGGCGCCGATCCCCGCGCCCGAGCCGGGACGCGGCGTCGTGCGCGTGCGGAGCGTGACGCTGTGCGGCACCGACGCGCACATCTGGGAGGACGACTACGCGACCGAGCTGCCGATCGTCCAGGGCCACGAGTTCTCGGCGACGATCACGCGGCTGCATCCGCAGGACGAGGGCGGCCCGTTCGCGGTGGGCGACGACGTGGTGGTCTCGCCCTTCGCGGCCTGCGGCCGCTGCTACGCCTGCACAATCCGGAGGCCCAACGCCTGCGCTCACATGAGCGTGTACGGCTGCTATGACGACGACGGGGCGCTCGCCGAGTTCATGCTCGTCCCGCTCGCCCGGACCCGCCGGATCCCCGAGAGCCTGCCCGTGGACCTGGCGCCGCTGTGGGAGCCGGTCTCGATCTCGCTCCAGGCGGTCCGCCGCGGCCGGGCCCAGCGCGGGGAGCGCGTGCTCGTGAACGGAGCGGGGCCCATAGGGCTCTTCGCGCTGCTCGCCCTGCGCGAGGCGGGGTGCAGCGTCACGGTGCTCGACACCTACACAGAGCGCCTCGGCCTCGCGGCCGGGCTCGGCGCCGCCCACACGTTGGCCGTGGAGCGGGGGTTCCCCGACGTCGCCCACCGCGCGGTCCTCGATGCCTGGACCGACGGACAGGGCCCCTCCCTCGTCATCGACGCAACCGGAGCCCCCGCCTCGCTCGCTACGGCAGTGGACCTCGTGGCCCCCGCCGGGCGAGTGGTCGCGGTCGGCATCAGCGACCGCGAGCTCACCCTGTCCATGCGCTCGCTGCCCATCAAGGAAATCGACCTGCTCGGCTCGCGCAACTCCCTGCATCTCGACGACGCGCTCGCGCTCCTGGACCGCAACCAGGACGCGTGCCGGCCCCTCATCACCCACCGCTTCGGCTTCGCCGAGCTCGACGGCGCCTTCCGGCTCCTGCGCGACCGCACCCAGCGGGTCGGCAAGATCGCGGTCGACCTGCCGGCCGCGGCCCCCGACCCCAGCGCCCGGGATGCCACTGCGCTCTGCGCCCGAGGCGGCCGCTCGTGACCGCGCCCTTCCTGACCCCCGTCGCCGAGCTGGCTCCGGCCTACGACCTCGCGGTCATGGGCTCCGGCGCCGCGGGGCTCGTGGCGGCGTGCCGGGCCGCCGCGGCGGGGCTGCGCGTCGTCGTCCTCGAGAAGGCCTCCCGGCTCGGCGGGACCAGTGCCACGGGCGGCGGCGTGATCTGGGCGCCCGACAACCCACTCATGTCCCCCGGCACCGACTCGCCCGGGCGCGCCGCGGCATACCTGCGTGCGGCCACGGAGGGAGCGATGACGGAGGAGGAGATCGACTGGTACCTGCGCACCTCGCGCAGGGCCATCGAGTTCCTCGACCGGGAGACCCATGTTGCGCTCAGGCCCCTCGACCGGCCGGACTACCACATGGAGTGGCCCGGCGCCGTGGCAGCGGGCCGCAGCCTTGACAACGACCCCTTCAACCCGGCCGACTTCCCCGGCGCCCCCGGCCTCGCCGAGGCCCTTCGGCCGCCCACTTACCTGCCGCTCATCTCGATGAACGAGCGCGACCACCTCCACGGCGCCTCCCCCGATCCGTCCTTGCTCCAGCGGCGCGCCGTCGCCGGGGTGCGCACCATGGGCGGGGCGCTCGTCGGCACCCTGATCGCCACCGCGCTCGAGCGCGGCGTGCACCTCGCCGTCTCGGCCCCCGTGACCGGGTTCGAGGCGCACGACGGCGAGGGCTGGCTCGTGCGCATCGGCGACGGTAGCGCACAGCCCGCCACGCTCGAGGTCCACGACGTCCTCATCGCCTCCGGCGGGTTCGAACGCAACGAGGCCCTCGCGGGCTCGCTCCTGAGGTTCCCCATCACCCCCATCGGCGCGCCGTCCAACACCGGCGACGGGCTGCTCCTCGGGCTCAGGGCCGGTGCCATGCTCGCCCAGACGGGGGCGATCTGGGGCGTTCCCGTGATCGCCCCCGACGGCTGGGAATACGACGGCGCGCCGACCGGCCGTATGGGCAACGTCGAGATGACCCTGCCCGGCTCCATCACGGTCAACGCGGCGGGGCGCCGGTTCGTGAACGAGGCCATGAACTACCACGACCTCTCCCGGGTCTTCGCGAACGTGGACTCGGGCACATCGAAGCCCGCGAACAGCCCTGCGTGGCTCGTGTTCGATGCCGCCTACCGGTCGCGGTACCCCGTGGCCGGGAGCCCGGTCGGGACGGTGCCGGAGTGGATGCACCGGGCCGAGACCCTCGCCGGGCTCGCCGAGGCGATCGGAGTGGACGCCACGGCCCTCGCCGTGACGGTGCGGAGGTTCAACGCCGACGCCCGGGCGGGGGTCGACGCGGAGTTCGGCCGGGGCTCCACCGAGCAGGACCGGCACCTCGGCGACCCGGCGGTCGGGCCCAACCCGTGCCTTGCCCCGCTCGAGACGGCGCCGTTCTTCGCGGTGCGCCTCCACGCCGGGGCGCTCGGCACCGCAGGCGGCCTCGCGACGGACCTCGACGGCCGCGTCCTCACGCCGGGGGGTGAGCCCATCCCGGGCCTGTACGCGGCGGGGAACTGCTCCGCCACCGTGTTCAAGGACGCCTACCCGGGCGGCGGTGCAACCCTGGGCTCGGCGGTCACCAAGGCGTTCGCCGCCGCCTCGCATCTCGTAGAACGGCGGGCCTCCTACCGTCGCATCCACGCCCCCACACCGTAGGGGCGGCGCTCGGCACCCATGGCCCGGGACAGGCCGCGGCCAGTGGCCACGAGGACCGGCAGCACGAGCTCGGCGCGGTCCTCGTCGCGTGGCATGACCACCGAGACCGCCCCGATCACGGCCCGTCCGGCGCCGAAGACCGGCACCGCGTAGCCCACGTTGTCCTCGCCGAGGGCGCCCACGAGCCGGCTGTAGCCGATGCGGCGCACCTCGGCGAGGGTCGCGCGGAGGTGCGGGCCGGCGTCGTGCGCCGAGGGCTCCGGAGAGGCGGCAGCAGCGGCGATCACGCGCTCGCGCACTCCGGGCTCCTCGTGGGCGAGGATGGCGAGGCCGGTCGAGGTGCCGGTCAGGGCCAGACGGGCCGCAACCTCGCCGAGGTTCCCCTCGGCGTTGCCGTGCCGGTCGAGGCGCTCGATGTACAGGACGGTGCCGCTCTCGAGGTCGGGGACGGCGAGGGAGACGTGCTGGCGGACGGCGGCGTGGACGCCCTCGAGGAACGGCAGGCCGCGGCGGCGGAACTCCTCGAGCGGGTTGGAGCGGGCGGCCAGCTCCCACATCCGCGCCCCCACCGCGAACCGGCCGTCCTCAGTGCGCGCCAGGAGCCCTTCTGCGGCGAGCCCGGCGGCGAGACGGTACGCCGTGGACGTCGAGAGGCCAGTGGCGCGGGCCAGCTCGGCCGAGGTGAGGGCCGGGCGCTCACGGGTGAAGGCCTCCATCACGCGCACCACGCGACGGATCACTGATTCGCCTGACGCGCTGTTGGCCATGGCTCCAGCCTAGGCTTGAGGCCGTGGCAGTGACCAAGGAAGGCGCGCAGCAGACAGCGCCGGGCACCATCCCGGACCGGGTGCTGATGTCGATCGGCTTCCTGTCCTTCTTCGACCGGTTCGCCACTCCCCCGATGCTCGTGGTCCTCGCGGCCCGCACGGGGCTGACCCTGGCCGAGGCCGTGGGGCTCGTGGCCGCCTACTCGCTCCTGTACGCGCTCGGGCAGCCGGTGTGGGGGTTCATCAGCGACCGGTTCGGCCGCGTGGCGGTGCTCCGCACGGCGCTGGTGGGCCTGGCCCTCGCCGCGGTGGCCAGCACCCTGTTCAGCGCGCACGCGCCGCTGCTCGTGGCTCGCTCCGCCGCCGGGCTCATGGCCGGCTGCCTGTACCCGACGCTCCTGACGGTCATCGGCGACACGCGCAGCGGCGTCGCCAAGGCCCGCGGCCTCTCCGAGCTGCAGGTCTACTCGGCCCTGGGCACCACGGCGGCCACCCTCGCGGCCGGCAGCATCGCCGCCTTCACCGACTGGCGCGTGGTGTTCGGGCTTCCCGCCCTCGGCTGCCTCGCCCTTCTGGTCCTCCTCCGCCGCGCGCACGACGGCGGCACGCACCGCCGCGGGCCCGTCGACTTCCGCGCGGCCTTCTCGGGCGCCGCGCTCGGGGTGTACGGGGTAGCGGTGCTCGAGGGCGCCGTGCTCATGGGCGTCCTGACGTACTTCGTGCCTGCCCTGCAGCACGCGGACGTGCCGATCGCCCTCGCCGGCGTGCTCGCGGCCGGGTACGGCGTCGGGGTGATCGCGGGCGCACGGCTCATGCGCCGGCTCGTGCAGCGACTCTCCCGCACGCGGCTCATGGGGCTGGGCGGGACGGTCCTGCTCGCCGGGTACGCGGCGTCGTCGGTCGCGCAGAATCCGGTGACGATCACGGCCACCGCGGTCCTCGTCGGCGCCTCGAACGCGATCCTGCACTCCTCGCTGCAGGGCTGGGCCACCGAGGTCGCGCCCGCGGCGAGGGCCACGGCGGTGGCCCTGTTCGCCTGCGCGCTGTTCCTCGGCAGCTCGGTGGGCACCTTCCTCACCGCGCCGCTCGCGGGCGCCGGCCAGTACGGGGCGATCTTCCTGCTCGGGCTCGGCGCCACGGCGGTGCTCATCGCCGTGGTGACGGCCGGGCACGCGGCGTGGGAACGGCGTCGTGCGCGGTGAGGGCGGCGGCCTTGATGGGCCGGGTGAGTCGGTCAGAACGAATCGGGTGAGTCGATCCGCTCCCCGACGGTGATCTGCGGGGCCGCGGTGAGGTCGGCGCCCACCGTCCCCATGAAGTCCCGCAGCTGGGGGTCGCTGAAGAAGCTCTCGAACTCTTGCGCGGACTCCCACTCGTCGTCAATGAGGATGTAGCCGTTTCCCACTCCGAAGCGGTGGTGGAGGGCGCCGTGCTCCTTGGCGCTTTCGGCGATTTTCCGGTACTCCTCCGCGCGGTCCTCGAGAGACTTCGTGAAGACGCCCGTGTCCCCTGGAACCTTGACGGTGACGATGACAGACATGGCAATCGACCTCCTGCTCAGTGAGACCGGTGCTCATGGTAGGAACCCCGGCACTGGCCTGCAAGGGCGCGCGCTGACCTCTTGGGGGCGCGCCCGGAGACGATTCCCGCAGCGCTTCGCCGGCCGAATCGCCCTTCCGGCCACCGCCGGGCGGCCCTACCCTGAAACCGTCCTGATAGACCGTCCCCGCTGGGAAGCTGGAGGCTCGTCCGGGGCGGCTTCGAGCCAGAAGGAGCGCGCCATGAGCACCCATATGTCCGTCAACGTCGTCACGAGCCTGAACGTGAAGTCGCACGACGATCCGGACGAGAAGCGCCGCCCGGACAAGTCCGAGATCGACCTGGTCACCGTGGGCGACTACACCATCGGGCGGTTCACCTTTGCCCCCGGCTGGCGCTGGTCGGAGTGCATCAAGCCGGTGGTCGGAACCGACAGCTGCCAGAACAACCACGTGGGCTACTGCGTGGCCGGCACCCTCGAGGTCCACCTGGCCAACGGCGAGACAGCCACGATCACGGCCGGCAGCTCGTACACGATCCCGCCTGGCCACGACGCGTGGGTGGTCGGCGACTCGGCGTTCGTGGGGCTCGAGTTCCTCAGCGCGGCGTCCTTCGCGAAGCCTGACTGACCCGGCCTAATCTCCGACGCCGACGGCCCGGCATTTGACGCTGCCGGTCCGGCGCGGAAATCTTGGCAGCATGCCTGCCGAGAAGCTCTTCACCCCCGTCGACATCCGGGGCGTCCATGTCCGGAACCGCCTGTGGGTCTCGCCCATGTGCCAGTACTCCGTCGAGGAATGGGACGGGGTGCCTACCGACTGGCACCTCGCCCACCTCGGCTCCCTCGCCCGCGGCGGCGCCGGCCTCGTGATGACCGAGGCCACCGCGGTCAACCCCGAGGGGCGGATCACCAACTGGGACACGGGGATCTGGAACGACACCCAGGCGGACGCGTGGCGCCGGATCGTCGGCTTCATCCACTCGCAGGGCGCCACCGCCGCGATGCAGCTCGCCCACGCGGGCCGGAAGGCCTCGACGTTCCGGGAGTGGAGCGGGAAGGGCAGCCAGGCGGTCGAGGACGGCGGCTGGGAGACCGTGGCGCCGTCCGCCGTCGCCTTCGACGGCTACGCCACCCCCCGCGAGCTGACCGTGGAGGAGATCAAGGGCATCGTCGCCGACTTCGCCGCCGCGGCGCGCCGGGCCCTGGATGCGGGATTCGACGGACTCGAGATCCACGGCGCCCACGGCTACCTCGTGCACCAGTTCCTCTCCCCGCTCTCCAACCTGCGCACCGACGAGTACGGCGGCAGCCTCGAGAACCGCGCCCGATTCCTGCTCGAGATCGTCCGGGCCCTGCGCGCCGAGGCGGGCGACGCCGTCCCCCTCCTCGTGCGCCTCTCGGCCACGGACTGGGTGGACGGCGGCTGGAACCTTGAGGACACGATCACCGTGGCCGGATGGGCCGCGGCGGCGGGCGCGGACTGGTTCGACCTGTCCTCCGGCGGCCTCGTGGCCCGGGCCAGCATCCCGGTCAAGCCCATGTACCAGGTGGGCTTCGCCACCGCCGTCCGCGAGGGCACCGGGATGCCGGTGAACGCGGTCGGCCTCATCACCACGCCGCAGGAGGCCGCCCAGATCGTCGGCAACGACGAGGCCGATGCCGTCATGGTGGCCCGCGAGTTCCTCCGCGATCCGCACTTCGGCCTGCGGGCCGCCCACGAGCTCGGCGTCGAGCTGGACTACTGGCCGCCGCAGTACACGCGCGCGGCCTGGCGCACCGGGGCCTAGTTCCCGCGGTCCCGGTCGGGGCGTCCGCTCCTGCCCTGATGGGCCGCTAACGGTCGGCGTGTCGTCCGGGACGCGCCGACCGGCTGGCCCAGTCCGGGGCCCAAACTGGCACCGGGCTCGCCAGCGGGGCCATCGCGGGCCCGGGCGAGATCGTGCTGTCCTTCAGGGACATGGACCGGATCCTCGAGGTCTCCTCCGCGAACCGGCTCGCCGTGGTGCAGCCCGGCATCCTCAACCCGGGCAAGGTCTTCGCCGACTAGCGCAGGCCTGGCGGCCGGCGGGGCCGGGGCGGCCGGCAGCCGGTTGCGCGCCCGGCACCCGTGTGCGATCGTTCAGGGGAATCGTGACCAACCGGCAGGAGGTGAGACCCGTGAACGCAGCATCAGTGGGTGCTCCCCCGCGGTCCACGATCACGCGGCTGGCATAGTCGCCACCGGGAGCGCCCTGCCGGCACCGTTTCCGAAAGGCGACTCCCATGGACGCAACCCCTTCATCACCTTCCCGCGCTCCGCTCCCCCACCCCGCTGGGGAGCAGATCGATGCCACGGGCCGGATCTCCGCCTCCGGCCGTGCGCTGGTCCTCCACGGCGGAGGTTCCGTGGGCAACGCCTGGGAGATCGGCGTCATCGCCGGCCTCTGCGAGGGCGGCCTGGACGTGACCGCGGCAGAGGTGATCATCGGCACCTCGGCCGGATCGACTGCCGCGGCCCAGATCACGGGCGCGAAGCCCGCAGAGCTGCTGGCCGCCATCCTCGATGCCGGACCCGGGCAGCCGCCCGCCAGCAAGGGGCGCCCCGGCTCCGGGCAGCCGGGGCGGCCCGCGGCGGACCACCTCGAGCGGACCGGGAGGATCATCGCCGCCGCCCACTCGGCCGCGGACATGCGCCGCCGGATGGGAGCCGCGGCCCTCGAGCTGGAAGGGGCCTCCGACGTCTCGGCCCGGGAGCGCTGGCGTGCCACGGTCGCCGCCCGACTGCCCCAGCAGAGCTGGCCGGACCAGACGATCCTCATCACAGCTGTGGACGCCCTCTCCGGCGAACCGGTCGTCTTCGACCGCCGCAGCGGCGTCGACCTCGTGGACGCCGTCGCGGCGAGCTGCTCGAGCGGCATCCCGTACATGATCGGGAACCGCCAGTACATCGACGGCGGCTACCGCCGCAACGAGAATGCCGACCTCGCGAGGGGCTGCAGTCGGGTGCTGGTGCTCTCACCCTTCGGCGGCAGGACGCGCCACCCGCTCGAGTGGCGCATGCAGCTCGCATCCCAGGTCGAGGAGCTGCGCGCCGCCGGCAGCGTGGTGGAGACAGTGTGCCCGGATGGCCCTTCACGCCAGGCGTTCGGCGGCAACATGATGGATCTGTCGGCACGGCCCCCGGCCGCCCGCGCGGGCCACCGCCAGGGCAGGGCTCTGGCGGATGAGCTCAGCGCCTTCTGGCGCTGACCCCCGCGGGATTGGGTGCCGCTCCGGCGGGTAAGTCGGCAGTGCGGGACGCGGCAGCGCCCCGCACCTGCGAACCGAAGGAGTGGATCATGATCGAACGCGGCAGCAACAAGCACGGTCCGGAACTCGACGAGCAGATGAAGCACGAGGTCGAAGAGGAGGTCAGGGGCGGACTGCCCTCTCCCGACCAGGACTGGCAGAATCCTGAGCCGTTCCCGGACGACACCGACGATGTGGAGACCCGGGCCGCGGTGGACCGGGACCTCGGGCCCGATTCCGACCCCGAGGCACGGGCCGCCCGCGAGACGGAGTAACGCCCAGAGGCTGACCCGGACACCAGAAACCGGGCACAGCAGATCCGGCCCCGCGACGCCAGGCGTTGCGTGGCCGGATCTGTGCTCTGTACGCGGACGGCTAGCCCGGGAGGGGCACGTTCGGCGGCTCGTCGTCGCCGCCGTAGGCCTTCTCCTCAAGGTCCTTGGCCTTCTGGTCGCCCTTGTCGGACGCGATGCCGGTGTCCCGCTGGAACCCGTCGAGGCGCTCCTGGTCGGACTGGAGCTCGTCGGGCTGGACGTCCTCGGGCCGGGTGTCCCGGGGCTGCTCTTCGCTCATCGTTCCTCTCCCTCTGCCGGTTGTCGGGTACGGACGCCCTTGCTCCTACCCGGCCCCGAGAAGATCAACCCCCGCGAGCAGGTCAACCCCGAGGCCGCCCCTACCGGCCGCCCTCGACCTTGCGGCTGCGCTGCTGGACCGCCTGGGTGCCGTAGGGGTACACCTCGTGCTCCGGCTCACTGATGCGCGTGAGCTCGGCGCTCTCCTCCGGGCTGAGCCGCAGGTCCGCAGCCGCGAGGTTGTCCGCGAGCTGCTCGCGGGTGCGGGCGCCGAGGATCACGGAGGTGACGGCGGGCTGGTCCGCGACCCAGCGCAGCGCAACCTGGGCGTGGGAGACCCCGTGCGCCTGGGCCACCGAGCCCACGGCGTCGATGATGTCCCACGTCTTCTCGCGGGCGTTGCGCGGCCCCCACGCCTCCATACCGCGCTGCGGGTTCTCGCCGAGGCGGGTCGCGCCGGTCGGCTCGGTGTCGCGCTGGTACTTGCCGCTGAGCCAGCCCCCGCCCAGGGGAGACCACGGGAGGAGCCCCATGCCGGCGTCGAGCGCGGCGGGCACGATCTCCGCCTCGATCCCGCGGACCAGGAGGCTGTACTGCGGCTGCAGGGTCACCGGCGCGGCCCAGCCGTGCGCCTTGGCCTCGTAGACCGCCTTGGTGAGCTGCCAGCCGAGGAAGTTGGAGAAGCCGTAGTAGCCGATCTTGCCCGCGGCGACGGCGTCGTCGAGGAAGCGCAGGGTCTCCTCGATCGGCGTGTGCGGATCCCACGCGTGCATCTGGTAGAGGTCGATGTGCTCCACCCCGAGGCGGCGCAGCGACGCGTCGAGGGCGGTGCGCAGGTGGCGACGGGAGGTGCCGAGGTCGTTGGGGCCCTCGCCCATCGGGAAGCGGCCCTTCGTGGCGATCACCATCTGCTCGGCCTTCGACGGGTTCGCGGCGAGCCACCGGCCCACGATCTCTTCGGAGGTGCCGCGCGTGTAGACGTCGGCGGTGTCGAGGAAGGTGCCGCCGGCGGCAGCGTAGTCGTCGAGGATGGCGTGCGACGTCGGCTCGTCGGCCTCCGCTCCGAACGTCATGGTTCCGAGGGCGAACTCCGAGACGATGGCGCCGCTGCACCCGAGCGTGCGGTACTCCATGGCTGCTCCTTTGTAGGACGGGGACTGGTGGGATCTCTGTCCACCCTAGGGGCGGCTGAGGTCCGCGGGAAGGGCGTTGCCGCCGCTGAGGGTGGGCCTGCGAGGTCCCCCCAGCCCCCGCCTTCTGAGAGTCACGTCCTGAAGGTCACCTCCTGGGAGTCACGTCCTGAAGGGCACCTCCTGCGGGTCTACTCGCAGGAGGTGACGTTCAGGAGCTGACCTTCAGGAGGTGCCTTTCAGACGGGAGGGGGCGCCGGGGCTCAGCCGGTCACGAGCGGCCCGCGGCGGCCGAGCCCCCACGCCGCGAGGGCCACGAGGCTCAGGCCGGCCCCGGCGAGGCTGACCGCCGTCCAGCCGCCGGCGGACCAGAGCAGGGCCGCGGCGCCCGAGCCGATGGCCCCGCCGATGAAGTTGGTGGTCACGTAGACCGTGTTGATCCGGCTGCGGCCCTCGTGCGAGAGCGAGAGCAGGCGCGTCTGGTTGAGCACGTTCTGGCCCTGGATCGCGATGTCGAGGAGGAACACCACGAGCACGAGCATCCACACGGCCGAGCCCGAGAACGCCCCGATGACGAAGGAGGCGAGCACGAGCACCCACGCGATCCCCGTGGCCGGCAGGGACCAGCCGCGGTCGTGGAGGCGCCCGGCCCGCTGCGCCGTCACGGCCCCGGCGATCCCGACCAGCCCGAACAGGCCGATGACCGATACCGGGTAGTGGAACGGCGGCCCCGCGAGCAGGAACGTCAGCGAGGTCCAGAACAGGGTGAACACGGCGAACCCGGTCGTGGACAGGATGAGCGTCCACCGCACCGCGCGCTCGCGGACGACGACGGCACCCACCGAGGCGAGCAGCTTCGGGTACGCGACACGCGCCTTGCGCTCGAGCGGCGGCAGCGCGCGCCACACGAGCCCGGCCAGGAGCACCATCGCGACGGCCGCCGCGCCGTACACGAAGCGCCAGCCGCCGACGCCGGCGACGAGGCCGCTGACGGCGCGCGAGGCCAGGATCCCGGTGAGGATCCCGGCCACGACGGTGCCGACGATCCGGCCCCGGTGCGCGTCGTCCGCGAGGTCGCCGGCGAGCGGGGTGAGGATCTGCCCGGCGATGGTCGTGATCCCGAGCAGGCACAGGGCCACGAGCAGGAAGGCGAAGGCCGGCGCGAGGGCGCAGGCGACGAGGACGCCCGCCGAGGCCAGCATCATCGCGGCGATGAGCCGCCGGCGGTCCACCACATCGCCCAGGGGGACGATGAGCAGGATCCCGACCGCATACCCGATCTGGGTGGCCGTCACGAGCCAGCCCGCGGACGCGGTCGTGGTGTGGAACTCGCGGGCGATGGTCTCCAGGAGGGGCTGCGCCCAGTACAGGTTGCCGACCGCGGCGCCGGAGGCGAGGGCGAACAGGAGGGTCAGGCCGCGCGTCATGGACGGCTGGCGCGCGGCGGTCCCGGTCTCGGCTGCCACTACGTCCAGGTCCCGCCGAGGGTCTCGGTCCGGTCCGTGGCCGGGGGCGGAGTCGGGGAGAGCTCGGAGACCTTCCGCCGCAGCTCGGGCGTCATCTCGACCTCGAGCGCGGAGAGCGAGCCCTCGAGCTGGTCGAGGTTCCGGGCGCCGATGATCGGCGCGGTGACGCCCGGGTGTCCCATCGCCCAGGCGACGGCGAGCGCGGCGGGCGCGATCCCGGCGTCGTCCGCGAAGGCCGCGAAGCGCTCCGCGGTGGTCCGGTCGCCCTCGAGGCCGTAGCGCCTGGCGTACCGCTCGTTCTCGACGAGCCGCCCGCCCTCCGGCTGCTGCCCGCCGCCGTACTTTCCGGTCAGCAGGCCGCCGCCGAGGGGGCTGTAGGTGATGACGCCGAGGTTCGCAGCCTGGGCCAGGGGCAGGATCTCGACCTCCGCCTGCCGCTTGACGAGGTTGTACATCGGCTCGATGAGCTCGAACCGGGCCAGCCCCTCGCGGGCGGAGATGCCGAGCGCGGTCGCGATCTGCCAGGCGGCCCAGTTGCTCACGGCCGGGTAGAGGATCTTGCCCTGCTGCTGGAGGTGGTCGAGCGCCCGCAGCGTCTGCTCGATCGGGGTGCGCGGGTCGAACGCGTGGACGAAGTAGAAGTCGATCCGGTCCGTGCCGAGGCGGCGCAGGCTGGCCTCGACGGCCTGCACGATGTGGCGGCGCGAGAGGCCCCCCGCGTTCGGGTCCTCGCCGGTGGGGAAGAAGACCTTGGAGGTGATGACGAGGTCGTCCCGCTCGCGGGCCGCGAGCCGGCCGAGGATCTCCTCCGACCGGCCGCCGCCGTAGATGTCCGCCGTGTCGAAGAAGTTGATGCCGAGCTCGCGGGCCCTGCGGTACATCGCTGCCGAGGCCTCCTCGTCCGCCTCCGAGCCGAACGACATGGTGCCGAAGCACAGCGGCGAGACCTGGACGCCCGTGGCGCCCACCGTCCTGTAGTCCATGGGACTCCTTCCGTCGGGCTCTGATGTACCCGGTCCGGGGTCAGCCCGAACCGGATTCCCCCTCGCCCCTGCCCACGGCGCACAGCCTAGCCACGGTCTGGCGCAGGTCGGCCGGGGAGGCCGGGCCGGTGCCGCCGGAGTAGGAGGTGTCCGCGTGGAGCATGAGTGCGGCGAAGACGAGTCCCACGGCGAGCCGGGCGCGCTGCGGCGTGGCGCGCTGCTCGGCGAGCCGGATCACGCCCTTGCGGGCGCCGGAGGACCACTGGTGCAGGGCCGCGAGCAGGTCCGGCTCGAACCCCATGAGCTCCTTGATCCGCGGGATGTCCCCCTCGGGTCCGCCGGCGATGCCCGAGACCAGCTCGCAGAGGTCGTCCACGAGCGTCCCGGGGCCGGCGAGGAACGCCTGCTCCTGCTCCTGGGAGAGGGCGGTGGCGGGCAGGCCGAGCACCGCCGCGGCCTTGGAGGGGAAGTAGTTGAAGAACGTCCGCTCCGAGATGCCGGCGCCCGCGCAGATGTCCGCCACGGTCACCTGCGCGAGCCCCCGCTCGGCCGCGAGCGCGAACGCGGCGTCGTGGATGGCGCGCCGGGTCAGCTGCTTCTTGCGCTCGCGCAGCGTTCCCGGCCCGTCCTCGACGGCGGTGCCGTGCTCCATCTCGCTCAGCCCCGGTGGACCCGGACCGCGCCGCTGTCCGGGCCGGTCGGCGAGCCGGTCTCGGCCGCGGCGAGGGCGGCGTCGGAGCCGAGGTCGTCCGCGGTGCCGGCGGCGTCGGCCTGCTCCTGCAGGGCGGAGCGCTGGCGCAGCGGCGGGACCTTGAAGAACCACGAGAGGATGAACGCCAGGACGATCACGCCGAAGCCGACCCAGTAGATGGCCACGGCGGAGCTGTTGAAGCCCGCCATGAACGGCCGGGTCAGCCGCGCGTCGGCGCCCTTGAGGAAGGACGTGTCCGAGGTCGTGGAGGACGCGGAGCCCTGGGAGGAGCTGTTCTCCTTCAGCTTCTCGATCAGGGTGGGCGCGACCTTGTCCACGATCGCGCCGCGCTGGCCCTGGTCGGCGTAGTCGACGGCGAGCTTGCCGTTGACCACGGACGCGCCGGCCTTCTGCGCGGCCATCTGGAGGGCCGACTGCTCCGCGGCGGGCTTGGCGGCGGCGACCTGGCTGTCGATGATCCCCTGCGCGGCCGACGCCGGGATCCTGCCGGCGGCGACCTGCTTCTGGACGGCGGCCGTCACCTGCGCGGTGACGGCCTGGTCCGCGGCCTGCTTCGCGGCGGCCGCGCCCTGGTCGAGGCCGGACTGCACCTGGGCCTGGATCGGCGTCACGATCGGGGACCAGATCTGGTCCATGACGCCCTTGTTGGCCGGGTTGCCGGCGACCGAGGGGGTCAGGGCGGCGTCGAGGGCGCTCGTGAGATCGCCCTTGTTCTGCATGCCCGTGGCGATGTTGGCGGGCATCAGGGCGAAGAGGATGGAGAGCAGCACGGCGGTGCCCATGGTTCCGCCGATCTGGCGGAAGAACGTGGACGAGCTGGTGGCCACGCCCATGTCCCGCGGCGCCACCGAGTTCTGCGAGGCGAGCACCAGCGACTGCATGAGCTGGCCGAGGCCGAGGCCGATCAGGAACATGGCGCCCATGAGGTACCAGAGCGGCTTGTCGATCGACATTCCCGTCAGGACGAGGTAGCCCATGGCCACGAGGAACGTGCCCGTGATGGGGAAGATGCGGTACTTGCCGGTGCGGGAGACGATCTGGCCGGAGGCGATCGAGGCGATCATGAGGCCGCCGATCATGGGCAGCGTCGCGAAGCCGGACTCGGTGGGCGTCAGGCCCGTGACGAGCTGGAGGTACAGCGGCAGGGTCAGCATGGCGCCGAACATCGCGAAGCCCACGAGGAAGCCGAGGACTGTGGCCATGGAGAACGTGCGGGAGTGGAAGAGGCGCAGCGGGATGATCGCGTCCGGGCCCATGGCCCGCTCGATGAGGATGAACGCGATGAGCCCCACGCCGCCGACCACGAAGCACGTGATGGACGCGGTGGATCCCCAGCCCCATTCGCGGCCCTGCTCGGCCACGAGGAGGAGCGGGACGAGGGTGACGACCACGGCGGTGGCGCCCCACCAGTCGATGCGCGGCGCGGTGTGCTTGTGGAACTTGGGCAGGTGCAGGAAGGCGAGCACCATGAGCAGGGCGACGACGCCGATCGGGACGTTGATGAGGAACACCCAGCGCCAGCCGGTGATCCAGGCGATCTGGCTCGCGTCGGCGAAGACGCCGCCGATCAGCGGCCCCACCACCGAGGAGACGCCGAAGACGGCGAGGAAGAAGCCCTGGTACTTGGCGCGCTCGCGCGGGGCGAGGATGTCGCCCATGATCGCCAGCGGCAGCGACATGAGCGCGCCCGCGCCGATGCCCTGGAACGCACGGAACGCGGCGAGCATGATCATCGAGGTCGAGAACGAGGACAGGAACGAGCCCAGGATGAACACGAGCAGGCCGAAGATGTACAGCGGGCGGCGGCCGAAGATGTCCGAGAGCTTGCCGTAGATCGGCGTGGCGATCGTCGAGGTGATCAGGTACGCGGTCGTGACCCAGGCCTGCTGGTCGAGGCCGTGGAGGTCGTCGCCGATCGTGCGGATGGCGGTGCCGACCACCGTCTGGTCGAGCGAGGAGAGGAACATGCCGGCCATGAGGGCGTAGATGACCAGCATGATCTGCCTCTGGGTCATCACGGCACTCGACGCCGCGGCGTTCGTCGAGGGGCCTGTCGCTGCTTGAGACATGAGGGGTCCGGATCTCTCGGGAAGGGTGTGGGAGTGGCCGCAACTTTGCAGGCTCTGCAAGTTTACACACTCTGCAAGAAACTGCCCACCTCCCGAGAGGTGTGATCCCTACGACTCGTCGATCCTCTTGAGCAGGTCGCCGAGCGCCTCGCGGATCTCGTCGTGGTCGTACTGCGAGGCGCGGCTCTCGCCCGAGATCACGGCGCAGCGGTGCACCTTCTTCAGGTCGCTGAAGGGGAACTTGTACTTGGCCTTGCTGCCCTCGGGGGCGTCGTCGTCAATCCCGAGGAACCACTGCGAGTACTCGCCTTCGCCGTGCTTGTCGAGGAACGTGCTCAGCTCCTTGGTGGACGGCGAGTGCTCGCTCCAGTCGTCGCGCGAGTCCCGCACCACCTTGCCCTCGCGCACGAGCGCCTTGGCATGGTCGTAGGCCTTCTTATTCAGCTTCATGCTGAGTCACCTCCCTGGCGTTACGCGGACGACGACGTGGCGCCGCCCCTTCCGCAGGGAGGGCTACTGAACCGCCGGGCTACTGAACCGCCGGGACCGGGAGGCTGTGGAGGGCGCGGGCGAGGACGGCGAGCTCGGGCTGACCCTCCGCCTCGGCGAGGACGCGCTCGAGGGCCTCGTCGTGGAGCGGCCTGGCCTCGAGGTACAGCTCGCGCCCAGACGCGGTGAGCTCGGTGTAGATCCCGCGCCGGTCGTCGGCGCAGAGGATCCGGGTGAGCAGGCCGCGGTCCTCGAGCCGCGTGACGAGGCGCGTGGTGGCACTCGGACTGAGGGCCGTGGCCCGCGCGAGCTGCTGCATGCGCATGTGCCAGCCGTCCTGGCGGCTGAGGGCGTCGAGCACGGTGTACTCCACCACGGAGAGTCTGAGGGCCGCGAGGGCGCGCTCGAGCTCCGACTCGATCATCCCGTGCAGCGCGGCGAGCGTGCGCCAGCCCTGCGCGCGCACCTCGACGGCGCCGTCGTCGATGCTCATGCGGACCTCCTGGCGGGGACGGGGACGTGCGGCCGGGTTGCAGACGAGTCTTTGCGTGTGCAACTATTGCGTTTGCAATCGCAATATCCAGCGTCTGCAACTAATTCGAGTTTAGCAGAGAGGTCATCTGCCATGCCCCTGGGGCTTCTTGCGCTGTCGATCGGCGCCTTCGGAATCGGGCTCACCGAGTTCGTGATCATGGGGCTGCTGCCCGAGGTCGCCGCCGACTTCGCCGTCTCGGAGGCGAGCGCCGGCTGGCTCATCTCCGGGTACGCGCTCAGCGTCGTCGTCGGCGCCCTGCTCCTCACCGCCGCCACCACGCGGCTGCCGCGCAAGCGCGTGCTGCTGGGGCTGCTGGTCCTCTTCATCGCGGGCAACGCCCTCTCCGCGGTGGCCGGCGACTACGGCACCATGATGGCCGGGCGCATCATCGCGGCCCTGTGCCACGGCGCCTTCTTCGGCATCGGCTCCGTGGTCGCCACGGGACTGGTCGCGCCGGCACGCCAGGCCCGCGCGGTCGCGATCATGTTCACGGGGCTGACCGCGGCCAATGTGCTGGGCGTGCCGTTCGGGACCTTCCTCGGCCAGCAGGCCGGCTGGCGCGCCACCTTCTGGGCCATCTCCGCGATCGGCGTGCTCGCCCTGATCGGCATCGCCGCACTCGTCCCGGCCGATTCCGGCGCCCGGGAGGCGCCGAGCCTGCGCCGCGAGCTCGCGGCGTTCCGCAGCGGGCAGGTGTGGCTCTCCCTCGTCGTGACCATCCTCGCCTACGGCGGCATGTTCGGCGCCTTCACCTACATCGCCTACACGCTCACCGAGGTCTCCGGCTTCGCGCCGGCCGCCGTGCCGTGGCTCCTGGTGCTCTTCGGGGTGGGGCTCTTCGCGGGCAACGCGCTCGGCGGCCGGTTCGCCGACCGCGGGATCGACGGCACCCTCATCGCCTTCATCGCCGCCCTTGCGGCCGTCCTCGTGCTCTTCGCGCTCCTGGCAGCGGTTCCGGCCGCGGCCGCCGTCGCCCTCTTCCTCATGGGCGGGTTCGGGTTCGGCACCGTGCCCGGGCTGCAGGCGCGCATCATGCGCTACGCCGCCCACGCGCCGACCCTGGCCTCCGGAGCCAACATCGGGGCGTTCAACGTGGGCAACGCGCTCGGGGCGTGGGCCGGCGGGCTCGGGATCAGCGCCGGGCTCGGCTACACCTCTCCCCTGTGGATCGGAGCCCTCATCACGGTGCCGGCGCTCGTGGTGATGGTCGGCGCAGCGTGGGCGGCCCGGCGTCGGACGGCTGGCGGGACCGCTGCTGGGCCCGCTCCCGAGGCTGAGGCCGCCCGCGTGGGGTAGCCGGCACGGGGGCGCTCCCCGAATCCGACCGGCTTTCCCCGGCAGGCGGGCCTGTCCCCCGGCGTGTCCCACCGGACACGCCGGGGGACGGGCCCAATCCTGGTCGGGATCGCTCCTGCCGGGCCTCAGGCCCCACGTAGAGGGCGCATCCACGGACTGGGGGAGAACTCGCCTCGAGGTGTCCCCCGTCCACGGCGGCGAGGACGGTGACCACGGTGGACTGCTGGAGCACCATCGACACGCGGTATGGTGCGAAGGACTTCTACCACATCATCGCGGGCAGCTATCAGGGCAAGAGCTACGCGGGCCGCTGGCAGGAGGACAACAACGTGACCATCGGCGGTCCGGCGCAGAGCGGCGTGCCGCACTGCTGACGGGCGCGCGGGCGGCGCTCGGTCCGCGCCCGCAGGGCGCGGCCCCGCTGACACCGGACAGAGGAGGATGATGATGGCTTCCCGCCTCATCTATGGATGCATGGGCCTCGGCGGCCCCTGGGACGCGCCGGGCTACGGGTCCGCGGAGATATCGCAGGCGGAGAAGGCCGTCGAGGCCGCCCTGGCCCTCGGGATCACGCGCTTCGACCATGCGGACATCTACGGCAGGGGCCAGTCCGAGGCGGTGTTCGGCGAGCTCCTGCGGCAGGACCCGGGCCTGCGGGACCGGGTCCAGCTCCAGAGCAAGGTCGGGATCCGGCTCGGCGGCCCCGGCGGATTCGGGCACTACGACCTCAGCGCGGCGGCGATCCTGGACGGCGTGGCCGGGACGCTCCGCCGGCTGCGCACGGACTACCTCGACGTGCTCCTCCTGCACCGCCCCGATCCGCTGCTCGACCCCGCCGAGGTGGGCTCCGCGCTCGCCCGCCTGATCGCCGACGGCGCGGTCCGCGCGGTGGGCGTCTCGAACATGTCCGCGGCGCAGATGGCCGCCCTCCAGGACCACCTCCACGTGCCGCTCGCCGCGGACCAGCTCGAACTGAGCCTGCACCGCCACGACTTCGTGGACAGCGCGGTGCTCGTGAACCATCCGGACGGCGCCGCCACGAGCTTCCCCCACGGCACGCTCGAGCACTGCCTCCGGCACGGGATCGAGGTGCAGGCGTGGTCGCCGCTCGCGGGCGGCCGCTACACCGGGCGGACCGCGGCGCATGCGGGCCCGCACGACGGCGCCGCAGCGGCTCTCGTCGCCGAGCTCGCCGCCGCGAAGGGCACCACGGGCGAGGCCGTGGTGCTCGGGTGGCTCCTGCGCCACCCGGCGCGGATCTCCCCCGTCATCGGCTCGGCCAATCCGCAGCGCATCGCGGCGTGCGCCGACGCCGAGGCCGTGGCCGGCTCGATGACCCGCGAGGAGTGGTTCACGCTCTACCAGACCGCGCGCGGGCGCAGCATCCCCTGAGGCTGCTAGGGCTGAGGTTGGGGCACCGGCGACTGCCCGTGGTGCTGCAGCCGGGTGCGGTCCCCCGGTGCGTCAGGCGCTGACCAGCTCCGCCTCGGCCGCGGCGTCCCTCCTGAGGGCGTGGAAGTGCTCCACGAGCGCGCGCTCAGGATGGTCGGGGTGCTGGGCGATGAGGAGGCGCAGGCGGTCCTTGGCGCTCTCCGGAAGGCTGCTGCCTTCGAGGACTTCGTGGAGTATGGCCCGCACTTGGCCTGCGAGCACGCTGTCATCCGGGCGGAGGCCGGTCACCTGCGTCATAGGCCGACCCTATGACGGCGGGGCGCCCGGGGGCCGCGCGGCGCGCCGATCGGGACCCCTGCGCGCGCGATGGTGCGAGGGCACTTCGAGCTGGAGCGTCGGGGCCAGGGGCAGGTGCTCCCGGGCTCGGCCATCGGAACGCCTACCGTCCCACCCGCGACCTGACGCAGGCTTCCCCGGAGCGCCGGGGCTGGGGACCGGGCGTCGCCACGGCTTACCGGCGAGTCCGTGCCTCGACCGCTATGCCTGTGGGGAAGCCTGCGCGCACGTGCGGCAGCGGCGACACCGAGCGGCCTGCCGGCGCGCCCTTCCTCAGCCCCCGTGCCGCGCCGCGTGCTGCACGGCGTGCCGCACGGGCGCGTTGGGGGCGCCGAAGCCGTCGTACCCGCCGAGCCGCTGCACCACCTCGAAGAACACGCTGCCCACGCTCGCGGTGTAGAAGTGCAGGAACGCGCCCCGGGCGTCCCGGTCGTAGAGCAGGTCCAGCTCGCGCAGGGTCGCGAGGAACGCGGGCTCGAGGTCGTACCGCGCGTCGAGGTCCTCGTAGTAGTTCTCGGGGATCGGCAGGAACGGCAGACCGCGGCCCCGGCACGCCCGGGCGTGCGCCACGAGGTCGTCCACCTCGATCGCCACGTGCTCCTGGAACGTGTCCGTCCGCGCGCCCTTGACCGAGTCCGACTGGATCCACGGCGCCAGGTTCAGCGCGAGCCGCACGGCCCTTCCACCCGGCCGGTCCGCCGTCTGCATGACCTGGGAGCGCACGAGCCCCGACGGACTCGAGACGTCCTGCGACGCCTCGGGCGTGAGCGCGAGCACCGAGGAGTAGAACAGCACGGCCTCGTCGAAGTGCTGCCACGGCTGGGCGAGGTTGATGTGGTCGATCCGCGCCGTGCCGGCTCCGCCGGAAGTCTGGCCCGCGGAAGTCTGGCCCGCGGAGCCGGTTCCGGCGGACGACGGCGACCGCTCGCCGTCGTCCGTCCCCCCGCCTTCCGCCGGGGCGCCGGCCTGGTCCTCGCCGAACTCGGCGACCCAGCGGGTGTCCTCGCAGAGGAAGACCTCGGTGCCGTCCGGGGCGTTGACGGCCTGGAGGATCTCCTCGTTGGCCTGGGACGGCCGCGGCACAGGGACGGCCCGCAGCTGCACGGCCCGCGCGGCCGCGGCGACGCCGTCCTCGACGTCGAAGCCCAGCGCGGAGATGGCCGGCTCGAGCCCGCGGGCCTGCTGCCGGTTGAGCACGATCCGGGCGTCGCCGAGGGTCCACAGCGAGACGGGCTTGGTGCGGTGCTCGCCCCGGGAGGCGAAGCCGAGCTGGGCCAGGAGCCGCTCGAGCTCGGCGGTGCGGGGGGCGCCCTCGGCCGCGATGACCTCGGCGAAGTTGATGCCGGTGGGCGGGGCGACCTGCGGGAGCGTGGTGAGGGGCATGGCGTAGGCGCGGGAGGCCCGGGCGAGCTCGGCCGGCGACGGCGCGCCGGCGCCGCGCCCCGCGGCCTCGGCGGCGAGGTGCCGCGCGGTGCGCTCCTCGAGCCAGATGAGGGAGCGCATCGCGTCCACGGCGGTGCGCTCCACGTCGGCCTGGCGGAAGGTGTCGTTGAAGACCTCGAGCGACACCGGCCCGTTGTAGCCCGCCCGTGCTACATGCCCGAGGAACTTGGGCAGGTCGAACTGCCCCTCCCCCGGGAACACGCGGTAGTGGCGGCTCCACGAGAGCACGTCCATGGAGAGCTTGGGGGCGTCGGCGACCTGGACGAAGAAGATCTTCTCGCCCGGGATCTTCTCGATCGGCTCGGTGTCCCAGCCGCGGGAGAGGATGTGGAACGTGTCCAGGCACGTGCCGAGGTTGGGGTGGTCTGCGTCGGCCACGATCTTCCATGCGTGCTCGTAGTCGTTGACGTACGTGCCCCACGCGAGGGCCTCGTAGGCGACCTTGACCCCGTGGCGCGCGGCGAGCTCTGCCAGGCCGTGGAGCTGCTCGGCGCGCAGGGCGTCGTCGTCGATGCTCGCGGTGGCGACATTCGAGCACACGAGGACCGTGTCCATCCCGAGCCGGCCCATGAGGCGGAACTTCGCCTCGGCGCGGCGCAGGTTGGCCCGGTAGAGCTCCTCGGGCACGGAGTCGAAGTCCCGGAAGGGCTGGTAGAGGTCCAGGCCGAGGCCGAGGTCCGCGGCCAGGGCGCGCACGTGCTCCGGGCTCAGGGGCGAGGTGACGAGGTCCGTCTCGAAGATCTCGATGCCGCCGAACCCCGCCTTCGCGGCCGCGCGGAGCTTCTCCTCGAGCGTGCCGGACAGGCAGACGGTCGCGATCCCGGTGCGCATCAGGCGGCCCCCGCCGCAAGCGCCTCGCGCCGGTTCTCCTCCTCGATGAGCCCGAGGAAGTGGGCGCGCATCCGCTCGGCGTCCGGCTCGAGGCCCGTGAAGATCCGGAACGCGTCCACGGCCTGGCCCACGGCCATGCGGCCGCCGTCGAGCACGCGGCAGCCGAGGGCGCGGGCCTCGCGCACCAGCTGGGTCTCGATGGGCCGGTAGACGATGTCCGCGACCCAGTGCCGCGGCGTCAGCAGCGCGGTGTCGAAGGGCGTGCCCGGGTGCGCGGCCATCCCCACGGGGGTGCAGTGCACGACGCCGTCGGCCTCCGCGAGCAGCGAGGCGAGGGCCGCCGTCGTGCCCGCCGTGACGGACGCGCCGGGGAAGAGCGCGGACAGCTCGGAGGCGCGGCCCTCGGCGCGGACCGGGTCGATGTCCACGATGGTGAGGTGCTCGACGCCCGCGGTGAGGAGGGCGTAGGCGACCGCGGAGCCCGCGCCGCCAGCGCCCAGCTGGACCACGTGGCCGAGCGCGGCGTCGGGCAGGCCTGTGCGGAACGCGGTGAGGAAGCCGGAGAAGTCGGTGTTGTGCCCCACGGTGCGCCCGTCCGTGCCGATCACCACGGTGTTCACGGCGCCAAGCCGGGCGGCGTTCTCGTCCACCTCGTCGAGGTGTTCGATGACCAGCTGCTTGCAGGGGTGCGTGATGTTCAGGCCGTTGTAGCCGAGGTTCCCGGCCGCCCGGACGAGCTCGCCGACGCTCTCGGGCGGGAGCCCGAGCGCGGCCAGGTCGATGGGCCGGTAGAGGTAGAGGAGCCCGTGCGCGGCCCCCTCGCGCTCGTGCATTGCGGGGGTGAGGGACGGGGTGACGCCGTCCCCGATCAGGCCGATCAGGTACGACTCGGTGGGCAGGCTCACTTCGGATTCCTTCAGTCTCGGGCGGGAGGCGGTGCGGCGGGGGCCGCTCAGCTGCGGGGCAGGCGGGCCGCGAGCTCCTCGGCGGCCTGCTGGAGGGCGGGGAGCTGGTCGATGAGCTCGCCGACGCCCATGCGGACGGTCGGGGCGGAGCAGGCGATGGCCGCGAGGGCGCGCGGCTCGCCGTCCCCGGAGACCGCGAGGACGGGCACGGCGATGGCGCGCATACCCACCTCGTTCTCCTCGTCCATGACGGCGTAGCCCTGGGCGCGCACGCGCCCGATCTCGGCGCGGAACGCCTCGCGGTCCGTGATGGTCCTCGGCGCGACGGGCACGAGGTCCACCGAGTCCATGAGGTGCTCGCGCTCCTCGGCCGGGGCGAAGGCGATGAGCGCCTTGCCGAACGCCGAGCAGTGGAGGTGGCCGCGGTAGCCGGGATCGCTCGTGACGCGGAAGGCCTTGGGGCCGTCCACCTTGGCGACGGTGAGGAAGCGGTCGTTGTCGAGGACCGCCAGGATGCTCGCCTCGCCGGTGGCCTCGGTGAGCCGCTCGAGCACGGGCGTGGCGGTGCCCGCGAAACCGAGGCTGTTGGAGACGTACAGGCCGAGCTGGAACACGCGCAGGCCGAGGCTGTACTTCTTGCCCTCCGGCTCGAAGTCCACGAACCCCGCGCGCTGGAGCGACTGCAGGAGCCGGTACGCGGTGCTGAACGGCAGGTCGGCGCGGCGGGAGAGGTCCGCCGCCGTCGTGGCGCCGGGGGCGTCGCCGAGCATGGTGAGCAGGCTCAGCGCCTTGCCCACCATGTCGGTCTTTCCGCGCTTCTCGTCGCCGACGGCGGCGTCAGCGGCGTCGTCGGACGTGATGGAGGTCATGCACCGATGGTCGCATGATTTTCACATCGTGGCAACGCCATTCGCTTTGTGGCAATTGGAGGCGGACGACGCCGCGTGGTCGGGTCGGCGCGGGCCCTCACCTCCGCCGGTCGAAGAAGGCGGCGATGCGTGGCGGGAAGTCCTCCGCGTCGACGGCCGGCCCCGGCGGCTCCCGCCGTGCGGGGCCGGTGAGCGGCTGCAGCCCGCGGTCCACGGCGGCCTTCGCCGCGCGCAGGGACGCGGGGGCGAGCTCGGCCCACTGGGCCAGGACGCGCCCGAGCTCCGCGTCGACCTCTGTGTCCGCCACGAGCGTGCTCACCAGGCCGATCCGGTGCGCCTCCTCCCCGCTGAGCATCCGGCCGCCGTAGAGCAGGTCCTTGGTCCGCGACGGCCCGATGCGCAGGGCCATGCGGGCGGCGAAGGAGGCCGAGGGCAGGATTCCGAGCCGGGAGATGGGCATGCCCACCTGCGCGGTGGCGGCGGTGATCTGCAGGTCGCAGGCGAGCGCGAGCTGGCAGCCGCCGCCCGCGGCCACGCCCTCGATGACCGCCACCGTGGGCATGGGCAGGTCCTCGATGGCCCGCAGCGCCTGCTCGAGCTGCCAGAAGCTGCGGTCCACCTCGGCCATCGGGGCGTGCTCCCACTCGCGCAGGTCGGAGCCGGCGCAGAACACGCCCCCGCGGCCGCGCAGCACCACGGCGCGGAGCCCGCTGCGGCCGGCCAGGGAGGCGGCCGCCTGGGCGAGGGCCTCCCAGTGCTCCGTCCGCAGCGCGTTGAGGCGCCGCCCGGTGCCGAACGTCACGACGGCGAGCGAGCCGTCGTCGTCGACCGTCACGTCCGCGGCCTGCACCGCGACGCCCGTCATCCGAGCGCCCCCGTGGCGTGCAGGCGCTCGAGGTCGTCCTCGCTATAGCCGAGCCCCGCGAGCACCTCGTCGCTGTGCTGGCCGAGCAGGGGCGGGGGCATCCGCACGGTGGCGGGGGTGCGGGTGAGCCGGACGGGGCAGGCCAGGGTCTTGAGCGGCCCCGCGGTGGGGTGCTCGACCTCGGCGACCATGCCCCGGGCGAGGACCTGCGGGTCCCGGACCGCCTCGGCGACGGTCTGGATCGGGCCCACGGGGACGCCGGCGGCGTCGAGCGCGGCGAGCCAGTCCGCCGTCGGCCGCGTCCGGAGGATCTCCTCGAGGAGGGGGATCAGCTCGTCGCGGTGGGCCACGCGGAGCGGGTTGGCGCGGAAGCGGGGGTCCTCGGCGAGTTCGGGCCGGCCCACGGCGTCGGTGAACCGGCGCCAGAGCCCGTCGTTCCCCACGGCGATCATGATCCAGCCGTCCCGGGTGGGGAAGGCCTGGTAGGGGGCGATGGTCGGGTGGGCCGAGCCGTAGCGCTTCGGGACGTCCCCGCTGGCGAAGTAGCCGCTGGCAACGTAGGTGAGCCAGGAAACGGAGCCGTCGAGCAGGCTGATGTCCACCCACTGGCCGCGGCCCGTGCGGTCGCGCTCGTGCAGGGCCGCGAGGATCCCGATCACGGCCCACGTCCCCGCGATGAGGTCGGAGCCGCTCATGCCCACGCGCACAGGCGGTCCGTCCTCCTCGCCGGTGACGCTCATGATCCCGCTGCGGGCCTGGGCGATCGCGTCGTAGCCGGCGCGGGAGGCCTCGGGCCCGGTCTGGCCGTAGCCGCTGATCGAGGCGTAGATGAGGCCCGGGTTCTCGGCGGCGAGGTCCTCGTAGCCGAGGCCGAGCCGCTGCGCGGTGCCCGGGCGGAAGTTCTCGACCACCACGTCCGCGCGGCGGGCGAGCCGGCGGACGGCGGCGAGGCCTTCCGCAGACTTCAGGTCCACGGCCAAGCTGCGCTTGTTGCGGTTCACGGAGAGGTAGTAGGCCGCCTCCTCCCCCTGGAAGGGCGGGCCCCACTGCCGCGTGTCGTCGCCGTGGCCGGGCTGCTCGACCTTGATCACGTCCGCGCCGAGGTCCGCGAGCGTCATCGTGGCGAACGGGCCGGAGAGGATCCGGCTCAGGTCCAGCACCACGAGGTCCCGCAGCGGGCCCTCCGCCCCGGACGCCGGCCCGGGCGCGGCGCCAGGAACGGACCCGGGCGCAGCGCCGGGGCGGACGCCCGCCTCGTACACCGTCACGCGTGCCTCATCGACTTGTGCGACCGGGCCGCCGGGGCGGCGGCACCCGCCGTGCGCCGGCTCGGGAGGAGCAGGAGCGCGGCCATGCTGACCACGGCGCAGAGGATGATGTAGATCGAGATCGCGGTCGAGCTGCCCGTGCCCGCCAGCAGGGCGGCGGCGATGAGCGGGGCGGGACCGCCGGCGATCACGCTCGCGAGCTGGTAGCCGAGGCCCGCTCCGGTGTACCGGATGTCGGCATCGAAGCTCTCGGCGATGAGCGCGGCCTGGGGCCCGTACTGGATGTCGTGGAAGATCAGGCTCACCACCACGGCGATGCCGATGAAGAGCGCATTGCCGGTGTTCATGAGGCCGAAGTACGGGAAGGCGTACGCCGCCGTGAGGACCACGCCGATGCCGTAGACGAGCTTCCTGCCGAACCGGTCGGAGAGCCTGCCGAACACCGGGATGCTGATGAGCCCGAGGGCCGCGGCGATGAGGGTGTCCACGAGGATCGCATCGCTGTTGAACTTCAGCTGCTTGGTCGCGTAGGTGATGACGAACGTAATGAACAGGTAGAACGGCGCCTGCTCCGAGGTGCGCACGAGGGCGGTCAGGAGGATCTCCTTGGGCTGGCGGCGGATCGCCTCGACCAGCGGGACCCGGACCACCTTGTCCTGCTTGCGGACTGCCTCGAACTCCGGGCTCTCCACCACGCGGAGCCGCACGAACAGGCCGACGCCGACGAGGATGATGCTCAGCAGGAACGGGACGCGCCAGCCCCAGGCGGAGAAGTCCGCGCCGGTGGCGCCGGAGGTTATGCGGACCAGGCCGGTCGAGAGCACGAGGCCCAGCGGGACGCCCATCTGCGGCCAGCTGGCCGAGAGGCCGCGGCGCTCCTGGTGGCCCCACTCCATGGCGATGAGGACGGAGCCGCCCCACTCGCCGCCCACGCCGATGCCCTGGATGATGCGCAGCACCGTCAGGAGGATCGGGGCCCAGACGCCGATGGCCTGGTAGGTGGGCAGAATGCCGATCAGCACGGTGCCGAAGGCCATGAGGAACAGGGTGACCATGAGTGTGGTCTTGCGCCCGATCCGGTCGCCGTAGTGGCCGAAGATCGCCGCGCCGACGGGGCGCGCCACGAAGCCGACGAACTGGGTGCCGAAGGCGGCGATAATCCCGGCGAAGTTGTCCCCGCCCGGGAAGAACAGGTGCGGGAACACGAGGGCGGCAGCCGTGCCGTAGAGGAAGAAGTCGTACCACTCGATCGTGGTGCCCACCACGCTCGCGTAGGTGGCTCGGCGCACGGCCTGTTCGCGGGTTACTGCTTGAACACTCATCAGTCCTCCATTGGCATGATGCGGGGTCCAGTGGGCCCTGTCTTCGGGGCGATCTCCCGGCTCGTCTGCAAGCGCTCCTGTGCTCGTCTTCGAGCTGCGAAACCCGTATTGTGATTTGCGTACCCATATTCCGGGTTGAACAAACGGCATGTCAACGCTTTTTCCCGAGAGAATGTGAGCTGGGCCACGGCGGCTGCGGCTGAAGCATGAAGGAGGGCATCGCAGTGATGGCAAGGGAATCGGGCAGCGTGGGCGCACCTCTCCTGGTGCTCGCGAAAGTCTCGGCGATCCTGGACTGTTTCTCGGCGGAGGCGCCCGAGCCCACGCTGCAGCAGATCATCCGGGGCACGGGCCTGCCCGCGAGCACGTGCCAGCGCCTCGTGCAGAACATGGTGCGCGAGGGCTTCCTCGACAAGGACGGCGACACGTACCGGATCGGGATCCAGCTGGTGCGGTGGGCCACGCCGGGCACGATCGGCCTGGACATCGTCCGCACGGTGCGGCCCATCCTCCACGCCCTGCGGGACGAGACCGGGGAGACGGCCTGCCTCTACGTGCGCGACGGCGCGCACCGCACCGTGGTCTCCGTGGCCGAGACCCGGCACGTGGTCATGCGGCCCTTCTACGTGGGCCAAGTGATGCCCATCCACGCCGGCGCCCCGGGGAAGATCTTCCTCGCGTTCGATCCCGAGGCCAGGGCCGCGATCCAGGACGCCGAGCTGACGCGTTTCACCACCCACACCCCGGACAGCTGGGAGCAGCTGGACGAGCAGGTCGAACTCGCCCGCTCGCAGGGCTTCTTCGCCGCCTTCGGCGAGCGCAACAGCGACGTGGGCTCCATCAGCGCCCCGGTCTACAGCCACACGGGGGAGCTCGCGGCCGTGCTGGGCGTCGGCTTCCCGGTGCAGCGGGTCGGGCCGGACGACGTCGAGCGGCTCGGTCCCGCCGTGGCACGCGCCGCCCGGGAGGCGAGCCAGGCCATGGGCTACCGGCCCCCGGAGCCGCACCCGACCGCCGCGCGGGCCGCCGCCGCTCCTCCCGCGCGCGCCGGGCGGCTCTCCGCGGCGGGGACCTGAGCGCCTCGCTGCACCGTTCCAGAGAATTTCTGCAACAGCTTGACGCGTTGCAGAAACGATGTCACTCTTGAGTGGTCGCTGTGATGGCGGCCACAAGAGGTGCGAACCGGAACGAGGAGGTCCCGATGGCGACGATCGCTGACATCGCCAGCGCCGCCGGCGTCTCCAAGTCCACGGTCTCGCGGTCCTTCACCCGCCCCGACTCGGTCAACGCCGAGACCCGTGAGCGGGTGCTGGCCGTAGCCGCACAGCTGGGCTACAGCGCCGCGCCGGCGAAGGCCGAGTCCACCGGCACCGTGGCGCTGTACATCCCGGACATCTCCAACCCCTACTACCCGCCGCTCGTGCGCGCCATCCAGTCCGCGTGCCGCAGGCAGTCGCTCTCGCTCATCATGGTCGACGGCGACGACGATCCCGAGGCCGATGCCGAGGAGCTCGAGCGGATCATCGGGCGGGTGGACGGCGCGATCGTCTTCGCCCCGAGGCTCGACGCCGCCCGCATCCACGCGCTCGACGCCGTCTCCCCCGTGGTGCTCATCAACCACGTGGTCGAGGGCCTGCCCTCGGTGATCCTCTCCGCACCGGAGGGGGCCCGCCAGGCGGTCGAGCACCTTGCGGCCCTCGGCCACCGGGCCATCGCGTACCTCGCGAGCTGGGAGGACAACTACACCTCCCGGGTCCGCCTGGCCGCCGCGGAGGAGGCCGCCGACCACCTCGGCGTCACCCTGCGCGTGCTCACCCATGCCGAACCGACCTACATCGCCGGGGTGCGGGGGGCGGACCTGGTCCTCGCCGAGCCCGTCACCGCGGTGATCGCCCACAACGACCTCATGGCCTTCGGGTGCATGAACCGACTCGCGGACCGCGCGGTCCGCGTGGGCAAGGACGTCAGCGTCGTCGGGTTCGACGACGTCTGGCTCGCCTCCGCCTCCCGTCCCACCCTGACCACGGTGAACACACCGTACGAGCGGGGCGGCGCCGTCGCCCTCCGCATGCTGACCGAGCGCATCGGTGACCCCGACCGCCCGGCCAGCACGGTCCACCTGTCCGGGGACCTCGTGGTCCGCGACAGCACTGGCCCCGCCCCGGCGCTCGCCTGACCGGCCCGCACCGCTCCGGTCGGCTCCCCTGCCGTACCACCCCCCATCCGTTCCGCCTTCAGTGACGAAAGACGAGCTCATGAGCAGCTACTCCGACACGCCGTCCGGCATCGTCGACCCCGACATCGCAACCCCCGAGGAGCAGACGCGCCGCGTCCGGCGGGCCAAGAAGGCCGCCCTCGCCGCCTTCCTCGGCGGTGCCCTCGAGTACTACGACTTCTTCGTGTACGCGACCGCGGCGTCCCTCGTGTTCTCCAAGATCTTCTTCCCCGCCGGCGACCCGGTGGTCGCGCAGATCTCCTCGTTCGCCACGTTCGGCGTGGCCTACGTGGCGCGGCCCTTCGGCGCGATCGTCTTCGGGCACCTCGGCGACCGGATCGGACGCAAGAACACCCTCGTGCTCACGCTCGTGCTCATGGGCGCCTCGACCTTCCTCATCGGCGCGCTCCCGGACTTCCACGCCGTCGGCTACCTCGCGCCGGTCCTGCTCGTGGCCCTCCGCCTGCTGCAAGGCCTCTCGGCCGGTGCCGAGACGGCCGGGGCCTCGGCCCTGACCATGGAGGAGTCGCCCGTCGGGCGCCGCGCCTTCTTCCCGTCGTTCTCGATGAGCGGCATCTCCACGGGCATCGTCCTGGCCTCCCTCGTGTTCCTCCCCGTCGCCGCGATGTCCAACGCGGACCGCCTCGCCTGGGGCTGGAGGATCCCGTTCTGGTCCTCGATCGTGGTCCTCATCGTCGCCTTCCTCGTCCGGCGCACGCTTGAGGAGCCCATCGTCTTCGAGGAGAAGGCCCAGCACCACGAGCTGGTCAAGGTGCCCTTCCTCGACATGCTCAAGACCCACCCGGCGCAGTTCATCCAGGTGGCCCTCATGTCCTTCGAGACCGTGACGAACACGTTCATGCAGTCCTTCGGCCTCGCCTACGCCGTCTCGGTGGGCATCAACGCCCAGACCATGCTGTGGGTCAGCATCGTCGGCAACGTGCTCGCCATCGCCACCCAGCCGCTCTCCGCGATGTTCGCGGACAAGTTCGGCCGCAAGCCGATCTTCATCGCCGGCATCAGCGGCTCCACGGTTCTGATCTTCGTGTACTTCTGGGCGATCTCGACCGCGAACATCCCGCTGATCTTCGTGATCTCGACCCTCATCACGGCCGGCACCTACGCGATGTCCAACGCCATCTACCCGGCGTGGTTCGCGGAGCTGTTCAACGTCCGCGTCCGCTACTCGGGCATGGCCGTGGGCCTCCAGATCGGCATCCTCTGCGCCGGCTTCACCCCGCTGCTCGGCACCGCCCTCGTCGGCAAGGTCGCGGCGAACTGGGGCCCGGCGGCCTGGATCGTGGCCGGCTCCACGATCCTCGCCCTCATCGGTGCCATCTGGGCCCGCGAGACCTACCGCACGCCGATCCACGAGCTCGGCAACCCGGTGCGCGGCTCCAAGTAGGGATCTGACCCCGCGATAGGCCAGACCTGACCCCGGGATAGCAAAGACGTGACCCCGCGTCGGCAGATGCCGACGCGGGGTCACCTTTTCTCCAACGCGGGGTCAGGTCTCCCCCGACGCGGGGTCAGGTCCCTGTCGATGCCGGGTCCTTCTGGGGGCGCCGACGGCGCTTGTGCCCCTCCACGGGCGCGTTGCTGCCGTGGGCGCCGCCGTGGTGCAGCTGCATCGCGGTGGTGATGAGCGCGAAGTGGCTGAACGCCTGGGGCGTGTTGCCCAGCTGGCGGCGCGCGTCCGGGTCCCATTCCTCGCTCAGCAGGCCCACGTCGTTGCGCAGCTCGAGGAGCCGGCAGAACAGCTTCTCGGCCTCGTCGCCCCGCCCGGCCCCGAGGAGCGCCTCGACGAGCCAGAAGGAGCATGCGACGAAGATGCCCTCACGCCCGGGGAGCCCGTCGTCGCTGCTCTCGGGCTGGTACCTCAGCACGAACCCGTCCTGCGTGAGGTCGCGCTGGATGGCCTCGATGGTGCCGATCACCCGGGGGTCATCGTGCGGGAGGAAGCCGACGCGCGGGATGAGGAGCAGGCTCGCGTCGAGCTGGTCGCTGCCGTAGGACTGGACGAAGGTGTTGCGCTTCGCGTCGAAGCCGTGCTCGAGCACGTCGGCGTGGATCCGGTCCCGCAGCTCGCGCCACCGGTCCAGGGGGCCGGGAAGGCCGTCCTCCTCGACGCCCTTGACCATGCGGTCTGCGGCCACCCAGGCCATGACCTTCGAGTGGGTGAAGTGCCGGCGCGGCCCGCGCATCTCCCACAGGCCGTTGTCCGGCTGGTCCCAGATCTTCTCCAGGTGCTCCATGATGGCGATCTGCAGGTCCCAGGACTCGTCGCCGTCGTCGGAGAGGGTGTTGCGGGTCAGGGCGAGGCCGTCCAAGACCTCGCCCCACACGTCCAGCTGGAACTGCCCCGCAGCGGCGTTCCCGATCCGCACGGGGGAAGACCGCTCGAAGCCGGGCAGCCAGTCGAGCTCGGCCTCCGGCAGTCGCCTTGCCCCGTGGAGCGAATACATGATCTGCAGGTCGGCCGGGTCACCGGCCACCGCGCGCAGCAGCCAGTCCCGCCATGCCGCGGCCTCGTCGGTGTACCCGCCCGCCATGAGGGACTGCAGCGTCCACGTCGCGTCGCGGAGCCAGCAGTAGCGGTAGTCCCAGTTGCGGGGGCCGCCGATCTGCTCCGGCAGGGACGTCGTCGCGGCCGCGACGATCCCGCCCGTAGGCATGTACGTCAGCGCCTTGAGGGTGATCAGCGAGCGCTGGATCGCCTCGCGGTACGCCCCGGTCGCCTGGCTCCGCGCCGTCCACTGCTCCCAGTAGTCCATGGTCCGCTGCAGGGCCTTCTCCGCGTCCACGGCCCGAGGGCGGGACTCGTGGCTCGGACCCCACGTGAGGACAAAGGTCTCCCTCTCGCCTGCCGAGACGGTGAACTCCCCCGTGGTGCGGAAGTGCGCGCCGTGGAGGGTGACGGTGCTGGCCAGGTAGACGGAGTCGGGGCCGGCGACGGCGTGCAGGCCCCTCTCCGTGCGGCGCACCCAGGGGACGACGTGCCCGTAGTCGAACCTGAGGACGAGCTCGGTCTGCATCGTGACCGTCCCGCGGACGCCCTCGACGACCCGGACCACGTCCGCCACGCCGTCGCGCGGAGGCATGAAGTCGATGACCCGGACGGCGCCGTCCTCGGTCTCCCACTCCGTCTCGAGAACGAGGGTGCCCTCGCGGTACTGGCGGCGGGTGCACCTCGAGGCGCCGTCCGGGGCGATGATCCACCGCCCCGCCTCGGGGTCGGCCAGCAGGGAGGCGAAGCAAGCCGGCGAGTCGAAGTGCGGCAGGCACAGCCAGTCGATGGAGCCGTCCATGCCCACCAGCGCCGCCGTGTGGAGGTCGCCGATCAGCGCGTAGTCCTCGATCCGCGGCATGTCAGGCTCCCTGGACGTCGAGGACGACCTTCACGTCGTCCTCCTGGCGCTCGAAGGCCTTCCCGAAGTCGTCCAGCGGCACGCGGCGGGTGATCAGCCGGGCCAGCCAGTCGCCGTCGGCCTTCTTCAGCGCCTCTGCGGCGGCCTCGTAGTGGCCGCGGTTGGCGTTGACGGAGCCGAAGACGACGTCGTTGCCGAGCACCGCCTCACGGTTCGCCGCTCCGACGTCGACCGGGAGGCGCTTGCCCGTGGACGAGACGCCGGTGAGGCAGGTGACGGCGTCGAGGCCGTGCTTGGTGATGGTCTCCATGACGACTGACGGTACGCCGGTGCACTCGATGAGGACGTCCGCGAGGACCCCCGAGTCGGTCAGCGTGTCCGTGTGGTACGTGGCACCGAGGGCCTTGACGAGGTCCGGCTTGGGGCCGTCCTCCACCTGGTCGAAGACGTGCACTTCGAGGCCGCGCTGGACTCCGAGCAGTGCGGCGAGCAGCCCCACCGGCCCGGCTCCGGTCACGACCGCGACCTTGGGGTCGAAGAACGCCCGCTGCCCGATCGCCTCCGTATGCTGCCAGGCCTTCGCCACGATGGTGGTCGGCTCGAGCAGGACGCCCACGCCCTCGAGCGCGGGGTCGAGCTTGACGAGGGCATCCGGCTCGGCGCGGTACTGCTCGCGGGCGAATCCGTGCAGGCCCTTGATGCCGTGCTCCGTGTACTTGCCGTTGCGGCACATGTCCCACTGGCCCTTTGCGCACGCCGCGCACGGCTCCGGGTCGGGACGGCGCACGATGCCCACCACGAGGTCGCCCTCCGCCAGGCCGGAGCCCTCGGGGGCCGAGACGACACGGCCGAGGTTCTCATGGCCGAGGATGAGGTGGTCGCTGCCGGCCGGCGCCTCCCCGTACTCGCCGGAGACGATCTCCTTGTCCGTCCCGCAGAGGCCGACGGCGATCACCTCCACGAGCACGCTGCCCTCCGCCTCCCCCGGCGCGTCCACCTGCAGCAGCTCGAGGGAATCCTTCACACCCGGCCGTACGCCCAAAGCCTTCACGGGGTTCACCTTCCACGCGCTCGCTGAACTTCTCGCTGTGCTGAACTTCTCCGCTGTCGTGGAAAGCCTTCCCGCGCGCGGGGACCCCGAAACGGATTCTGAGCGCACGCCGAGGCAATACCCAGCCGGCTCCCGGCCGGGTGTCTCCGCCCGGATCCGGCGCGGGGAGCTCGTATGCTGGGGCTATCATCGCCAGCAGCAGGACGAGGTGGACCATGGCGCGCAGGCTATTCGGCGAGATCCACCCCGTCACGTACCGCATCTCCGTGGCGAAGGGCAGGTTCCTGCGGAACGTGAGTGACCTGCGGCCGACCCTGCACCTGGCGCGGACCCGCGATGTGGCAGACCTCCCGGCGGTGGTGTACCGGCACAGCTCCCTGATCCGCAGACGCCTGGGCAACGTCAATCCGGAGCTGCAGGAGAACAAGGCCGTGAGCCTGTCCATCGCGCCGAAGGTGGACGGCGTGCTGATCCGGCCCGGCGAGGTGTTCTCGTTCTGGAATCTGGTCGGGCCGGTGAGCGCGCGGCGCGGCTACAAGGAGGGCCTCACGATCGACCACGACCGGGCCGCGAGCGGGATCGGCGGCGGGATGTGCCAGTTCACCAACCTGATCCATTGGATGGTGCTGCACACGCCGTTGGAGATCGTGGAGCACCACCACCACTCGGGGCTCGACCTCTTCCCGGACTTCAATCGCCAGATTCCGTTCGGCACGGGCACGTCCATTGTGTACAACTACCTGGACTACCGGTTCCGGAACCCGACCTCGCAGACCTTCCAGCTCCGGGTCTCGGCCGGAGCTGAGTACCTCTCCGGGGAGCTCCGCGCGGAAGCGCCCCTCCCGCTCAAGTACCACGTCCACGAGCAGGATTCCTGCTTCTTCCGGAAGGACGGCAACGTCTACCGGCACAACTCCATCTACCGGACCGCGCGGGACAAGCGGACCGGGCTCGAGGTGCTGCGGCAGCACGTGTCCACCACCACGGCGCTGGTCTGCTACCCGGAGGAGCTGATCCGCTTCCCGATCCTCGACGAGCGCCCCACGGGCGCCACCGCCGAGGCCCGCTGATCTGCGCCCGGGCCCTGGCCTGCGCCCGAGCCCGTCCGTCCGTGCCCACTACGGGCGGCCCCGGGCGCGCAGGAAGGGACACGCCCTAGGGGATGTCCAGGATCTCGCTGCGGATGAGGAACCGCTTGCCCTCGGGGGCCTCGAGCGAGAAGCCGCTCCCCCGCCCCGCCACCACGTCCACGGTGAGACGGGTGTGGGACCAGTACCCGAACTGCTCCCGGGACATCCAGAAGGGCAGCTCCCCGCGCCCGGGCACATCGAAGACGCCCAGGAGGACGTCCGCGTCGCCCGTGAGGAACTCCCCGGCCGGGTAGCACATGGGCGCCGACCCGTCGCAGCACCCGCCGGACTGGTGGAACATCAGCGGCCCGTGGCGCTCCCAGAGGGTGTCCAGGAGGGCCAGCGCGGGCGCGGTCAGCGCGACCCGGGAGAAGTCCTCCCCGGGCAGCGCCGGCCGTGCCGCGAGGGCTGCCTCGTGCTCGGTGGCCATCAGTACTTGATGACCACGCGGCCGTCGATCTTGGCGTGGTGCATCTCGTCGAAGACCTGGTTGATCTCCTCCAGGTCCCGGGTGTGGAACGTGGGGTGGATGAGGCCGCGCGCGTAGAAGTCGAGCGCCTCCTCGAGGTCCTGCCGCGTGCCGACGATCGAGCCGCGGATCGTGAGGCCCTTGAGGACGATGTCGAAGATGGGCGCCGGGAAGTCGCCCGGGGGCAGGCCGTTGAACACGATGGTCCCGCCGCGCCGCGTCATGCCGATCGCCTGGCCGAACGCGGCCGGGTGGACGGCGGTGACGAGGACGCCGTGGGCGCCGCCGGTGGCCTCCTGGATGGCCGACGCCGGGTCCTCGGCGAACGCGTTGACGGTCACCTCGGCGCCGTGCTTCCTCGCGAGGGCCAGCTTCTCGTCCGCGACGTCGACGGCCGCGACGCGCATGCCCATCGCGACCGCGTACTGCACCGCGATGTGGCCCAGGCCGCCGATGCCGGAGACGACGACCCACTCGCCCGGCCGGACCTCGGTCTGCTTGAGGCCCTTGTACACGGTCACCCCGGCGCACAGGACCGGCGCGACCTCGTACGGGTCCGAGCCCTCAGGGATGCGGGCGGCGAACTTGGCGTCGACGAGCATGTACTGCCCGAACGAGCCGTCCACCCCGTAGCCGCCGTTCTGCTGCGCCTCGCACAGGGTCTCCCAGCCGGTGCGGCAGTACTGGCAGGCGCCGCACGCGCTCCACAGCCACGCGTTGCCGATGAGGTCACCTATCCGGATATCAGTGATGTCGCTGACGCCCTCGCCGAGGGCGACGACGGTGCCCACGCCCTCGTGGCCGGGCACGAGCGGCAGCTTGGGCTTGACGGGCCAGTCGCCCTGGGCCGCGTGGAGGTCGGTGTGGCAGACGCCGCTCGAGATGAGCTTCACGAGCGCCTGGCCGGGGCCCGGCGCGGGGACCTGCAGGTCGTCGATGGTCAGTTCCGTGCCGAAGTCGTGGACGACGGCGGCCCGGAAGGTCTCGGGGATGGCAGCGGTCATGGTCATGCTCCTTTGCATGGCGGGGGGTGGTGAGGGGTGCGGGAGGCGGGACGCACGACGGCGGCGGGTCGCCGCCGTCGTGCGTCCCGCGGTGGGGACGGGGTACGGCCTAGAAGAAGCCGAGCTTGGACTCGGCGTAGGAGACGAGCAGGTTCTTGGTCTGCTGGTAGTGCTCGAGCATCATGAGGTGGGTCTCACGGCCGATGCCGGAGGACTTGTACCCGCCGAACGCGGCGTGCGCGGGGTAGGCGTGGTAGTTGTTCACCCACACGCGGCCGGCCTGGATGTCGCGGCCGGCGCGGTAGGCGGTGTTGCCGTCGCGGGACCAGACGCCGGCGCCGAGGCCGTAGAGGGTGTCGTTGGCGATCTCGAGGGCCTCCTCGTAGTCGGAGAACTTCGTGACCGAGACGACGGGGCCGAAGATCTCCTCCTGGAAGATGCGCATCCTGTTGTTGCCCTCGAACACGGTGGGCTCGACGTAGTAGCCGCCCGCGAGCTCGCCGGGCAGCTCGGCGCGGCGGCCGCCGGTGAGGACCTTGGCGCCCTCGGCCTTGCCGATCTCGATGTAGGAGAGGATCTTCTCGAGCTGGTCGTTGGAGGCCTGCGCGCCGATCATCGTCTCGGTGTCCAGCGGGTTGCCCTGCTTGATGGCACGGGTCCGCTCGACCACGTCGCCGAGGAACCGCTCGTAGATGCCCTCCTGGATGAGCGCCCGGGACGGGCAGGTGCAGACCTCGCCCTGGTTGAGGGCGAAGAGCGTGAAGCCCTCCTGGGCCTTGTCGTAGAAGGCGTCGTCCTTCGCGGCGACGTCGTCGAAGAAGATGTTCGGGCTCTTGCCGCCGAGCTCGAGGGTGACGGGGATGAGGTTCTGGGACGCGTACTGCATGATGAGCCGGCCCGTGGTGGTCTCGCCGGTGAAGGCGATCTTGCGGATCCGGGGGCTCGAGGCGAGCGGCTTGCCGGCCTCGACGCCGAAGCCGTTGACGATGTTGAGCACCCCGGCCGGGAGGAGGTCGCCGATCAGCTCGGCGAGGACGAGGACGCTCGCCGGGGTCTGCTCGGCCGGCTTGAGGACCACTGCGTTGCCGGCCGCCAGGGCGGGGGCGAGCTTCCACGTGGCCATGAGCAGCGGAAAGTTCCACGGGATGATCTGCCCGACCACGCCGAGCGGCTCGTGGAAGTGGTAGGCGGTGGTGTTCTCGTCGATCTGGGAGAGCGAGCCCTCCTGGGCGCGGATGGCGCCGGCGTAGTAACGGAAGTGGTCGACGGCGAGCGGCAGGTCCGCGGCCAGGGTCTCGCGGACGGGCTTGCCGTTGTCCCACGTCTCGGCCACGGCGAGCAGCTCGAGGTTCTCCTCGATGCGGTCCGCGATGCGGTGCAGGATGAGCGCGCGCACGGCCACGGAGGTCTTGCCCCAGCCGGGGGCGGCCTTGTGGGCGGCGTCGAGGGCGAGCTCGATGTCCGCGGCCTGCGAGCGCGCGACCTCGCAGAACACCTTTCCGGTGACCGGGGTGATGTTCTCGAAGTACTCCCCGCCGACGGGGGCGACCCACTCGCCGCCGATGTAGTTCTCGTAGCGGTCCTTGAAGGTGACCTTGGATCCTTCGGTGCCGGGGAAGGCGTAGACGGTCATGGCGAAACTCCCTTGTCTCCTGGTGCCGGTGGACCGGCGTTGCAGTGAGCGTAGGAGCGGAGGGGTTGCAGGCGGGTTGCACGCCTGTGGCGTGGATCACAGCCGGGTGGCGGGCTGCGGCGCCCCCGGGTCAGCGGCGGATGCGGTACGGGCCGCTGAGCTGCCCGACGGGAATGGGCACACCCGCCCACGGCAGCGTGGTCCCCGGAACGAACACCGACTCGGCGTTGAAGCTGCGCTGCCGGCGCCGCCCGGAGGCGACCTCCCAGACGACGTAGATGCGACCGCCGCCGGATGCCACGGCGTACCCGTGGACCTCCATCCCGCCGTCCCTGGCGATGACCCTCTGGGCGTCAGGGGAACTCACGTGCGGTCTGCCCCCTGGGCGTGGAACGGGAGGCCGCGCTGGTGCAGTGCGGCGACGATCTCCTGCTCGCGCTCGGCCAGGGCTTCGGCGGCTCCGAGCGTCCCGCGGGCGCCCGCCTGGCGCAGGGCATCCTCCACTTCGGCGAGCTCGACGATGAGTTCGCGGACGGTGGCGTGGTCCTTTTCGGCTGGCATCTGCAACATGGGGTCCACGCTAGTGGGGGACAGACAAGTCTGTCTTCACCCCCAAGGGTGAAGTGGGGACGCGTAGAGTGAGGGGTTATGGGTGCGATTCGCGCGGCGCTGGTGAACGACTACGAAGTGGTCGCACAGGGCCTGGTCAGCATGCTGCGGGAGTACCGGGACGCCATCCAGGTCGTCGAGGTGGACCTCAGCGGGACCGTGGGCCAGCCGGTGGACCTCACCCTGTACGACACCTTCGCGGCCACGCAGGGCGACAGCGAGGCCGTGCGCCGGCTCACGGCCAACCCGCTCGCGGGCAAGGTGGTGGTCTACTCGTGGAATCTGGACCCCGACCTCGTCTCGGCGGCGCTCGCCAACGGGGCCACGGCGTACCTCTCCAAGAGCCTCCCCGCGCGCCACCTCGTCTCGGCGCTCCAGGCTGTGCACCGCGGCGAGCTCCGGGCGCTGGCACCGGCCGACGGAGCGGGGACCGGAGTCCGCGGCGACTGGCCGGGCCGGGCGGAGGGTCTCACCCCGCGCGAGGCCGAGGTGCTGGCCCTCATCACCCAGGGGTTGGGCAACGCGGAGATCTGCGAGAGGACGCACCTCTCCATCAACTCCGTCAAGACGTTCATCCGCAGCTGCTACCGCCGGATCGGGGTGACGAACCGGAGCCAGGCGATCCTGTGGGGCATCGAGCACGGCTTCCGCCCGGACCGGGCACGGATCCGGGTCGACGAGGCGGGGCGGGAAGAGCGCTAGGCTTCCCGGCAGCCCGCGGCGGCCGGCCGCCGTCGTGCGTCAGGCGAGCGCCAGGGCCAGGCGCCCCTCGCCCGGCTCCCACACCGCCGGCGTGCCGAGCGCGGCGCACAGCCGTTCCATCCGGGCGGCGATGGGGCGGCCGGACCGGCCCGCGAGCATCGCGCGGCGGTCTGCGATGAGGGTCGGCCAGAGCGCGAGCCCCACGGCAGCGCCGCCGCCGTCGAAGTCCACGCCGAAGATGAAGGACTGGTCGTTGCGCTCGACCGGGTCGACCGCGTAGTCGTCGATGAAGTCGCCCGCGCCGTAGATGATGAGGCGGCCGCGGTGGACCTCGATGCCCCGGACGATGTGCGGCGAGTGGCCGAAGACGAGGTCGGCGCCGTCCTCCACGAGGAGGTGCGCGAGGGCGCGGTGCTCGGCGGGCACCTCGGCGCCCCAGTTGCCGCCCCAGTGCGCCGAGACGATGAGGACGTCCACCGCGCCGCGCGTGGCCCGGACCAGCTCGCGGAGCCGGCGCCCGAGCGGATGCGCGGCGTCCACCGGGGCGTACGCCACCCCCGCGCGCCGCGGGGCCGCGGCCCACTCCGGGGTGTTGTCGGTGAAGGCGACGAGGCCGACGTCGAGCCCTCCCGCACGCACGACGGCGGGTGCCCACGCGGCGTCGTCGTCCCACCCCGCGCCGGCGTGGCGGATGCCCGCGCCGTCGAGGAGGTCGAGGGTCTCCCCCAGCGCCTCGGGACCGAAGTCGAGCGTGTGGTTGTTCGCGAGCGAGACCGCCTCGACGCGGGCCGCGGCCAGGCACGCGACATTGCGGGGTGCGGAACGGAAGTGGAAGACCTTGCCCGGCCAGGGCGAGCCGCCCCGGGCGAGGACGCACTCGAGGTTGGCGAGGCGCAGGTCCGCGTCCGCGAGCACTGGCAGGGTGTCTCCCCAGACCGAGGCGGGCGGCGCCGTGCGCAGCCGCTCGTCCACGAGGCGGCCGAGCATGATATCGCCCACCAGCGCGATCCGCATGTGCGCCCGCTACCCGGCGGCGGGCTCCCTGCCGCCGACCGCCACGAGGTGCTCCATGCGGGCACCGAGCGCATCGATGCCGGGGCCGAACTGGCCCCCCAGGCCCGCGATCCGCACGTAGCCCTCGAAGGCCAGCAGGAGCAGCGCGGCGAGGTGCGCGTCCAGTGCGGGCTCCCGCTCCTTGGGCAGGAGCCGCAGGAGCCATCCGTGCCGGTCCGCGGACTCCTCGAGGTAGGCGGACGCGCTGGCCGTGCCCGGGTGGGACTCCCGCTGCGCGCGGGTGAAGAGGCGCAGGAGGTCGGAGCCGCCGTCCGGCTCCACCGCCTTGCCGAGGTGGTCGTGCTGCAGGGCGCCGAGGAGCTGGAGCTCGTCCTCGCTCAGCCCGCGGCCGGCGTCGAGGTGCACCCCCACGAGGATCTCCACGGCCTCGGAGCGCTCGCGCCGGCCCGCCCACACGAGGCGGGCGGCGTGCTCCACGAAGGAGCACAGGAGCGGGGCGGCCTCAGTGCCGAAGCCGAGCCGGTCGAGCCCCAGCACGGCCTGGGCCGTGCGCTTGGCCCGCATGAGCCAGCCCCAGGCGACCGCCACGGCGCGCGCCTCGTCGAGCTCCTCCCGCGAGCCGTTCTCGATCCAGTGCGCCGGCGCGGGGATGGGATGGTCGATCAGGGCGACCAGGTCATCGAGGGCGTGGGCCCAGCTGTCAGCAGACGCGTTCTCCGCCATGCCACCAGTGTGCGCCCACCTGCGGGCCGCCGGGGAGGCCCATAGCCTCTGGTGCACGGGGCGCCCGGCCCGCGCGGGCCGCCCGGCCTTGTCGGCCGCGCCGCGCGGGCGTGAGACTGGGGGCATGTCGATCCTGCCGCAGATCAGCCTCCGCACCCCGCTCCCCTTCGACATCCTCGGCGCCCAGGTGGCCGTGACCGGGCTGGGGTCCGCGTTCGAGGGCGTGTACGGCTCCGTCGTGGTGCGGGACGGCGCCGGCCACGTGGTCGCCGAGTCGAATCTGCTCGGCGGGGGCCACGGGTTCTCGCTGTTCCACAGCGCGTTCGGCCTCGGGGTGCCGTCGACCCCCGAGGGCACGGTGACCGTCCAGGCGACCAACCCGAGCGGCCTGCCGGAGAACGCGGCCTCCGTGACGGTCCCGGTGACCTTCGGCCGCACGCTCATGGGCGGGACCTATTCCGGATTCACGCTGCACACGGTCGTGGAGGGCGACACGCTCTCGGGGATCGCGAGGGACGTCTACGGCGACGAGGGCAGGGCGGGGGCGCTCTTCACCGCGAACCGGGACATCCTGTTCGACCCGGACGTCCTCTACCCGGGCCTGGCGCTGCGCGTCCCCATGGCCTGATGGCCCGTATCGCGGGGGCTCGCCCTCGCTCCCGCTACGTCGCTGGAGGGCGAGGGGAGGCGGTGGCCCGCAGGGCGAGCGCAGCCTGCACCAGGGCCGCATGGGTGAGGCACTGCGGGAAGTTGCCGAGGTGTTCGAGGGTGTCCGGGTCCATTTCCTCGCCGTAGAGGCCCAGGGGCGTCGCCAGCCCCAGCAGGGCCTCTAAGGCGGCCTCCGCCTCGGTGCGCCGGCCGGTGAGTGCGAGCGCCTCGACCATCCAGAAGGAACAGGGGAGGAACGCTCCCTCGCCCCCGGGCAGCCCGTCCCGGCCGGGAGGGTACCGGTAGAGGAGCGGGCCGCCCGCCGCGAGCTCCCGGGCTATCCGCTCGACTGTGGCCGCGAGACGCGGGGATCCCGAATCCCCGAACCCCAGCCCCGGGATCATCAGCAGGGCCGCATCAGGATCGTCCGAGCCGTAGGCACGGCGGTAGGTCCCGGTGGACGGATCGACTCCCCGCGCCCTGACCTCGGCCTCGATCCCATCCCGGGCCTCCTGCCAGCGGCGCAGCTTCTGGGCGCGCGCCCCCTGCCGCGAGGCGATCCGCAGCGCCCGATCCAGTGCGAGCCACGCCATCACCTTTGAGTGCACGTGATGTGCTGGGGCGCCGCGGATCTCCCAGATCCCAGCGTCCGGGTCCTGCCAGCGCTCTGCCACGTAGTCGGCGAACGAGCGCATGGCCCGCCACATCTCGGAGGAGAGTCGGTGCCCGCCCTCGGCAAAGGCCCACGCCGCGTCCAGCACCCAGCCGTACCCGTCGAGCTGATGCTGGCTCGCCGCCAGATTCCCGACGCGGACGGGTTCGCTGCCCCGGTAGCCGGGCCAGCCCGGCAGGGTCCGCTCGACGGGCACGGGCGTGCCCCACAGCGTGAGCAGTGCTGGAAGGCGCGGCCGGTCCAACCGGCTGGCATGGAGCAGCCAGCCCAGGAACCGCGCGGCGTCGTCGGTCTTCCCGACAGCGAGGAAAGTGCGCGCTCCCAGACTCGCGTCGCGGGGCCACGTGTAGCGGTAGTCCCAGTTCCGTAGGCCTCCGAGATCCTCGGGCAGGGAAGTGGTGGGCGCGGCGACCGGGGCGCCTGAGGGAGAGAAGCTCAGCAGGCGCAGGGTCAGCAGGCTCCGCACCACGGCCTCCCGGTGCGGCAGGTCTTCGTCGACCTCCGCGCACCACGCCCGCCACCTGTCCTCGTCCGCGGCGACCAGGTCCCACGCCGAGGCGGGATCGAGAAGCACGAGGGGCTCACCGTGGGCGATGGAGAGCACCAGGGTGATTGGCCGCCCGGGCGCGACGACGGCCCGCGACGGCATGCCGGGCCGCACCGCCAAGGGCGGATCTGCCGTGAAGGACAGGGCCAGACGCCCGGCCTCGGCCACGAGGTGGGCTCCACGGCGGCTCCAGCGGCAGCGGGACCCGCCGGGCCGGGGGTCGAGCACGATCGAGACCTCGACAGGTCCTCGGGAAGCGCTGAGCCGGCGCACCAAGACAGAGGCCGGGGCCAGCGACCCGCCCGTCTCCGCCACCATCGCCTCCTCCAGCAGCAGCCGCCCGCCACTGGCATCCCACTCCGTCTCCAGCGTGGCTGTTCCGCGCCGGTACCGGCGGGCGGCAGGCGGCAGGGATGGTTCGGGGCCCGCGGCGAAGGACCCGGCCTGCTCGCCTCCCACAAGGGCGCCGAAGACGGGAAGGCCATCGAAGGAAGGCGCACAGAGCCAGTCGACGGAGCCGGCGGAGGACACCAGTGCCGCCGTGCGTGTGTCGCCCAGCAGCCCATAGTCAGCGATCGGCACGCCAGGAATGCCGGCCATCATTGCGCCCCCTACTGTGGCCCCAGGAGCAAGCCGAGGACCACACCGTACAGAACATGGGCTACCGCCGTCACGACCGGGGTCTGGATCCCGTAGTTCAGTCCGAGGAGGCCCGGTGGTTCGAGAACGGCCCGGGTGGACGGGCCCGAGCGCGCCGTGGCCATCCTCGGATGGGCCCCCGGCAGGAGGGGCAGGACCACCGTCAGGGCAACCGCAGCGTGCAGCATCCCCAAGAGGGCCCCCGCCCACCAGCTGCTCGCGCCCAGCAGCGCAAAGGCCGCGGCGTAGCCGAGGGCGAAGCACTGCCCCGCCGCCAGATGCAGGAAGAAGCCGAGGACCCGCGCCCGGTCCGGATCCGGCGTGAACATGGTGCCCAGGAGCAGGGGCAGGTCCATCCGGGTGAGTCCTGCCATCTGGGCGAGGATCATCGCCGCGGTCAAGGCGCCAGTCGCCATGAGCCCGAAGACCGCCCACCTGGCCCAGTCCATCTCGGCCCCTCTCCTGAACACTCCGAAGCGCATCCATAAATCTTGTTTAGAATTTTAGAGGCTCCAGGGGCATGCAGAAAGACCTCCTCAGGGGCGCCTCAAGACTCCTTGGATTTGGGATCCCAACTGCTTGACTGTGTCGAGCCTCACCCCTTACTCTCTTTTTGGGATCCCAAGAAGGTATCCCAAAGAGAATTCTCGATCCGTTGCGCAGCCCATTCGGGCACGGCAGGCACCCCGCCTGCCCTTCTCCCCCCTGCCGTCAAGGAGGACGCATGTCCCTTCGAGAAGAGAACCCAGACCAGGCGTCCCTCGCCGACGCCCCGGCGCTCGTCGCCGACGAGTCCGGGGCCCCGTCCACCCGGTCCGCCGCCAAGCCCACGGGCGTCCGCTGGAAGCTGTTCATCCTGCTGCTGGTCCTCGTGACCGTGAACTACGTGGACCGCGGGTCCATCTCGGTCGCGCTGCCCATCATCCAGAAGGAGTTCGCCCTCTCCCCCGAGCTCGTCGGCCTGCTGCTCTCCGCCTTCTTCTGGACCTACGCGCTCATGCAGGTCCCGGTAGGCTGGCTCATCGACCGCTTCGGCCCCCGCAAGGTCGTCACCGCCTCGTGCGTCGGCTGGGGCGCGGCCACCGCCGCCTCCGGCATGGCCGGCGGATTCCTGAGCATGTTCATCGCCCGCGCCGCCATCGGCGTCACCGAGGCCGGCGTGATGCCGGCCGGCGGCAAGCTGAACGCCCTCTGGATGCACTCCAAGGAGCGCGGACGCGGCGCCACGATCCTCGATGCGGGCGCACCCCTCGGGGCCGGCGTCGGCGGCATCCTCATCACCTGGCTCATCGCCGCCACCGGCGGCTGGCGGATGTCCTTCGTGATCGCCGGCATCGCCACCGTGGCCCTCGGCGCCCTCATCTGGTGGTACGTGCGGGACAACCCCCGCGACCACAGGGCCGTCAACGCCGCCGAGGCGGAGTACATCGAGGCCTCGCACGCCGCCGAGGACGCCGAGGCCGCGGCCGCCGGCAGCACGTCCAAGCGCGGCCTCCTGCCCTACCTGAAGTTCCGCTCGTTCTGGGCCATGTGCTTCGGCTGGCTCGGCTTCAACGGCGTCTTCTACGGGCTGCTCACCTGGGGCCCGCTCTACCTGGCCCAGGCCAAGCACTTCAACCTGAGCTCGATCGGCTGGTCCACCTTCGTGATCTTCGGTGCAGGGTTCGTCGGGGAGATCCTCGGCGGCACCCTCGCGGACCGGCTCCGCGCCCGCGGCCACGGCGCCAACCTCGTCATGCGCTCCCTCCTCGGCGTCTCGAGCCTGATCGTCGCCGGCGGCCTCGTCGGGGTGACGGTGGTGGGCGATCCCCTCACCGCCGTGGCCCTCCTGTCCGTGGTCCTGTTCTTCCTGCGCTGGGTCGGCCTCTTCTGGGCCGTCCCGGCCACCCTCGGCGGGCGCACCAACGCGGGCGTCCTCGGCGGCGCGATGAACCTCAGCGGCAACATCGCCGGCTTCGTCACCCCGATCGCCGTCGGCCTCATCGTGGGCGCGACCGGCGGCTACACCTGGGCGCTGCTGTACTTCGTCGGATCCGCGATCATCATGGGCATCTCGGTGCTCACGCTGGACTACAGCCGGAGGCTTCCGGTCTGACCCACTCCCCCGGCGGGCGGCCCTGCGCCGCCCGCCGGGAACCGCCGTGGTCGAATGGACCACATCAGGCGCGCCGGCCCGCCGGCCCCGACCATCCGTCAGGAGCGTTCAATGGCACAGCCAATCGAGGAGCCCCTCCGGGACCGGCCCCTCCGCGAGGTCATCCGTGACACCCTGCGGACCCGCATCTTCGAGGGCTACTACGCGCCGGGGACGCGGCTGATCGAGCGCGACCTCGCCGCGGAGTTCAACGTCTCCCGGCTGCCGGTCCGCGAGGCCCTGCGGATGCTCGGCCAGGAGGGGCTGCTCGCGGAGCGGGCCACCCGCGGGTCCGTCGTGGCGTCGCTGAGCGAGAAGGAGGTCGAGGACCTCTTCGACGTGCGCGCCTCCCTCGAGGTCCTCGCGTGCCGGCTCGCGTCCCAGCGGGCCACCCCGGAAGACCTCGCCCGACTCGACGGCCTCCTCGCCGACGCCTCGGACGCCCTCGCGCGCGGCAGCATCAACGAGGCGCACCGCTTCAACAACGACTTCCACGACGAGGTCACGAAGATCGCGGACAACACCTTCCTCCGCACGGCGCTCGAGCCCCTCCAGGGCCGCATGCACTGGCTCTTCCGCCACGTCACGGACCTGCCCGAGCTGATCGAGGAGCACCGGGCGCTCCTCGCGGCCATCGCCAGCGGCGACCCCGAGCGGGCCGCGGCCCAGTCGGCCAGGCACATCGGCAAGTACAGGGAGCAGTACCCGGACACGGTCTGACCGCGTCCGGGGCCCCCACCCCCACCCAAGGAACCACCATGAGACTTCTGGTCATCAATCCCAACATCAGCGAGGACGTCACCGCGCTGATCCGCTCCGAGGCCGAGCGGTCCGCAGCCTCCGGCACCGAGCTCCTCGTGCGCACCGCCGGCCACGGCGTCGAGTACATCGAGACCCGCTTCGAGTCCCTCATCGCCGCCGGAGCGGTCGCCGAGCTCATCGCCGAGCACGCCGGCGAGGTCGACGGCGTCGTGGTCGCCGCCTTCGGCGATCCCGGCATGCCGGCGCTCAAGGAGCTCGTCGACGTCCCCGTCGTCGGCATCACCGAGGCCGCCCTGTGCGCCGCTGCCCTGACCGGCCGGCGCTTCTCCATCATCGCGATCTCGGACCGCATCACCGCCTGGTACCGCGAGTGCGTCGAGGGCTTCGGCCTGGGCGCCCGGCTCGCCTCGATCCGCTCCATCAGGGACGCGCTGCGGGGCATCGGGAGCGTCCAGGAGGACTTCCGCCCCACCCTCGTGGAGCTCGCCCGCCTCGCCGTCGCGGAGGACGGCGCCGACGTGGTGATCCTCGCCGGGGCACCGCTCGCGGGCCTTGCGCGGGACGTGGCCGAGGAGATCCCCGTGCCGGTGATCGACGGCATCGCCGCCGGGATCCGGCTCACGGAGGCCCTCGTGGGCCTGTCCACCGGGGTGCACCGGGCCGGCTCGTTCGCCGCGCCGCCGCCGAAGCGCCGCGCCGGGCTCTCGCCCGCGCTGGACGCCGCGCTCGACGCCGGCCAGCTGGCCTCCCACGGTGCCGGCACCGCCGCCGGGGGCCGGGCATGAGCGCCGCCGGCGCGCCCGGGACCGGCGTGGCCGACCTCGTCATCGCGCACGGCCTCGTGGTCAACGCCACCGGCCGCGGCCTGGCCCACGTGGTGGTCGACGCCGGCCGCGTCACCGCCGTCGTCGACGCCGCCGAACCCGTGCCCGCCGCCGAGCGCGTGATCGATGCCTCCGGCCGCGTGGTCGTCCCCGGCGGGATCGACGGACACTGCCACGTCGCGCAGGTCACCGGTCGGTGGCGCACCCTCGACGACTACGCGGTCACCTCGGCGGCCGCCCTCTGGGGCGGCACCACCACGATCCTCGACTTCGGCATCCCGCGCGACGCGGGCGAGACCCCGCTCGAGGCCGCGGCGAACAAGCTCGCCCTCGCCGCCGAGGCCCGCTGCGACGTCGCCCTCCACGGCGCCGTCATCGACTGGGACGAGACCGTCCCGGCCCAGCTCGAGGAACTCGCGCGGCTGGGCATCCGGTCCGTGAAGATGTACATGACCAACCGCGGCTCGACCATGGCGGACAACGACACGGTCCTGAAGGTCATGCGCGAGATGGTGCGCCTCGACGGGCTCACCTACATCCACGCCGAGCACGACGCGATGATCGTGGACTGCACCCAGGAGCACGCGGACGCGGGCAGGATCGGGATCGGGCACCTGCACGAGACGCGGCCGGAGCTCGCCGAGGAGGCCTCCGTGCGCGAGGTGCTCGCCATGGCCGAGTACACGGGCGCCCCCGTGTACTTCGTCCACCAGTCCACCCCGGGCGCCGTCGACCTCGTGGCCGAGGCCCGCGCCCGGGGCGTCGAGGCGCACTCCGAGACGTGCCCGCACTACCTCGTCCTCGACGACGGCGTGTACTCCTCGCAGTTCCCGGAGTGGTACGCGTGCTGCCCCCCGATGCGCTCGGCGGAGACCGTCGCGGCGCTGCGCGGGCGCTTCGCGGACGGGTCCATCCACACCGTCTCGAGCGACCACTCGTGCTACGACCTGTCCCAGAAGCGCGAGCGCACCGACGACATCCGGCACATGCCGCACGGGCTCCCCGGCGTCGAGACCCGTATGCCGGTGGCCTTCACCGCCCTCGCGGAGGGCTGGCCCGGCGGCACGGGTGCCACCGGCGACGGCGCCGCGCCGAACGGTATCGGCCTCCTCGAGCGGTTCGTCGACCTCTTCGCCGCCGCGCCGGCGCGGATCAACGCACTGCCGGGCAAGGGCGCGATCGCGCCCGGGTTCGACGCCGACCTCGTGGTCTTCGACCCGTCCGAGGCCCGCACCGTGGACGGGGCCGCCCTGCACATGGGCACCGACTTCTCCCCGTTCCACGGCCGCAGCCTGCGCGGCTGGCCGCAGCACGTCGTCGCGGGTGGCCGGGTGGTCCTCGACCAGGACGGGTTCCACGACCCGGGCCCCGTGGGCCGCTTCGTCCCACGCCTCGGGTACCGCGAGTCGCTCGCCGCACCCGCCCCCACTCCCGCGGCCGCGGCCGCCGCCCCGGAAGGACAGTGACCATGGTGCAGACCGCACGCCCCGTCCGCGTGGGCATGATCGTCCCCTCGTCCAACACGTGCCTGGAGCCGATGAGCTACCGGATCCTCGGCGGCCGGGAGGACGTCACGATCCACTCGGCCCGCATCCCGGTGACCCGGATCGCCCTCGACGCCGGATCGGACCGGCAGTTCGACGTCGAGGGGATGCGGGCCGCGGCCGAGCTGCTGGCCACCGCGGACGTGGACGTCATCGCCTGGAACGGCACGTCCGGCTCGTGGCTAGGGCTCGAGCACGACCGCGGGATCGCCGCCGAGATCACCGCCGCCACCGGGGTCCCCGCGACGACGTCCACGCTCGCGTACTTCGACGCCTTCGCCCAGTTCGGCACGCGCACGATCGGCCTGCTCACCCCGTACACCGAGGACGTGAACGAGCAGGTGATCGCCCGCTACGCCGCCGAGGGCGTCCGCACCAGCGGGCACCGCGCGCTCGGCCTCAGCGACAACGAGTCCTTCGCCCGGGTGGCCCCCGAGGAGCTCGTGCCCGGCTCCCTCGAGCTCGCCGAGGACCGGCCCGACGCCCTCGTGTACCTGTGCACCAACCTCTACGGCGCCCCCGTCGCAGCGGAGATCGAGGAGCGCACCGGCGTTGCGGTGCTCGACTCCGTGGCCGTGACCCTCTGGCGCTGCCTCCAGCTCGCGGGCGCCCCGCTCCTCGAGACTCGCTGGGGCAAGCTCCTCGCCTGAGGCGGGGGAGGCCGAGGGGAGCGCACGACGGCGGGAGGGCACCCGCCGTCGTCCGCTCCCCGGCACTGAGGGGTCCCCGTGGGGACGGCCGCGTGCTAGCATCCCCACCATTCGCTGACAGCCCCATGCACGTCGCACCCCTCCAGGAGGCCCGCGGTGCCGGACACCACCTGCCACATGTCGATCTCGCTGGACGGCTTCGTCGCCGGGCACGACCAGAGCCGCGAGAACCCCCTGGGGCGGCGCGGACAGGAGCTGCACGCCTGGCATCTGGGCGACCCGCGGGCCAATGACGCCGACCGGACCGCGGCCGGATGGCTCATGCGCCCGCGCGGCGCCTACGTCATGGGCCGGAACATGTTCGGGCCCGTCCGCGGGGAGTGGGACGAGGAATGGACCGGGTGGTGGGGCCCCGAACCGCCCTACCATGCGCCGGTGTTCGTGCTCACCCACCACGCCCACGACCCTATCGAGATGGAGGGCGGGACGACCTTCCACTTCGTCACCGAGGGCTTCGACGCGGCCTACGCCGCCGCGTGCCAGGCCGCCGGGGACAGGGGCGTGGACATCGCCGGCGGGGCATCGGCCGTCCGGCAGGCGCTGGCGGCCGGCGTGGTCGACGAGCTCACCCTCGACATCGCCCCGGTCCTGCTCGGCTCCGGCGAGCGCATCTTCGACGGGTCCGAGTCCTTCGGCTTCGAGCCCGTCGAGGTGCTGCACTCGCCGCTGGCCACCCACATCCGCTACCGCCGGGTCGGCTGACCCGGTACAGGATCCGGGCCCGCACGGGCATAAGCTACGCTCCTGGCTTGCTGTTGCGTCTGGCCCACCGCCCAGGTGGGTACAGTCACCGCATGGATGCAGCACGGATACGAACAGGGGCGTGACTTGGCAGGGAATGCGACCTTCCGGCACCGCAACACGGCGCTGCTCTCGGTCAGCAGCGTCGAGGCTCCGAGGATCGTGAGCTCCACGGACTTCGACCGGAGGCTGGCCTCGACCCTGCGGCGGCTGAAATTCCCCCCGCGGCTGCTGGAGCGGGTCGCCGGTGTGACGCACCGCCGCTGGTGGGCCGCCGGGACGTCGTTCGACGACGCTGCCCTCGAGGCGGGGGCGAAGGCGCTGGCGGAGGCCGGCGTCGAGGCCTCCGAGGTCGGGCTGCTGATCAACACCTCGGTGACCCGGCGCAACCTCGAGCCCTCGGTCGCGGTGAAGATCCACCACGGGCTCGGCCTGCCGTCCTCGGCCATGAACTTCGATCTGGCCAACGCCTGCCTCGGGTTCGTCAACGGCTTCGTCCTCGCGGCCAACATGATCGACTCCGGCCAGATCAGGTACGCGGTCATCGTCAACGGGGAGGACGCCCAGGCCACCCAGGAGGCCACGCTGGCGCGCCTGCAGCGGCCAGAGACGACCCGTGAGGACTTCAGCCGGGAGTTCGCCACCCTCACGCTCGGGTCCGGGGCCGCCGCGGCCGTCCTGGGTCCCGCCGACGAGCACCCCGGGGCGCACCGCCTCATCGGCGGCGTCATGCGCGCCGGAACTGAGCACCACGAACTGTGCGTGGGAGGCGTCGACGGCATGTCCACCGACACGAAGGGCCTGCTCGACGGCGGCCTCCGGCTCGTGGTGGATGCCTGGCACGAGGCCCAGCCCGAGTGGGACTGGGCGGCCATGGACCGTTACGTCACCCACCAGGTCAGCAACGCCTACACCCAGGCGATCATCAGCGCCATCGACCTGGACCCGGACAAGGTTCCCATCACCTTCCCGCACTGGGGCAATGTGGGCCCTGCCTCCCTGCCGATGACCCTTGCCGCCGAGGCCCAGTCCCTGGCCGCCGGGGACCGGGTCCTGTGCATGGGGGTCGGGTCGGGGCTGAACACTGCCATGATGGAAATCGTCTGGTGACTCCGCAGTGGCCCGGGGTCGACCCGGAATGGTCCCGGACCATCGCCGTCGGGTCCACCTCGGACGCCGACCCGCATGGCACCGTGCGCCGCTGGCATCTCCTCGCCAACGGCGCCCAGCTCGCCCGCCGCGGCCTGGCGCCCGCCGGCACCCTGCTGTGCGTCCACGGCAACCCGACCTGGTCCTACCTGTGGCGCACCCTGCTGGCCGCCGGATCCGATCCGGCCCACCCCTGGCGGGTGGTGGCGGTGGACCAGCTGGACATGGGCTACTCGGAGCGCACCGGCACCTTCCGGCGCCTCGCCGACCGGATCACTGACCTGGGCGACCTCACCGACGCCCTGGAGCTCGCCGGGCCGGTGGTCACCGTGGGCCACGACTGGGGCGGGGCGGTCAGCCTGGGCTGGGCGCTCGCGCACCCGGAGCTCCTCGCCGGGGTGGTGCTGACGAACACCGCCGTCCACCAGCCGTCCGGCGCCGGAGTCCCCCCGGCGCTGCGGCTCGCGATGCACCCCGCGGTGCACCGGTGGGGCACGACCACCTCGGACGCCTTCCTGCGCGTGACGCACGCCCTGGCGCGCCCGGCGCTGCCGGCCGAGGTCCGCAGAACCTACCTGGCGCCCTACCGTGGCGCCGGCCGGCGGGCCGGGGTGGGGAACTTCGTCGCGGACATCCCCCTCGACGCCTCCCATCCCAGCTTCGCGGCGCTCAACGGCGTGGCGGAGGGAGTGCGGGGCCTGCAGGTTCCGGCCCTGATGCTCTGGGGCCCGAAGGACCCGATCTTCTCCGACCGGTACCTCAAGGACCTCGTCGGCAGGCTTCCGCACGCAGACGTGCACCGCTTCGAGGGTGCGGGGCACCTTCTGGCCGAAGACCGGGACATCGCCGCTCCGATCTTCCAGTGGCTCGCCGAGCGGGACGTCGCCCGCGGCGGCGAGCGGCCGGCGTCGGACGCCCTGAACCGAGAGGCCGCCCCGCACCGGGAGGGGGAGCCCAAGCAGGAGCCGGGAGGGTTCCGGCCGCTGTGGGCCGCGCTCGGCGAGCACGCGGCCGGGCCGGCAGGGGACGACCTCGCCGTGGCGGAGATGTCGCCTGAGGGCGCCGTCAGCCGCTCCCTCAGCTGGAAGCAGCTGGACCGCAGCATCGCCGAGCTCGCCGCCGGGCTGCGCGAGGCCGGCGTCCACGGCGGCAGCCGCGTGAGCCTCATGGTTCCGCCCGGGGCGGACCTCACGGTGGCCCTCTACGCGTGCCTGCGGCTGGGCGCCGTGGTGGTGGTGGCCGACGCCGGGCTGGGCACCCGGGGCCTCAGCCGCGCCGTGAAGGGTGCGGCCCCCGACGTCCTCATCGGCATCGACAGGGCGCTGGCAGCTGCCACGGCGCTCGGCTGGCCGGGGCGGCGGATCAGTGTGCGCGACCTCCCGGCCGGGCGTCGCCGCGTCCTGGGCGTCGAGACGTCCCTCGCCGCTCTGGCCCGCCGCGGTGCGGCGCTGGGCGCGGATCCGGAGTGGCCTGCTCCGGACCCGGCGGCCCCCGCCGCGGTCCTCTTCACGTCCGGCTCCACCGGTCCCGCCAAGGGCGTGGTCTACACGCATCGGCAGCTGGCGGCGATGCGGGACACCGTGGCCCGGACCTTCGGAATCCATTCCGGCGCCCGGCTGGTGGCGGGCTTCGCACCGTTCGCCCTGCTGGGGCCGGCGCTCGGAGCCGTGTCGGTGACGCCGGCCATGGACGTCACCGCCCCGCGCACGCTGACGGCGCGCGCGCTGGCGGACGCCGCGGCGGCCATCGACGCGACGGTGGTCTTCGCCTCGCCGGCTGCGCTGCGCAACGTCCTGGCCACCCGCGACGGCGTCGATGCCGCGGGGCGGCAGGCGCTGGAGCGGGTCGACATGCTGCTCTCGGCCGGGGCTCCCGTCCCGGAACCCCTCCTGGCGCAGGTTCAGCAGCTGCTGCCGCGGGCCTCGCTGCACACCCCGTACGGGATGACGGAGGCGCTGCCGGTCACCGACATCAGCCTCGAGGGGATCCGGGCGGCCGACGCCGATGCTGCCGCCGGCACCGTGGCGGGCGCGGGCAACGGCGTCTGCGTGGGCCAGCCGGTCCACGGCGCCCGCGTCGCCGTCGTCCCGCTGGCGGCGGACGGCACCGCCCCCGGGTCTCATCCCGTGACGGCGGCCGGCGTGACCGGCGAGATCCTGGTCAGTGCCCCGCACGTCAAGGACGCCTACGACAGGCTCTGGCTCACCCAGCTGGAGAGCAGCAGCCTTCCCGGATGGCACCGCACGGGCGACGTGGGGCACTTCGACGCCGCCGGCCGGCTGTGGGTCGAGGGGCGCCTGGCCCACGTCGTGACCGCGCCGGAGGCCGTGGTGACGCCAGTCGGCGCCGAGCAGGCGATCGAGCGCCTGGACGGCGTGCGCCTCGCCGCCGTCGCCGGGGTCGGGCCGGCGGGCACCCAGGCCGTCGTCGCCGTCGTCGAGACCGCGCCTCCCGCCCGCAGGGCCGGGCCCGCGGCACCCCAGCTCGCCGGACGCGTCCGCGCCGCGGCCCGCACGGCCGGCGTCCCGGTCTCCGCCGTGCTCGCGGTCCCTGCGCTGCCCGTGGACATCCGGCACAACGCCAAGATCGACAGGACCCGACTGTCCCGCTGGGCGGCGCGGGTGCTCGCCGGCGGCCGTCCGGGGACGCCATGAGGGTCCTCGTCACCGGTGCCAGCGGGCTGCTCGGGCGGGAGGTCGCCGGGCTCCTCGTCCGCCAGGGTCACGCCGTGACCACGTTCCAGCGCCGCCCGTCAGGAGTAGAGGGCGCGGCGGACGTCCTCGGATCCGTCACCGACGAGGACGCGGTCCGCGCCGCGGTCCAGGGGGCCGAAGGCATCATCCACCTCGCCGCCAAGGTCTCCTTCACGGGCCGCGCCGCGGAATTCTCCGAGGTGAACGTCGAGGGGACCCGGCGTCTGCTCCGCCTCGCCCGCGCGGCCGGGGTGCGGGAGGCGGTGTTCGTCTCCTCCCCATCGGTGGCCAACTCGGGCGCAGCCATCGCCGGGCTGGGCGCGGAGGCCGCCGACCCGGAGCACGCCCACGGCGACTACTCCCGCACGAAGGCCGAAGCCGAGCTGCTCGCGCTGGCGGCGGACACGCCCGCGTTCCGGGTCGCGGCGGTGCGCCCGCACATCGTGTGGGGGCCCGGCGACACCCAGCTGGTGGAACGGGTGCTGGAGCGCGCGGGACGCGGGCGCCTGCCCCTGCTCGATGCGGGGGCGGCCCTGATCGACACGACCTACGTGGACAACGCCGCCTCCGCCATCGTCGCCGCACTGCACCGCATGGACCACGTCCACGGCAGGGCCGTCGTCGTGAGCAACGGCGAACCCCGCCCGATCGGCGAGCTGCTGGCGGGCATCTGTGCCGCGGGCGGCGTCCCGGCGCCGTCGTGGGCCGTGCCCGGCGCGGTGGCGCGGGGCGCGGGGGCCGTGGTGGAGAGGCTCTGGACCTGGGCCGGGCGCAAGGAGGAGCCTCCGATGACGCGGTTCCTCGCCGAGCAGCTCTCCACCGCCCACTGGTTCGACCAGCGCGAGACCCGCAGACTGCTCGACTGGACCCCCGCCGTCTCCCTCGACGAGGGCCTGGCGAGGCTGGCCGAGCATTACGGCGGGCGGCCCCCGGGCAGCGGTCCCCGCCGCTGAAACCGCCCGCTCAGAGGCGCGCCGCAACCTCCCTCGGGGCACCCAGCTGCCTTCGGCCGGAGGCCGCAACGGCCTCCAGCAGCCGGTGCTCGCCCGCCTCCCGGTACCGCTCCTCGAGCCCGGCCAGAGCGGGCTCGAGGAGCACACCGGCGTCCGGCGCCAGGCTGTGGAGCACGGCCCACACTGCGCCCACGGTCGCACAGACGGTCTGCCGTCCGCCGGGGGCCGAGACCACGAAACCGTCGGGCCTGGCCACGACCTTGACCCGACCCGTCAGAGACGGGCAGAGTTCGGCGATCATCTGGGCAGCGATCAGGTTTCCCCTGGTCGTGCGGCCGTCAGGGAAGACCGGGTCCTCAGCCACCGAGCGCCCGCAGGCACCGCACATTCCGGCTCCTCTCTCAGGGCATCACGTCGCCGGAGTTCGGCCCGAGGGTCTGGCCGACGAACAGGTTCCCTCCGGGATCGCTGGCCAGGAGAAGGGCGGTCGGGGCGACCTCGGCTGGGGTGCCGAACCGCCCGAGGGGCAGCTCGGCCCGCTTCGCCCTCTTCCAGTCCTCCGAGATCCCCTCGACGAGCGGCGTCTCGATCGGGCCGGGCGCGATGCTGTTGACCAGGACATTGCCCGGCGCGGCCTCGAGCGCCAAGGCTTTGGTGAAGCCGATGACCCCCGCCTTCGCCGCGCTGTAGTGGGCCAGCCCCACCCCTCCCTTGATGCCCAGCTGCGAGGCCACGTTGATGATCCTGCCCCATCGCTGTGCCCGCATCGGCTGGAGGACCTCGCGGCAGCAGAGGAAGACGCCCGTGAGATCCACGCGGATCGTCTCATTCCACGTCGCGAGGTCCATCTCCTCCACGGGTGCCTCGGTGAGGAGGCCCGCGGAATTCACGAGGACGTCCACCGTGCCGAACTGCTCGCGCACCGAGGAGAAGGCACTGCGCACGCTCGCCTCGTCTGAGACGTCGACCCGGATCACGTCCGCGCCATCGCTCCGGTCCAGGACCACTACGCGGTCCCCGTGCGCGCGGAAGGCCTCGGCAATGGCCCTGCCGATCCCGCTCGCGCCCCCGGTCACGACCACCGTCCGACCCGAGGCCCGGGACGGGATGTCCGCGCTCATGCGCGCATCTTGACGGTCAGTCCACCGTCCACCACGAGAGCCTGGCCGGTGATGTAGGTGGCCGCAGACGAGGTGAGGAAGCCGATGACCTCGGCGACCTCCTCTGGGCGCCCCACGCGGCCCCAGGGGATATCGTCCCCGGCCCGGCGCAGGCCCTCGGGGCCCAGCGAATTGACGGGGTCGAGGGATTGCGGCGTCTCGATGAGGCCAGGGATGACCGCATTGGCGCGGATCTGCCGCGGGCCGAGCTCGACCGCCACGCTCCGGACGAGCCCGAGGACGCCAGCCTTGGCCGCGGCGTAGTGCGCGTGTTCCTCCCACCCGTACACGCCGCCCGCGATGGAGGAGACGGCGACCATGGCCCCGCCGCCGGCCATCCTGGACGCGCCTGCGCGGAGGGTGCGCAGGACCCCGGTGAGGTCCACGTCGAGCATGTCGTGCCAGCGCTCATCGGAGAGCTCGCCGAGCGGGGCGTTGCGGAGGATGCCCGCGTTCGCCACTGCGTAGTCGAGCCGGCCGTACTCGTCCAGGGCGCGTTCGGCGAAGGCCTCCACGGACTCGGTGGCACGCACGTCGACCTCGTGGATCACCGCTTCTCCCCCTGCGTCCTTGACCTGTCGGAGGGTCTCCTCGGGGTCGTGGGGGTCTCCGGGGAACGTGCCGATCACGGTGCGGACACCGCGGGCCGCGTAGTGGACGGCGAGCGCCCGGCCGATCCCGCTGGCGGCGCCCGTGACGATTGCTGCCTTGGTCTCACTCATGGGGGTGGTCCTCCAGCAGGGCCTCGACAGGCGGCTTGGCGGCGATCATGAGGATGCCGGAGAGCAGCGTGCCGAGCGCGCCCACCCAGAGTGCGGCGGTCCCCGTTCCGGCGCCGGCCGCGAGGGCCGTGAAGAGCGCGCCGCCGATGATCGTGCCGGGCTGGCTCATCGCACCGATGAAGGTGGTCCCGGTGGCACGGCAGCTGACGGGGTAGCACTCGGCCATGAAGTACTGGATGGCAGCGTACGGACCGACCAGGAAGAAGAGCCCGGCACCGTAGGTGACGATGATCAGGAACGGGCTCGAGGCGATCGGGCTGAGCATGACCGCAAAGGAGAGGCCCGAGATGATCCAGCCGATGATGATCGTCTTCTTCCGGCCGATCTTGTCACCGAGCCAGCCATGGAACACATACCCGAAGTAGGCGAGCAGGTTGATGACGATCAGCATCCAGAATGCGTCCGAGAGCTCGACTCCCTTGGCGTTCTTCAGCACCGAGCTGCCGAGGACGCTGAAGATCGCGATGCCGAAGAAGTTGATGATCCAGGCCAGGGAGAACACGATCGTGTTCCGGCGCAGATGGGGCTCCCAGATGCGCTTGAGCGGGGCAGCCGAGGAGTGCTCGACACCGTAGGCTGCGGCGAGGGCGTGCGCCTGGTCGGACTGGCCGCCCTTCTCGAGTTCGGTGAGCTTGTGGTGCAGCTCGAACTGGGGGGTCTCCTTGAGCTTGCGCGCAATGAGCCACACGATGATCGCCGCGGGAACTGCTGCCATCACGTAGAGGCTCCGCCATCCCAGAGAGGGAAGGAACGCGAGCGCGAGGGCGCTGGCCAGGAGGAAGCCGAGGGGCCAGCCGCCCTGGATGAAGGAGTAGTGGAATCCGGGGCGCTTGCGCTTCTTCTCGTCCTCGGTGACCTGGTAGACCTCATTCATGTAGGTCGCGTTGACGGCCTGCTCGGAGAAGCCGAGGCCCCCGAAGGAGCGGACCACGGTGAGCAGGACGCTGCTGACGGCGCCCAGCCCGGCGGGGAGCGCCGCGGTCAGGGTGGAGACGACGGCGGTGCCGCCGATCGTCGTCATCATGCCCTTGCGGCGGCCGAGACGGTCGATGACGGGCCCGAGGCCGAACGCCACGATGGCCGTGCCCACGGCGATCCAGGTATTGATCGCGTACGCCTCGGACTCGCTCCAGCCGAAGGATTCCTGCATTGCCGGCAGGAGGGTGCCGAAGAGTCCGTAGTCGAAGACCGCCACGGTCCAGGCGAGCAGGGCCAGGATCGTGGCGATGCGGGTGGCGCCCATGGAGAAGGCCGGGAACCGTCGCTTCTCGTTCGCCGCAGGGGCAGTCAGGTCGAGGGTGGATCGGGTGCTCACTTCGAGGTGTCCTTTCGCGGGCTGCGGGCGAGGAACGAGTCGGCGATCTGGTCGAACTGCATCCAGGTGACGCCCTCGTGGCTGTTGATGTGCTCGATCAGGCGTTCGAGCATGAGGAGGACCTGCGGGCGCCCCGAGACGTCGGGGTGGACGGTCATGGTGAAGACGGCCTGGTCCATCTCGCGGTAGACCCAGTCGAACTGGTCGCGCCACATCTGCTCGATGTCGCGAGGGCTGACGAAGCCGTGGGAGTTGGGCGATGCCTTGATGAACATCATCGGAGGAAGGTCATCGAGGTACCAGTTCGCTGGGATCTCCACGAGGTCGGTCTCCTCGCCCCGCATCAACGGCTCCATCCAGGTCTCGGCGGGCTGGGTGTAGTCGATCTTCTTCCAGCTGTCGCCGACGCGGACGTAATAGGGCTCGAAGTCGCGGTGCATCAGCGAGTGGTCGTACTTGATCCCACGCTCGAGGAGGATCTCGTTGGTCACCGGGGAGAACTCCCACCACGGTGCGACGTAGCCCGTGGGGCGCCGGCCAGAAACCTTCTCGATGAGCTCGATCGAGCGGTCGAGGATCGCCGTCTCCTGCTCCCGGGTCATGGCGATCGGATTCTCGTGCGAGTAGCCGTGGACCCCGATTTCGTGCCCGGCATCGACGATCATGCGGGTGAGGTCCGGGAACGTCTCGATCGAGTGGCCCGGGACGAACCAGGTCGAGGGCAGCGAGTACTTCTCGAAGAGGCGGAGCAGGCGCGGGCCTCCGACCTCACCGCTGAAGAGGCCGCGGGAGATGTCGCAGGGCGAGTCCTCGCCGCCGTAGGAGCCGAGCATTCCGGCGACAGCGTCGACGTCGACGCCGAAGGCAACTTGAATGTCCTTGGTCACGGGTGAGCCTTTCTGAAGGGGGTGGAATCGAACGGGGTGGAACGGTGGCTGTCGGGAGTGCGTGGAGGTCGGGTCAGGCCTCGCCTCCTCTCTCGGCGAAGGCCTCGGCGATGTCCGCGCGCGACCTGCCGAGCCGCAGGAGGAGGGACAGGAGCACGAGCGACTGGGACGGACGGAGGAGGCCCGAGGGGATCGCCCCCGCCGCGAGCAGGTCCTTTCCACCGCCGGCGCCGTACACCGGGACAACGGGGCCTGCGTGCACGCGGGTGCTGGTGACGACGACGGCGCCCCGCGCCGTCGCGTCTGCCACCGCCCGGCACAGCTCGGGATTGGCGTTCCCGCTGCCCGTGCCCTGCAGGACGATCCCCGCAGCGCCGGCCTCGAGGGACGCCCTCAGGTGGGCAGCGTCGGCACCGGGGTAGGACGCGACCAGATCGACGCGGCAGGCGCGGCCTGCGTCAGGGGCAGGCAGCGGCATCGGCTCCCGCAGCTGGCGCGCCGCCTCCTCGAGGACGACGCCGCCGTCATCCCTGACGCTTCCGGCGAGTCCGAAGTCCGGGTTGCTGAAGGCCTGCCGGCGCACAGTCTCGGTCTTGCGCACTCCGCGCGCAGGGAAGACCTCCCCTGCGAAACAGAGCAGCGCTCCGTGCCCCCGGGCCTCTGCCGATCCCGCAAGCGCGATGGCGCGGGCGAGGTTGCCGGGGCCGTCCGGTGCCTCCGAGTCTGCAGCGCGCTGGGCGCCCGTGAAGACAACCGGACGCGGATCGCGGTGCACGAGGTCTGCGAGGAAGGCGGTCTCTTCCATGGTGTCTGTGCCATGGGTCACGACGACGCCCACCACAGCCGGATCGGCCAGGACCTCCTGGATCCGGGCGCACACCAAGAGCATGTCGTCGATGTCGAGGGCATACGAGCCGAGGCGCAGGACGTCGATCACGCGGACCGGGAAGGCCTGCTCGCCGCCGACGCTGCGGAGCAGGTCGTCCGCACCGTCGGACGCGACGGCGGCCCCGCCGAGGTCCTCCCGCATGCGGGAGGAGATCGTCCCGCCGGTCGCGAGCAGCACTACGTGCTCCTCACTCTGGCTCGTTGTCATGTCGTACTCCTGCTCCTGCAGCCTGCGCTTCCCCAACCGGCACCCAATCGATTGGGTTGTGCCGAGACTAGCGAGGCAATGTTTCATCAAGCTGACGGGGTTGGTTTCCGGACCGTTACGTTCCGAAGGGGGCGAAGTCCGGAGATCGCGTTTACCCAATCGATTGGGTACGCTGGATCCGACTTTACGATGTGGTCGGGATCACGGTCAAGGGTTTTGCGGGACCTTCCTTCCGCCACCTCGTTCGTTGTCGATGGAGAATGAGAAGGCGAACGCGAGAGAGCTGAGGCATGGAGAACAACACCAGCGAGAGGGCGGTGACCCTCAAGGACCTGGCACGCGAGCTGGGCATCCATCCCTCGACCGTGTCCCGGGTCCTCCACTCGGACCCGGCATCGGCGAGGGGGGCGGCGTCGGAGGCGACCGCCCAGCGGATCCGGGACCTGGCGGCCGAGGTCGGCTACTCCCCCGATCCACAGGCTACGAGCCTGCGCACGCGGCGCACCCGGCTGCTCGGCGTCGTGGTGCCACGGCTGTCCGACCTCGTGCTCGCCATCATGTACGAGGGGATCGAGGACGCCGCCGCGCGGGTCGGCTACTCCGCCTTCGTCACCAACTCGCGGGATGACGAGCGGGAGCAGCGCCGGAAGGTCGAGATGATGCTCGCGCGGAGGGTCGACGGGCTCATCATCGGCGACTCGCATCTCGACGGTGACGTGCTGCCCGATCTCAGGCGCCGTGCCGTGCCGTTCGTGCTCATGAACCGCCGCCATCCCGGCTTCCCTTCTGCGACCTGTGACGACATCCGAGGTGGGGAGCTCGTCGCCGAGCATCTCTGGGACAAGGGTCATCAGCAGGTGGCCGTCATTGCGGGCGAGCCGTACGCGAGCACAGCTGTTGACCGCACCTCTGCCTTCGTGGAGCGGTGGCGGGAGCTCGGTGGCGACATTGCAGAAGACTCCATCGTCTGGTCGCGGTTCGACACTCAGGGAGGGCGGGAGGCCGCGGAGAAGATCCTCGCATCGGGGAAGGCGCCGACTGCTGTCTTCGCCGTCAATGACTTCGCTGCCATCGGCGCGATGGGCGCACTCCGAGCCCACGGGCTGACCGTGGGCCGTGACTGCGCCGTCGTCGGGTACAACGACACCTCGCTCGCAGCCGAGCTGCCGATCCCGCTCTCGTCCGTCCGCTCCCCCATGGCCGAGATCGGCCGCAACGCGGTCCGGATGCTCCAGGGGGTGCTCCGGGGGGAGGACGTCGAGTCGGTCAGGCTCGAGCCGGCACTCCAAGTGCGCGAGAGCAGCGCCTGATTCCCATGTGGTGGGCCCACCGGCCGGCGGGCCCACCCCGCCCGGGGAACCGCCCGCCCTATGGCATGCCGAGGGCGGCGAGCGCGCGGGCGGTGAAGGCCGAACGTTCCTTGCGCGCCTCGAGGGCCTCATCGAGGGTCACTTCGACGAAGTGCGTCGAGGTCCCTGGGGCGGCGCGGGCCAACAGGTCCATGTCGGCGCTGATCACGGTCGCGACCATCGCGTAGCCGCCTCCCGAGACCGCGTCCCGGTGCAGGATGATCGGCTGGGTCCCGCCCGGGATCTGGATCGAACCGACCGCGTAGCCTGCGTCGACGATGTTCGAGGGGTCAGAGCCCGCCCCGAACGGCTGCTCGCGCTCGCGCCACTCGACGCCGGGGCCGGAGTAGCGGATGCCCATGCGATCGGCCACTGGGGTGACCTTCCACTCGCCCGACAGGAGGCTCTCGCGGCCGGCGGCGGTGAGCCGGTGGTCGTAGAGGCCCATGACAACCCGGACCGTCTGCTCCTTGCCGTAGGCGGGCCGGAACTCTTCAGGAAGGGTCGGGGCGCCCGCGGCGGGGGCGTCCGCCTGGCCGACCGGGACGACGTCGCCCGCCTCCAGCTTGCGGCCGTTCAGGCCCCCGATTCCGCCGAGGATGTACGTGGACCGGCTCCCCAGGACCTCGGGAACGTCGATGCCGCCGGCGAAGGCGATGTAGTAGCGGGTCCCGGCGCGCAGCGGCCCGAAGCTGAGCTCGTCCCCTGCCTCGAGACCCAGGCGCGTCCACTCCGGGCGCTCTTCGCCGTCGACCTTGATGGGAACCGGCGCCCCGGTCACCGCAATGGTCGCAGGGTCGGTGAACCGCAGGACCGGGCCGAGGTAGGTGCACTCGAGGACGGCCTCCTCCGCGGGGTTTCCGACGAGGGCGTTCGCCATGGCTGCCGAATACTGGTCCATCGAGCCGCCCTCGGGAATGCCCACGTTGTAGTACCCGGGGCGCCCCTGGTCCTGGATCGTGGTGGACAGGCCGGGGCTCTTGACCTCACATGCCATCGAGGGCCTCCATCAGTTCTCGGTTGTAGCGCTCCGGGTCTTCGAGGGCCTTGTTCAGCTCGAAGACAACAGGTGCCTGCCTGTAGCGGAAGGTTCCGTTCTCGACCTCGGCCTGGATCGCGGCGTACTCCTGCTCGGTGACCGGCTTGAACTTGACGATGTCGCCGGGTCGGAAGAAGACCATGAAGTCCTTGAAGTCGGCGAGGGTCTGTGCCGGGTCGTAGATCGGGGCCGCGGCGACGCCGAACATCTGGTATCCACCGGCGCCCCGGACCGAGTAGATGGCGCCGAAGCAGCCGCCGTGGCCTACAGTCAGCCGGGGGGTGTCGGTGCGGGGGCTCAGGTACTTCGGGACCTCGAGCTGCTTCTGCCGCTCCACGAGCTGGAACAGGAACGGCAGGCCGGCCACGAACCCGACCATGGAGACCAGCCACGGCTGCTCGTGGTGCCGCCGGATGAATTCGGCGGCGTCCGTGAGCCCGTTGACCTTGGCGGCGTAGTCGAGGTCGGTGCCTGAAGGCTCTTGGTGGAACCCTTCGCGGAACCGCTGGGCGACCTCGGCGGTGAACGGGTCGTCGTACCAGACCGGCACCTCGACGATGCGGGTCGCGAGCGTCTCGGCGCCCCCGCCCGCCGCGTCCTGCTCGAACCCGCGGACGGTCGCCTCGAGGACCGAGGGAGCGAGGACGTCCGGGTTGAAGCGGATGAGGAGGGATGCGTTGGCCGGGCAGATGTCGGTCACGCCCTCCAGGGCCGCCCCTGAGAGCTTGGAGGCCAGGGTCATGACCTTGAAGTTCGCGGCAAGGCTCATGGCCTCGTCCACTTCGACGAAGAGGAACTCGTCGCCGCCCCAGGTGTAGCGGGCCTCGCGTTCGAGGGCCGGGGTGCTCATGATGCCTCCAGCATGTCGGGAGCTGTCTCGATGAACTTGGAATGGTGGGCCACGTCCGCGAACTCCGGGCGGGACAGGAGCTTGGAGTGCATGGGGATGGTGGTCTTGATGCCCTCGATCTCGGTCTCCGCCAGGGCCTGTAGCGCGGCGGTGATCGCGGCCGGGCGATCGTCAGCGTGGACGATGAGCTTGGCGAGCATCGAGTCGTAGAAGGGCGTCACCACGGATCCTTCGCCGACGCCGCTGTCGACGCGGATGCCGGGCCCCTGCGGCCACGCGAGGCGCACGATCCGCCCCGGGCTGGGGAAGAAGTTGTTGTCCGGGTCCTCCGCATTGATCCGGCACTCGATGGCGTGCCCTCGGAAGGCGACGTCTTCCTGGGAGAGGGACATCACCCCGTCGTACGCGATCAACAGCTGTTCCCGCACGAGGTCCACCCCCGTGATCTGCTCCGTGATGGGGTGCTCGACCTGGATGCGGGTGTTCATCTCGATGAAGGCCGCTTCCTGCCGGACGGGGTCGTAGAGGAATTCGACGGTGCCGGCGCCGCGGTAGCCGCACTGGCGGGCGAGTTCGACGGAGGACTCCCGCATCCTCTGCCGGACGCTGTCGGGCAGGTCGGGTGCGGGGGCCTCCTCGATGACCTTCTGGGAGCGGCGCTGCATGGAGCAGTCGCGGTCGCCCAGATGGATGAAGCTGCTCCCGTCCCCGAGGATCTGGACCTCGACGTGCCGAGCGGACTCGACGAAGCGTTCGAGGTAGACGGCCGGGTCGCCGAAGACGGCCGCCGCCTCGCCCCGTGCCATGTCGATCGTGCGCAGGAGCTCCGACTCGTCGTGGACGAAGCGGATGCCGCGGCCGCCGCCCCCGGCGGATGCCTTCACGACCAGGGGGTAGCCGATCGCCCTGGCGATCTCGAGGGCGTCGGCCTCGGGGTCCAGAGGACCGTCGGTGCCCTTGAGCACCGGAACGCCGGCCCGGCGTGCCGCCTCGCGGGCCTCCGCCTTGTTCCCCATCATCTCGATGGCCTCGGCTGGCGGCCCCACCCAGATCAGCCCCGCGGCGTCCACTGTGCGGGCGAACGCCGCGTTCTCGGAGAGGAAGCCGTACCCGGGGTGGACGGCGTCGCAGCCCAGCTCCAGGGCGCCGCCGATGACGGCGTCGTGATTGAGGTAGCTCGCTGCCGCCGGTGCGGGGCCGAGGACCACGTTCTCGTCGGCGGCCTGGGCGGCGAGGGAGCCGAGGTCCGCCTCGCTCACGCCCACAGCCGTGGCGATGCCCATCTCCTTGGCGGTCCGGGCGATGCGCACGGCGATCTCGCCCCGGTTGGCGATGAAGAGCTTCCTCATGCCTGCCCCTCGCGCACCACCACGAGGGTGTCCCCGGGGTTGACCATCGCACCGTCGGCGGCCTCGAAGGACTCGATGACACCGGCGGTGTCCGACTGGACCTCGGTGAACTGCTTCATGATCTCGACGATGCCGATCGTCTGGCCGGACTCGATAGTGTCTCCGACCTCGACGAAGGGTTCCTTGCCGGGCCCGGGCTTGCGGTAGAAGATCCCGGGCAGCGGAGAGATGACGTTTGCCATGGTGTTCCTGCTTCCTGCCGAGCCGAGGGCTCAGCGGTTGGTGAGGACGTCGCGGACCGCCGAGGCGACCGCAACAGAGTTGGGGGCGTCCGAGTGGACGCAGATGCTGCGGAACTCGATGCTGAGGGGCGAGCCGTCGACGGCGTGGACCGGCTCACCGACGATGGCCCGCCGCACCCGGTCTGCGGCGGCCGCGGGATCGGTCGGCTCGGGGCGACGCTGGATGAGGAGCTGGCCCTGCGGGCCGTAGTTGAGGTCGACGTAGAGCTCTGGGACGAAGTCGACGTCCATCGCGCGGCACACCGATTCGTGCGCGGTGCCGGCGAGGCCGTAGAACGGAACGCCGAACTGCCTCGCGACTCCTGCCGCCGCAACCATGAGTTCCTCATCGCCGGCGAGCATCCCGTACAGCGCGCCGTGGGGCTTGAGGTGATGGAGCTCGAGTCCGTGCTTGGCCAGGAAGGCGGTCAGGGCGCCCACCTGGTAGAGGATCACCGATTCGGCCTCGTCCGGGGTGAGCGCCATGCGGCGCCGACCGAATCCGGTCGGATCCGGGAGGCCGGGGTGGGCTCCCACGGCCACGCCATTCTCGGCCGCAAGGCCCACGGTGCGATTCATGACGTCGGGATCCCCGGCGTGGAATCCGCAGGCGACGTTCGCGACGTCGATCAGCTTCATGAGCTCGGCGTCGTTGCCGAACTCGTGGAGCCCGAAGCCCTCGCCTAGGTCCGAGTTGAGGAGCACACGTGACTGCGTGCTGGAGGTCACAGTTTCTGGCATGCCCATCACCGTAGCCAATCGATTGTGTCGCGTGGAATTGTGCCACGTGCTGAAAGGCACGCCGTCAATTATGCTCAGTGCACTACTGCTTCCCACCTCCGATCGGACGCCCATGCTCCTTCGCGACCTCAGCGACCTCCCGGGGCTCGACATCCGCCTACGGGTGGGGGTCTCGGACGAGCGGCTCTCTCGGCCCATCGCATGGTGCGCCCCCACCGAACACATGGACCCCACGCCCTTCCTGTCCGTCAACGCCTTAGTGCTGACCAGCGGGATGGGGCTGAACGTCACGGACTACCGCATTTGGGATGCCTACGTGGAGCGCCTAGTCAGCGTGCCAGTGGCTGGTCTCGTCTTCGGGACTGGGGCCGCGCACCGCCAGCTTCCCGAGGGTCTGGCCAGGGCCTGCGAGTCATACGAGCTCCCCCTTTTTGAATTGCCCCCGGACGTTCCGTTCCTTCTCGTGATGCGGCAGGTTGAGCAGACGCTGGCGACAGAGCGCTACGACGTGCACCGCCGTGGGTGGGATCTAGCCGACGAATGCACCCGTCTGGCCGCCCAGGGGCGCTCGCTCGTCACCGTCGTGGACCGAGTGGCGGAATCCATCGGGGCCCGAGTCGCGGTGACAGACGAGAGCGGAGCGGAGCTCGTCAGCGCCGGGAAGGCGCCGCCCGGTGCACCGCGTTCTGCGCTCCGGCTCCCCAGCGGCGAACCGCACTCCTTCAGGCTCCAAGTGGAGGGTGTGAGCAGCAATGTACTGCTCCAGCCCCTGCTGGGCCCCGTGGCCGCCGTGCTCGCCGTGCAGCTCAGCTACACCCTCGGATCGCGGACACCCCTGCATTCCCGCGAGGCCGTCCGCTTCATGGATGCGCTCTACGACGAACAGCCCATTCCTGAGGCGACGCTCGAACGGCTCGCTGCCGAAGCGGGATTCGGGGCGGGCGAGCCGTGGGGCGCGCTCCTCGTCACCGCGGGGGAGGACATGGACCGATTCCGACTAAGGACGCTGGCATGGCGGGCGCGCGTGCGCCTCGAGGAATGGTTTCGCACCGTCCGCTTCATGGAGGAGCCTACGATGACCACGCTCCTCGTCCAGGAGCCGCTCGAGCGCGTGAACCTCCTTGATCAGGCACGGGCCCTCTTCGCCGACATCCCGCAGCTGTCCGTGGTCCTTACCGAGGCAGACAACTTGGAGGAACTGCCCCTCGCCCTCAAGCTCGCCAGACGCCAGACGGGTACAGCCGGAGTCCGAGTTGCCCCCGCGGCCGATCTCGCCGCCATCGTCCAGAGCCTGCCGCATCGAGGACTCGTCACCATGGCGCGTAGGCTCATCGCTCCGCTGGACTCGGACCCCACCGGAGCCCTGCGCGAAACCCTCGAGTCCTACCTGCGCAATGCAGCCAACTCCCGCAAGGTCTGCGACGACCTCTTCATTCACCGCAACACCTTGGCGTACAGACTGCGCAGGATCGAACACCTCATGGGTCTCGATCTCGCCGACGGTGAAGTCCGGGCCACCTGCCTTCTCGCCCTCCGGGTTCTCAGCGAGGGCTGACGGCGCGGCCGGCGGGCTCACCCGCGGCATGTCGCCGGTCGTCGAAGAACAGGGCCCCTGCCATGCGGCCCTACTTCTTGCGGCTCTGCGCCGTCTTCCGGGCGTTCGCCTTCTCCAGCGCCTCGACCAGCTGGTCCTTGGTCATGCTCGAGCGGCCGGGAACGTCGAGCTTCTTGGCCAGATCGTAGAGGTGCTGCTTCGAGGCATTGGCGTCCACGCCGCCGTGGGTCTCGCGGCGGGTCGACGCGCCGCCCGCGGCCTGCTCGTCGGAGGGGCCCTTGTGCTCCTTGGGCTCCCAGTGGTCGCCCACCTTCTCGTGGGTGTGCTTCAGGGCCGAGTAGGCGACGCGGTGGGCCCTCTCCTCGTCGTGGTAGGTCTCCTCGGCCGAGTCGTGCGCCTTCGCGAAGGTCTGCTGGGCCTTCGTGCCCGAGCGCTCGATGGTCGAGGGGAGTTCGTCCTTCCTCGCCTTTCCGCTCTTGTCCGTCTTGGGCATCGTGTCCTCCTTCGGCTGATGGCAGAGCCAGCTTCACCTGCCCTTTACCCGCGGCGGGAGCGGTCAGACTGCCGCGGTTCCGCGGATGACGGCGGGTGCCCACCCGCCGTCGTCCGCTCCCCCCCGCGAGGATTTCCGCAGAATTGGGACAGAATGATGCTCCTGTGGCTGGTGATGCGGTGCCCTGGATGAGACGATTCCCCTCCCCTGACGATGTTCCGGAAGGCTGCCCACACCATGAAGAAGACGATCCGCCGCCGTGACGTGATCCTCGGCGCCTCGCTGGGGGTGGCCGCCGCGGCCCTGGGCGGCACCGCCGCGAACGCGTCCGCCGGGGCCCTCACGCTCAGCCCCACCTCCGGCCCCACCGGCACGGCCGTCACCGTCACCGGGACCGGCTTCCCGAAGAAGGCCAAGGGCAGCGTCGCCCTCGGCTCGTCGTCCGTGGCCGTGACGACGTCCGGCTCCGGCTACTTCCAGACCACCATCACCGTCCCCGGGGGCCTGTCCGGCACCGCGTACGTCTCCGCCACGGTCGGCTCCTCCTCCGCGCAGGCGCCCTTCACCGTCACGGCCGCCGCCACCGTCCCGGCGCCGAACCTGAACCACCCGCTGCGCTTCGGCGTGGCAACGCCCAGCGGCTACGGCTCCGCCGCCGAGCTGGACCAGGTCGCCACGATCGCCGGGGAGGGCCCGTCGATCGTCCACGCCTACTGCGACTGGACGACTTCGGTGCCCACGAGCGGCCTGGCCTACGTGGCCAGCCGCGGCGCGACCCCGCTGCTGACCTGGGAGCCCTGGAACGCCTCGGTCGGCGGCACCGCCCAGCCAGCCTACGCACTCAGCGCGATCTACGGCGGAACCTACGACTCCTACATCGGCCAGTGGGCGAACAGCCTCAAGGCCTACGGCGGCCAGGTGCTGCTGCGCCTCGCCCACGAGATGAACGGGAACTGGTACCCGTGGTCCGAGCAGGTCAACGGCAACGCCCCCGGCGACTACGTGAAGGCCTTCCAGCACGTGCGCGGCCTCTTCGCCTCCGCCGGGGTGACGAACGTCCAGTGGGTGTGGTGCCCCAACGTCCCCTACACCGGCTCGACCGACCTGGCCGGGCTCTACCCGGGCGACGGGTACGTGGACCTCGTGGGCCTCGACGGCTACAACTGGGGAACCACGCAGTCCTGGGGAAGCACGTGGGTCATGCCGGACGCGCTGTTCGGGCAGGGCCTGTCCGAGCTCGCGGCGATCGCGCCGTCCAAGAGGGTCCTGATCGCCGAGACCGCCTCTGCCGAGCAGGGCGGGGACAAGGCCACCTGGAACCAGGCCCTCATCCAGTACCTTTCCGCGAACTCCAGCATCATGGGCTTCGCCTGGTTCGACCTCAACAAGGAAGTGGACTGGCGGATCGACAGTTCCTCGTCCTCCGCGTCCGCCTTCGCCGCCGCCCTCGCAGCGAGGCCGTAGCGCTCGTCCCACCCACAGGCCCCCTCAGGGGTTGACGCCTCCGCTGAACCGGTTTAGTTTGGACGAACTAAACCGGTTTTGTGGCAGCTGTCACAGAAGGGAGGACCTCGCGGTGGCAGTAACGATCAGTGATGTCGCGGCTGCTGCCGGCGTCAGCAAGGGCGCGGTGTCCCTGGCCCTTAACGGGCAGAAGGGCGTCGGAGAGGAGACCCGGAGCCGGATCCTGGCCGTCGCGCGAGGGCTGGGGTGGACACCGAGCCTGAGGGCCAAGGGATTGGCCTCTTCGCGGTCCTTCGCCATCGGGCTGATCCTCGAGCGCGACCCGCGGCTGCTGGGAACCGACCCGTTCTTCGCCGGCTTCATCGCCGGGATCGAGACCGTGCTCGCGGCCCATGAGTACACCCTGGTCCTGGCAGTGGCGCACGGGGAAGCGGCGGAGGCGGGCTACCGCAAGCTCGCGGCGGGACGGGTGGACGGCTTCATCCTCACCGACCTCCGCACGGACGATCCGCGGGTGGAACTCCTCAAGGGCTTCGGGCTTCCCGCCGTGACCCTCAATCGACCGGTCATCGATTCGCCCTTCCCGGCGGTCTGCATGGACGGAAGCGAGAGCGTCAAGGAGGCCGTGCGCCATCTGGTCAGCCTCGGCCACCGGCGCATCGCCCACGTCGGCGGGCCGCAGGGGTTCGTGCACGGGCGCGGCCGCAGGCTCGCCTGGACCGAGGCGATGGCGGAGGCGGGCCTCGAGCCTGCGCTGTTCCTCGAAGCCGACTTCACGGCGGAGGCAGGCGTGGAAGCCACTGCCCAGCTCCTGGCCCTCGCGGAGCCGCCGACCGCGATCGTCTACGCGAATGACCTCATGGCGACCGCGGGCCAATCGAAGGCCCAGACGCTCGGCTTCTCGGTCCCGGAGGACCTATCGATCGTGGGCTACGACAACGCGGAGTTCGCGCAGTACCTCAATCCCCCTCTGACCACTATCGCTGCCGATCCCATTCCGTGGGGGCACGAGGCCGCGACAGCCCTCCTCTCGCTCATCCACGGCAGCAGTACCGGCGAGGACATCATGATGCCCCCGCCACGCCTCATCGTCCGGGCATCGACGGGACCGGCCCCGGTCACCGCTGACGCCTGAAACCCTTTCCAAGAACTCCATCCCCATCACAAGGAGACGCAATGGTGCGTGCGATCACGCCTGCCCGAATTCTGTCCGCTGCCGCTGTCGCGGTCCTCGGAGCCAGCCTCGCAGCCTGCGGCGGCGGCGGCGCCTCGTCGGCCCAGTCGGCCGCCACGGCCAAGGGCCCCATCAAAATCTGGTACTCGAACAACGCCGCCGAAGTGAAGTGGGGCAAGGAGATGGTCTCCGCCTGGAACGCGGCGCACCCCGATCAGCAGGTCGAGGGGCAGGAGATCCCTGCCGGCAAGAGCTCCGAGGAAGTCATCGGCGCGGCAATCTCTGCCGGGAGCGCGCCGTGCCTGGTGTTCAACACGGCGCCCGCAGCAGTCCCGCAGTTCCAGAAGCAGGGCGGACTCGTCCCGCTGGACTCCTTCCCTGATGCCGCGCAGTACATCAAGGACCGTACCGGGGCGCTGGCGGACCAGTACAAGTCCGCCGACGGCAAGTTCTACCAGCTGCCGTGGAAGTCGAACCCGGTGGTGCTGTTCTACAACAAGGACCTCTTCAAGAAGGCCGGCCTCGACCCCGAGCACCCGCAGCTGGCCACCCAGCAGCAGTTCCTCGACACCGCCCGCGCGCTGGTGAAGTCCGGGGCCGTCAAGACCGCCGTCTGGCCGTCTCCCGCGAGCGACTTCTACCAGTCCTGGTTCGACTTCTACCCGTTCTACGCCGCGGCCACGGGCGGCACCCAGCTGGTCAAGGATGGCAAGGCGACCTTCGACGACGACCAGGGCAAGCAGGTCGCGACCCTGTTCCAGACCCTCTACAAGGAGAACCTGGCCTCGAAGGAGACCTACCAGGGTGACTCCTTCGGAGAAGGCAAGTCCGCGATGGCCCTGGCCGGTCCGTGGGCGATCGAAGCCTACAAGGGCAAGGTCAACTGGGGCGCCGTGCCGATCCCCGCCCCGCAGCAGCAGGACAAGGTCTCGACCTTCTCGGACGCGAAGAACGTTGCCATGTACTCGGCCTGCAAGAACCGGGGCACGGCGTGGGATGTCCTCAAGTTCGCGACCAGCAAGGACGAGGACGGCAAGCTCCTCCAGGAGACCGGCCAGATGCCGATGCGCCAGGGGCTCACCACGGCCTACGCGGACTACTTCGCGAAGAACCCGTCCTACAGCCAGTTCGCCGACCAGGCCTCGCGCACGGTCGAGGTCCCCAATGTCTCCAACTCGGTCCAGGTGTGGCAGACGTTCCGCGACGCCTGGTCGAAGTCCGTGATCTTCGGCAACCAGAGCATCGACGATGCGTTCCATGGCGCCTCGGACAAGATCAACCAGCTCGTGTCGCAGAAGTAGCATGATGACCCACCCTCAGACGACATCCCCTGTGCCGGCGGCCGCGGAGGCGAAGCCCGCCTCCCCGGCCCGGCATGGGGGCGGACGCCCCCGAGCGAGGCTGCTCGGCCAGCACCCGCTCGGAATCCTGTTCTCCCTCCCGTACGTCGTGTACGTGATGGGCGTGCTCGCCGTCCCGTTCGGGTTCGCGGTCTACATCTCGGTCCACCAGTACTACTTCACCGCTCCCGGTGTGGACGTGGACCGGCCGTTCGTGGGACTGGACAACTACGTCAGTGTGCTCTCGGATCCGGCTGTCCAGCAGTCGTTCCTGAACATCCTGGTGTTCCTGGTGATCAACGTCCCGCTGACGGTCGGGCTCTCCCTCATCCTCGCGACCGCCCTGAACCGGGTGCGGTGGCTGCGCACCTTCTTCAGGGTCTGCTACTACGTCCCCTACGTGACCGCGAGCGTCGCCGTCGTCGGCGTGTGGCTGTTCCTGTTCCAGCAGCACGGCCTGGTGAATTCGCTGCTGGGGCCGCTCGCGCCCGCGCCGTCCTGGCTGGTCAACTCGTGGCTCGCGATGCCCACGGTGGCGCTCTTCGTCACCTGGAAGCAGCTGGGGTTCTTCATCCTGCTCTACCTGGCCGCTCTGCAGAACATCCCGAACGAGCTCTACGAATCCGCCGCTGTGGACGGCGGGGGCAGGTGGGTCCAGTTCTGGAACGTCACCGTGCCGGGCGTGCGCTCGGCCAGCGTCCTCGTGGTCATCCTCGCCACCATCACCGGGGCCAACCTCTTCACCGAGCCGTACCTCCTCACCGCGGGCGGCGGCCCGGACGGCGCCTCCTCCTCGCCGGTGTTCCTGATGTACCAGAAGGGAATCCTGCAGGGAAACCCGGACGTCGCCGCCGCCCTCGGGGTGGTGCTCGTCGCCGGGATCCTGGTGGTCACGCTCATCCAGAAGAGGCTCGTCGGGGGGAAGGAAGAATGACCGTGGACACTGACACCACCAGCACCACCGACGCGGCGCCCCGCCGCGGAACGCGCCGCCCCCTCGGCGCCGGGAGCATCATCCTGCTCGCCCTCGGGGCCCTGGCGTTCCTGTTCCCCTTCTACTACATGGTGGTCGGGTCGCTGCAGTCGAGCCCGGACACGAGCGTCGCCGGGGCCTTCCCCCATCCGGGAAACCTCACCGTGCAGAACTACGCCAGCATCAACGACTCGATCAACCTGCTCCGGGCGCTGGTGAACTCGGGGATCTTCACCGGCGGGGTGATCCTGTGCACGGTCGTCTTCGGCATCCTCGCCGGGTACGCGATGGCGCAGATGCGATTCCGGGGACGCGGGTTCGTCTTCGCCCTCATGCTCCTGGTGCAGATGATCCCGTTCCAGCTCCTGCTCATTCCCCTGTACATCATGATCGTGCGCGACTACGGCCTCGGTGACAGCTACCTCGGGATGATCCTGCCCTTCGCGATCAACTCGACCGCCGTGTTCGTCTTCCGCCAGTACTTCCTGCAGGTCCCGGCGTCCCTGTTCGAGGCCGCCCGGATCGATGGCGCCGGCGAGCTGGGCATCCTGTTCAGGATCGCACTGCCGCTGGTCCGTCCCGCGCTGGTCACAGCCGTCCTCCTGACCTTCATCGGCCCCTGGAACGAGTTCCTCTGGCCGTTCCTCGTGACCAAGGACGCCTCGATGCAGCCGCTCGCCGTGTCCCTGGCCAACTACATCTCCACCGTCGCTTCGGCCACATCGAACCCCTTCGGCGCGATCCTGGCGGGTGCCTGCGTGCTCGCCCTGCCCGCCGTGGTGCTGTTCATCGTGTTCCAGAAGCAGTTCACCGCCACCGACCTCGGCTCCAGCATCAAGGGCTGACCCGGAAGGACCCATGCACCCCCTCACCACGGCAGCGCTCCAGGACGGCCTGGCCCGCGCCCTGAGCCACACCAACGCGTCCACCGACGCCCTCTCCACTGACCAGTTCTCCGCCGACTGGGACGACCGCCCCGACTGGGCGATCGGGCCCTTCCGGAAGGACGAGGACCTCACCTTCAGGCCTCAGGGCCAATGGCCGGACCCGACGGGCATCGGCTGGACGAGCGCCTCGATCTTCAATCCGAGCCTGATCGAGCGCGACGGCGTGCTCCACCTCTTCTACCGCGCCTCACCCCGGAAGGAGAGCCTCGAGAGCCGCATCGGCACCGCGGTCCACACTCCGGGCCACGGATGGGCCGAAGGGCAGAACCCGGTCGTCTACCCGACGCTGGACAACGAACTGCTCGGCGTGGAGGACCCCAAGGTCTACTCGGCCGAGGGGCGCTACTACCTCTTCTACAACGGGATCTGGCCACTGGCCGGGACCAGCGAGGCGGAGGCCTACCCCTCCCCGGGATGGCCCCTCGGAGACGTGGGCTGCGACATCAACCTCGCCGTCTCCGACGACCTCGTGCACTGGGAGAAACGCGGACGGATCGTTCCCCACGAGGTCTCCCACCTCTGGGCCAAGGGCGCCGTGATCCCGACCGACGGCACCGGCGAGGCGGTGAAGATCGGGGGCGAATACCTGATGTTCCTCTCGGAGGGGTGCGACGGCAGGGCCGTCGTCGGCCGGTCGAGGGACATGGAGCACTGGGACTTCGCCGAGCAGCCGTATCTGGATATCTCCGCCCTCGGCTCCCTCCACGAAGTCGCCTGCGCAGTGGCCACCGGAGGCAACCTCGTCCTGGACTTCTTCTACGGCGACCACGACGGAAACTTCGCGGCAGCCCAGGCGCTCTACTCGCTCGAGGACCCCTTCACCCAGATCGCCCTCCACCGCGGAGGCTCGCTCGCCTGGGGCGGCCTGATCCGCTACGGCGACCGGTGGACCTTCGCCCAAGGATGGGACGCCCCCGCAGGCCAGCGGGAACTGTACCTCTACCGCTCAGAGAACTGACCACGCTTCTCCCCGACCGCCTCCCCGTACCGAGACTCCTGGAGCACCACGCCATGACCACCACCCAGTTCCCCTATGCCCTCACCCGCGCCGGCGTCATCATGTCCCCCGAGCCCGACAACGAGCTCGAGGCCGAGGGCGTCCTCAACCCGGCCACCGTCCGCGGCGCGGACGGCACCCTGTACCTGCTCCCCCGCCTGGTCGCCGCAGCGAACGTTTCCCGCATCGGCCTGGCCGAGATCAAGGTTGCCGACGGCGTTCCCGTCGACGTGGCGCGCGAGGGCGTCGTCCTTGCCCCGGACCGTTCCTGGGAGCACGGCGCGCAGAACGCGGGCGTCGAGGACCCCCGCGTCACCTTCATCCCCGAGCTCGGGCTGAACGTGATGACCTACGTCGCGTACGGGCCCCTCGGCCCCCGCACCGCCCTCGCCGTCTCCCACGATGAGCGCTCCTGGCGCCGGCTCGGCCCGGTCTCCTTCGAGTACGACGACAGCCTCGACGTCGATCTGGGCCTCTACCCGAACAAGGACGCCGTCTTCTTCCCCGAGGTTGTCCGCGATCCCGACGGGGTGCCCAGCTTCGCCGTCCTGCACCGGCCCTCGTGGGACCTGCAGGACGTCCGTCCCGGCGAGGTGGCCATGCCCCCGGCAGGACTGCCGGATGAGCGGCCGAGCATCTGGATCAGCTTCATCCCCGTCGAGGAGGTCCAGAAGGACATCAGGGCACTCGCACGCTGGCGCGGGCACCGGGTCGTCGCATCGCCCGAGGCGCCGTTCGAGCAGACCAAGATCGGAAGCGGGCCCGCGCCCATCCGGGTCGAGGAAGGCTGGCTGCTGCTCCACCACGGCGTCGTCGGCGAGCTCGTCCCCGGCGTCGCCCAGCAGAAGAACGTCAACTACGCGGCCGGCGCGATGATCCTCGACTCCGAGCAGCCGTGGCGCGTCACGGCGCGCACGGGCGCCCCGCTGCTCTCCGCCGACACCGACGACGAACGCGAGGGGATCGTGCCGAACGTCGTCTTCCCCACCGCGATCGAAGAAGTCGACGGCGCCCTGTTCGTCTTCTACGGCATGGCCGACTCCAAGATCGGCGTCGCCCGCCTTGAACACAGCGTCTCCCGCCGCTGACCCCCCCCCCCGAAGACGTCGGACCGGCCCGTACCCCCCTCGGGCCGGTCCGACCCCTCCATGCCCGCCCGGGACCGCCCGGCCAACCCCGGAGCCTCGAATGCAACGCACCGCTATCTCCCACGGTTGGGCCCTCTCCCACACCGCGGGCCCCCGCTCCTCGTCCGTGGGCAGCCTCAGGGACATCCCCGCCACCGTTCCGGGCACCGTGCACACCGACCTTCTGGCAGCCGGAATCATCGAGGACCCCTACCTCGACGGCAACGAGGCCCTGCAGGCGTGGATAGCCCAGTCCGACTGGCGCTACACGACGTCGTTCGAGTGGGAACCCGGGGACGAGCGGAGCGAGCTCGTCTTCGAGGGCCTGGACACCGTGGCCGCCGTCGCCCTCAACGGACACCCCGTCCTCCACGCGGAGAACATGCATCGCACCCACAGGGTCGATGCCACGGCGCACCTCGTGCCTGGCACCAATCACCTCGCGGTCGAGTTCTCCTCCGCCATCAGAGAGGCCGACCGGCGCTCCCTCGACCTCGGCTCCCGCCCCCACGCCAACCACCATCCGTACAACGCCCTGCGGAAGATGGCATGCAGCTTCGGCTGGGACTGGGGCATCGACACCGCCACGGCAGGGATCTGGAAGCCCGTATACCTGGAGCAGTGGTCCACCGCGCGCCTCGCCTCGGTCCGGCCGGTCGCCACCGTGGACGGCGCCGACGGGGTGGTGGACATCCATCTCGAGCTCGCCCGGGCCTCCGGAGAGGGGCCCCTCGTGGCCACGGCAGCCATCGGCGGCGCCACCGCCCGCACCGTCCTCTCCCCCGGCACATCCTCGGCCGTCCTCTCCGTCCGCCTGCCGTCCGTCAACCTGTGGTGGCCCCGGGGCTACGGCGACCAGGCACTCTACCGGCTCGACGTGGAGATCGGCCCCGCGGACGGCCGCACCGCGGTTGCCCTGGACTCCTGGAGCCGGGACATCGGCTTCCGCACCGTGGACCTGGCCATGCCCGAGGACGGCGGGGGCACCGGCTTCGGCCTCGAGGTCAACGGCCGGCCCGTGTTCGTCAAGGGTGCCAACTGGATCCCGGACGACGCCTTCCCGCACCGCGTGGACCGCGCCCGCTACGCCCGGCGCATCGGCCAGGCCGCCGCAGCCGGCCTGAATCTGCTGCGCGTGTGGGGCGGGGGGATCTACGAGTCCGAGGACTTCTACTCTCTGTGCGACGAGCACGGCATCCTCACCTGGCAGGACTTCCTCCTGGCCTGCGCCGCCTACTCCGAGGAGGAACCGCTCCGCTCGGAGATCGAGGCGGAGGCGCGCGAGGCCGTCGCCCGGCTCGCCGTGCACCCCTCGCTGGCCGTCCTCAATGGGAACAACGAGAACCTCTGGGGCTACACGGACTGGGACTGGCAGGCCCTCCTCGAGGGCCGGTCCTGGGGCACGGACTACTACTGCACCGTCCTGCCCGGCATCGCGGCCGAACTTGCCCCGCACGTGGTCTACACACCGGGCTCGCCCTTCACGCCCGCCGCCTCTGGCTTCGACCCCCAGACGGACCCCAACGATCCGTCCAGGGGGACCATGCACATCTGGGACCTCTGGAACCAGAAGGACTACCTCCACTACCGCGACTACCGGCCCCGCTTCGTCGCCGAATTCGGTTGGCAGGGCCCCCCGGCCTGGTCCACGCTCACCCGCGCGCTCAGCGACGACCCGCTCACCCCCGAGTCCCCCGGGATGCTCTCGCATCAGAAGGCCGCAGACGGGAACACCAAGCTCGTCCGCGGGCTCGTGCCCCACCTGCCCCTCCCCCATGAGATGCACGACTGGCACTGGGCGATGCAGCTGAACCAGGCCAACGCCGTCAGGACCGGCATCGAATGGTTCCGGTCCCTCGCACCGCACTGCACGGGATCGATCGTCTGGCAGCTCAACGACTGCTGGCCGGTCACCTCGTGGGCCGCGATCGACGGCGACGGCCACCCGAAGCCGCTCTATGCCGCTCTCCGGGCGGCGAATGCGGACAGGCTCCTGACCATCCAGCCAACGGACCCCGCATCGACCCGATCACCGCTCGAGGCGGACGCCGTCAACGACACGGACCAGGCCTGGGAGGGCGAGCTCCGGATCGAACGCCGCACGCTCTCGGGCCGGGTCCTCAGCGATGTGGCCGTGGGTCTGCGTGTTCCGCCCAGATCGGTCGTCAGAACGCCGCTCCCGGAGGACCTCAGCCTGCCGGAGGACCCCGCCTCGGAGATGCTGGTCGCCGTCCTGGCCGGAACCCGAACGTTCTGGCACTTCGCCGAATACCGCGGCCAGGCCCTCGACGCGGCCGACTTCCTGGCCGAGGCGGAACCGTGCGACGGCGGGATCCTGCTCCGGATCACTGCCCGCACCCTCCTGCGTGACGTCACGGTCCTCGCGGACAAGCTCGACGCGGACGCCACCGTCGACCCGGCACTCGTGACGCTCCTGCCCGCAGAATCCGCTGAATTCCGGATCAGGACCGCGCTGCCGCTCACCCTCTCCGAGCTGAGCGACCGCCGCGTCCTCCGAAGCGCCAACCAGCTCGTCTCAGCGGCCCTCGGTCCCCACGCATCCCAGGGCGCCACCGCCCGCGGCCGGTGAATGCCGAGTCCAGCATCTGGGGCCTGATTCTTCAGGCGGACGACGGCAGGGTCGGGTCGCGAGGACCGAACAATGAAGCGAGGATGCATCGAACTGTGATTCGGGCGCGCTGGGCGTCGGGAGTTGTACGAATCACATGCGCCCTATAGATTGTCGACAATAGAACGAATCAACAAGCGAGGTGGCGCGTGCTGTTCAGCGGCGAGGAGTACAACACTCGGGTTTCGGCCGTGCGGGCCCGGATGAGGGCCCAGGGGCTATCTGCCCTGCTCCTCACGGACCCCGCCAACATCTACTACCTGACGGGCTACAACGCTTGGTCGTTCTACACGCCCCAATTGGTCTTCGTCCCGTCGGACGGTCCCATGCTCCTCTTCACCCGCGCGATGGATGCAGGCGGAGCATTCAGAACCGCATGGCTGGCCCAAGACTGCATCCTCGGATATCCCGAGCACTACGTGCACCGCCCCACCGTGCATCCGTTCGACTGGGTCGCGTCCGCACTCCGGGAGCGGGGCCTCGTCGCCGCCGCTGCCGGCGGATGTGTCGGCCTTGAGATGGACTCGCACTTCTTCTCGCCCAAGGCCTACCGGGCCCTCGTCCATGCGCTGCCCGAGTGGACCTTGGTGGACAGCTTCGAGCTGGTCAACTGGGTCCGCTCCGTGAAGTCGCCGGCGGAGATCGAGCTCATGAGAAAGGCGGCAAGCGTGTGCGGGGCCGCGATGCAGGCCGCCGTCGACGCAATCGATGTCGGCGTCCGGCAGTGTGACGCCGCGGCCGCGATCAGCCACGCGCAGATCACGGGAAGCGACGGAGTGGGCGGCGACTATCCCGCCATCGTTCCCATGCTGCCGACCGGCGAGGCCGCCGACACTCCCCACCTGACGTGGAGCGAGGATCGGTTCGAGCAGGGCCAGGCAGTCGTCATCGAACTCGCTGGGGCCCACCACCGCTACCACGCCCCGCTCGCGCGCACAGTCTCCCTCGGGAAGGCCCCCGATCGACTCCTCAAGCTCGCTGACGCAGTGGCAGAGGGCGTCGCTTCAGTGCTCGACGAGGTGCGTCCGGGAGTCCCGGTCCGCGATCTCGCCCATACTTGGAACCGGACGCTCGCCAAGCATGGCCTCGAGAAGCCCTCCCGCATCGGCTACTCCATCGGCGTCGGCTACCCACCCGACTGGGGCGAGCGCACGATCTCGATCCGGACCGAGGACGAGACCGTCCTCGCCGAGAACATGACCTTTCACCTCATCGGGGGCATGTGGATGGACCACTACGGCTACGAGCTCTCGGAGTCCATCCGCGTGGCACCGGATGGTGTGGAAACCTTCACGCGCTTCCCCCGCGAGATCCTTCAGAAGGGACGCTGAGTCATGTCCATCGAGAACGTCGCCCTCCGGTCGCGCGAGCGGCTCCCGCTCGCTGACCGCGCCGGCAGCCTTGTGGGCTCGGTCATCGACTCGAGCACGTCGCTGCTGGCGTCGATACAGCACGACGTCGTCCGCTTCGCGATGGGCTCCCCCGCCAATGAGGCGGTCCCGCTGGACGAGTTCCGCGAGATCGCGAGTCAGACCCTGACCCACGGCGCCCTGACCTACGGCGCCACAGAGGGGGAGCCCGAGCTCCTCAAGGTCCTCGTCGAATACCTCTCGACGACGAGCGACCCCACCGAGGAGGAGCGTGTCACGATCACGGCGGGCGGCATGCAGGGTCTGGATCTCGCCTGCAAGATCTTCATCGACCCCGGCGACCTGGTCGTGGTCGAGAGCCCTACGTACACCAACGGCAGCGCGACCGCCCTGAGCTATGGAGCCCAGCTCCTCGAGGCTCCACTCGACGCGAACGGCCTCGTCGTCGAAGCGCTGCCAGAACTGGTCGCCGCGGCTGGCCGGACCCCCAAGGCCATCTACACCATCCCCAACTTCCAGAACCCCTCCGGCACCACGCTCTCCCTCGAGCGCCGCGAACTGCTCCTCGAGCTCGCCCACCAGTGGAACGCGGTCATCATCGACGACGACCCCTACGGACTCCTCCGATTCCAGGGCGAAGACCTGCCGAGCCTCCAAGCGCTCAGTCCCGGAGACCCGCTCCTCTTCTCCGTCCGCACGTTCTCGAAGATCCTCGCACCCGGCCTGCGGGTCGGCTGGGTCGATACCCATCCCGCGCTGCGGCAGCTCGTCATCAATGCCAAGCAGGCCATGGACACGTGCACCAACGTCCCGGCCCAGCACATCGTGGCCGAGTTCATCCGCCGCGGGCGCCTGGACAGCCACCTCGGCCATCTGCGTGAGGAGTACCGCCGACGGCGCGATGCCATGCAGTCCAGCATCAGTCGCCATCTGGGCGACCGAGTCACGACGACGAACCCGGAAGGCGGCTTCTTCCTCTGGCTCACGCTGCAGGGCGACGATGCGCGGATCTCAGCGCGCCAGCTCTTCGAGACCGGCCTCGCCGAGGGCGTCGCATTCATCCCCGGGCCTGCCCTCTCGGCCGGGGGAAGGTTCGACGACGCCCTGCGCCTCTGCTTCGCCACGAGCACCCCTGAGCGCACTGACGAGGGGATTCGACGGCTCCGTCGCGCCATGGATATCGAGCTCGAGAGGCTGGAGGGCCGGCCATGACAGTTACGGCGTCCATCGAGGACGAGGTCCTTGCTCTGATCACCGAAGCCGACCTTGTCTCGCTGGCCGCTGCGCTCATCGCGGCAGGTGGAGAAAACCCGGGCGGGACCGAGGAGGCCACGGTCAAGGTCCTCGAGGCCTTCTGCCTTGGGGCCGGTCTCGAGACCCAGTCGGAACCGGTGGCACCGAATCGGCCGAACTTCACGGCGGTGCTCCGGGGCGGCGGCCAGCCGGGCCTGCTCTTCCTCGGGCATTCAGATGTAGTGCCCGCGGGCACAGGCTGGGAACGCGCGCCGTTCGAGCCCTACGAGCACAACGGACGCCTGTACGGCAGGGGTTCGACGGACATGAAGGGCGGACTGGCGGCCGTTGCAGTGGCACTTAAAGCGCTCAAGGAGGCGGGCGTCGACCTCCCCTCGGACGTGACGCTGGCCTGCACTGTGGACGAGGAGGACCTCGGTCTCGGAATCCGCGCCTACACGCGCTCCCACGCTGGTGCCCGGTTCTCGGGCTGCGTCGTCGCGGAGCCCACGGACCTCGCCACGGTCATCGGGTGCCGCGGCGACAGCTATCTCGACATCAAGGTGGTCGGGAAGTCGGCCCATTCAGGCCGGCCGGAGGACGGCCGGAACGCGATCGACGCCGCGTCCAAGATCATCACACTGGTCCGCGAAGACCACCGACGCCTCCGAGAGGATAGGGATCCCCTGCTCGGCGCGGGAAGCTGGAACGTCGGGCTCATCGGCGGAGGCAGCGGAACGTCCATGGTAGCGGGGGAATGCAGCCTCTCCCTTGACCGCCGGCTCATGCCCGACGACGATCCGCACGCCATTCTGGCGGCACTCCGGCAGCGCATCAGTGCGGCAGGCATCGACCAGGACGGGATCACCGTGAGCGCCGAGGTCTCCATGGAGATGCCCGGCTTCCGCACCCCCGAAGACCACCCCCTCGTGGCCGCAGCGGTCCAGGCCCTTGCCGACTCGGGCTTCTCGAGCCAGATCGGCGGCTGGACTGCGGCCTGCGATGGCGGTTTCATCGCGCGCGACCTGGGTGTGCCGACCATTGTCATGGGGCCCGGCGGCCTCAACGACCAGGCGCATCAGGTCAACGAATCGGTCAGCATCGCAGAGCTCATGACCGCGGCCCGCGCCTACGCGCTCATGTGCCTTCGGCACCAGTCGGGCGTCTAGTATTCCGTCTTCCCCATCACCGACGAAGAAGGGCAGCGGCCGGAAACGGCCGCTGCCCTTCTTTCTGTGACTTCTCTTCCCCGCCCATCCTTCGGACGAGGGAGCCCTCAGCGCTGCAGAACAGCCCTGAGGAACGTCCGCGTCCTCTCCTCCAAAGGGTTCTTGAAGATCTGCTCAGGCGGCCCGCTCTCCACGGCCCTTCCGTGGTCGAACATCACCACCCTGTCCGAGATCTCCTCGGCGAAGCGCATCTCGTGGGTGACCATGAGCATCGTCATGTCCGTGCTCTGAGCCAGATTCCGGATGACGTTGAGCACTTCACCGATGAGCTCCGGGTCGAGCGCAGAGGTGGGCTCGTCGAACAGCATGACCTTGGGCCGCATAGCGAGCGCCCGGGCGATTGCCACGCGCTGCTGCTGGCCTCCCGAGAGCTGGGGAGGCGTGTGGTTCATATGCTTGCCCAAGCCGACGAGATTGAGCAGGTCCTCCGCCCTGTCCCGCGCTTCCCTCTTGTCCATCCCGAGAACATGGACGGGCGCCTCGACGACGTTTTCGAGCGCCGTCATGTGGGGGAAGAGGTTGAACTGCTGGAACACCATGCCGATCTTCCGTCGCGTCTGGCGCAACTGACGCGTTTCCTTCGGCTTCTCCCCCGCCGCAACATTCCAGAGCACGTCGCCGTCGACGCGGACGAGGCCCTCGCTCGGGCTCTCTAGGGTCATCAGGATGCGGAGGATCGTCGTCTTCCCCGAGCCCGACGGGCCGATGATGGACACCTTCTCCCCCGGCTGGACATCGAAATTGAGGGATTTCAGGACGTGATTCGAGCCCCAGCTCTTGCTCACGTTCTCGAACGCAATGATGGGACGTGGGTTCGCGGGCTCCGGGCCGGGGAAGGCACCAGCCCGGGAGGGAATCGGCTCAGTGCTGGGGCGCATAGCGCCGCTCCAATCTGTTGACGAGACGTGATGAGGGGTAGCTGATGATCAGGAACAGGATTGCGGCGATCGTGAGGGGCTCCAGGTAGCGGAAGTTCGAGCTACCGATGGACTGGGCCGCTCCGAGTAGCTCGACCACGGTGATCGCGGAGAGCACCGCCGAGTCCTTGAACATCTGGATCAGGTAGTTGCCCAGCATGGGAACCACCGTCCTGAGCGCCTGGGGAAGGATGATGCGCCCCCACACCCTCGTCGGCGGAAGCCCAAGTGCCGTGCATGCTTCCCACTGCCCGATGTGTACCCCTTGAATGCCGCTGCGGTAGACCTCTGCCATGTAGGCGCTGTAGTTGATGCCGATCACGATCACCCCGGTCGTGAAGGCATCGGCGCTGAGCCCGTAGTCGGGCAGGACGAAGAATGCACAGTAGGCCTGGACGAGCAACGGTGTGCCACGGATGAAGACAACGGCGAACGTCACTACCTGGGACACGACGGGAATGGCCAGCCTGCGCAGGACCGCCAGCGCCAGACCGAGGAGCGCAGCAATGACGGTCCCCAGCAGGGTGATCTCCACCGTGACGACGAGTCCCTGAAGCAGCTCGGGGATGATCGAGACGGCGAAGGAGTTGTCCCAGATCATGCGGTCCCCGCCTTCATGAAGCGACGCTCAGCGCGCCATGCCGCCTTCGCCTTGTGGTCAAGGGCGAAACGCCGCTCGAGCGCCCCGGTCAGCAGCGTCACGACCGATGAGAGCAGGAAGTACATCACCAGGATGGTGAGGAAGATCGCCGTCGTCTGGCCCGTCGTGTTCCTGATCATCTGCGCGCGGAACGTGAGGTCTGCGACCGTCACGAGCGACACCAGCGAGGTGTTCTTCAACAGATCGACCATGACGTTCCCGAAGGGCGGGAGCATCGCAGGGATAGCCTGCGGGATGATGACCCGCCGCAGGCGGAGCGCTGGCCCCATTCCCAGGGCGGTGCACGCCTCGGTCTGCCCTTTGGGACGGCTCGCGATCGCACCCCGCACCACCTCGGCAGCATAGGCCCCCTCGTTGAACCCGAGCGCCAGAACCGCGGCCGTCATGGGGTAGAGCTGAATCCCGAAGAAGGGCAATGCGAAGAAGAACCAGAACATCTGCACGAGCAGCGATGTCCCGCGGAAGACCTCGATGAAGGCCCCAGCGGGCCACCGGATGAACCAGTGGGCGGAGAGCCTGGCCAGGCCTGCCGCGAAGGCAACGGCAACGCATACGATCCCGCCGAGCACGGTGACGAGCACCGTGGTCCAGAGCCCCTGCCACAGCAGGGGGGCAAATTCGACTACTGCGGACACGGGCTGTCCCCTTCCGATCGGCGCACCAGGGTCAGCCCGCGGTCTGGCATAGCTCCTGTGCCGTCACTCCCTGGACCACTGAGGGGTCGAAGCCCCACTTCTTGAGGATGTTCGCGAACTCGCCGGTCTGCTTGAAGGCAGCGAGCTCTTTGTTGTAGGCGTCGTGGAAGGCCGCGTCAGATTTCCGGAAGGCTGCCCCCGACCCTGTGCGGGGGGCGTCCTTGAGCGGGTCCGTGACGTCGAAGCTCGTGTCGTCCTTGGCAAGGGCGCGCAGCGACAGGGTAGGCAGCAGGAAGGCATCGGCCCGGCCGGCTTTGACGGCCTCGATGCCACTGCGACCGTCAGTGACCTTCACCTGCTGCGAATCCGGCACCTTCGCCGTCTTCAGAATGCCCTCTTCGAACCCGCCTGGAAGCACGGCGATGTGCAGGCCCGAGTTCGACGTGATAGAGGCGATCGAGGTGATGCCCTTGGGGTTGCCCTTCGGCGTCGCGAAAGACTCCGTGGACACGATCACGGGCTCGGAGTAGTCCACCTGCCCGCACCGCGACTGCTTCATGAAGAGCCCGGCGGCGATCACGTCCCAGCGGTTGGCGTTGAGGCCGGGGATCATCGACGCGTAGGGGGTGACGACCCCCTGGATGTCCTTGATGCCAAGACGCTGGCAGACCGCACGCAGCACGTCGGGCTCGCAGCCGCTCACCGTCCCGTCGGTGCTGACCTGCGTGTAGGGCGGCTCGTTCGCGATCGCCACGCGGAGGAATCCCTGCGCCTTGGCGGTATCAAGCAGGTTGCCCGCCGGGGCAGACGCAGCCGCCCCTGCCGGGACGCTCGAACATCCCGTGGCCCAGCCGGCAATAGCTGCTCCGACGGCAGCGACCCCGGCGCTGCGCAGGACGGTCCTCCGCGAAAAGTCAATCATGTCTACTCCTTCTCAGCCGGGCTAGCCGGCAGGGCCCAGTGAAGCCGCCTCCTGTGACTTGCATTACAAACCTAGAAGTGATCTGTAGCATTGTCAACAATGAGACTTCCAAACGTTCAGGACATTCGCGGTCACCCTGGCTGCACAGCAGCACGAAAAGGCAACGGCGAGTGCGGCCACGACGCGCCGTGGCCGCACTCGCCTGATGATGCTGGCGCGGGACCTGATCTAGCTGGACTGCATCCGGATGCTCGCGTCCTTCGTGCCGAGGAGCGCCTGCGGCTTAGTCTCCGGCAGCTCTGTGCCCCGGAGCGAAGCCCCTACGGTTTCGCGCATGAAGCGGACTGAAATCAGCCCCACAACGCAGGCCAGCATCATGGAGAACGCCGGGAAGAGCGGATTGTGGAGGGCGTCGATCCCGGCCTGGTTGTACAGCGGGGCCGTTCCGCCGAAGAGGGACGTCGAGATGTTGTACGTGATTGCGAAGCCGGCGTAGCGGACGTGCGCGGGGAACATGGCGGGGAAGGTGGCCGAGATCGTGGCCAGCTGCGGGATGAAGAGGAGGCCGAGGACCGCGAAGCCGACCAGGGCCCACCAGAAGCCATGCGCCATGAGCATGAACATCGGGATCGCCATCACGAACAGGCCGATTAGGGACGCATACCACATCGGCTTTCGGCCGACCCGGTCCGACAGTGCGCCGGCGAAGGGGATGACGAGCATCATGACGAACTGTGCGACGAACATGATGACCAGCACCGTCTGGTTCGGGAGGCCTGCCTCGCCCTCGAGGTACGTGGGCATGTAGGTGAGGAGGGTGTAGTCCACGACGTTGAGTGCGATCACCAGGCCACCGAGCGTCAGCATGCTGGGCCAGTACTTGAGCATGAGGTCTTTGAGGCCCATCGCCGCCGACTTCTCCGCCTTTCCGGCCGTCTCAAGCTCTTCGAAGATGGGCGTCTCCGCGAGGCGTGTCCGCAGATAGAGACCGACAGCGCCGAGCGGGACCGCGAGCAGGAACGGCACGCGCCAGCCCCAGTCCGCCATCCCTTGGCTGCCTACGAAGGTCTCACCCAGGAGAACGACAAGCGACCCGAAGGCGAAGCCGGCCAAGGTTCCGAACTCGAGGAAGCTGCCGAGGAACCCACGCCTGTGGTCGGGCGCGTATTCGGCCATGAAGGTCGCCGCCCCCCCGTACTCACCGCCAGTCGAGAAGCCCTGGATGGCGCGCAGCGCCACGAGCAGGACCGGGGCCATAAACCCGATGGTTCCGACGGTCGGCAGGAGTCCGATGCAGCACGTCGCACCAGCCATGAGGATGATCGTGAGGGCGAGGACGCGTTTGCGGCCGAGGCGATCGCCCAGGGGCCCCCAGAAGAGGCCTCCGAGAGGGCGGATCAGGAACGAGAACGCGAACGTGCTGAGCGCCAGAAGCGTCCCGCCCTGGCCTGGGAAGAAGTTGTGCGTGATGTAGGTGACCGAAACGGCATAGACGCCGTAGTCGAACCATTCGGTCGCATTGCCGATGGCCGAGGCTGCCACCGCCCGGCGGACTGTCCGGGCGTCGGGCTCGATACGAGAGGTCATGGTGACTCCAGGTGGAACTAGGTGGGCATGGGTGTCAGCGATGGCGGACCGCGGGCGAAGCCGCGAGATGGGTGGGCCGGTCCGCACCCCAGTCGGCGGCCTGCTCGTAGGCACGGGCCGCACGCAGCACTCTTCGGTCTGCGTGCCGCGGCCCGATGATCTGCAGCCCCGCTGGCAGCCCGGCTCGGGTGAAACCGCAGGGCACACTCATCGCCGGTTGCTGGGTCATGTTGAACGGATAGGTATAGGGCGTCCAGCTGGTCCAGTGGCGTGAGTGCCAGCCTTCGGGGACGTCTCGTCCCCGCGGGAACGCGGGAATCGGAAGCGTCGGGGTGAGCAGGAGGTCGTACTCCTGATGGAAGTGGCCCATCTTCACGCCGAGGTCCATCCGGACAGCGGTGGCATCCAGATAGTCGGACGCCGTGAGCTCCCCCTCCTCCTCAATACTCTGACGGAGGCCCGGGTCGACCCGTTCGGCAGCCTCCGGACCGTAGGCCTCAAGCACCTTTGCCGCCCCTGCGAACCAGAGGACGTGGAATGCCTCGACCGGATCCGCGATCCCCGGGTCGACCTCATCGACGTCAGCGCCGAGCTCCTCGAACACCATCGCAGCGGCACGTGCCAGCTGGTCGATCTCCGGATCGTTCTGGCCGAACCCAAGCGTGGGCGAGAAGGCAATGCGGAGCCCGCGGACTCCGTCCTCGAGCCCGTCCAAGAAGGATCGGGACGGGGTGGGGAGCGCTGACCAGTCCCGGGAATCGAATCTGGTGATGACATCGAGGAGGAGCGCACTGTCGGCAACTGTCCGGGTCATGGGGCCGGCGTGGGCCAGCGTGCCAAACGGGCTGGCGGGGAACATCGGCACTAGGCCGTAGGTCGGCTTGAGCGCCACAGTCCCAGTGAAGGCTGCGGGGATGCGGACCGAGCCGCCCCCATCAGTTCCCACTGACCACGGGCCCATGCCGAGGCCGACAGCGGCCGCGCTGCCGCCACTGGACCCGCCGGAGGTGAGCCCCGGCTCCCAAGGGTTCCCTGTGGACCCATGGCGGAGGGAGTCGGTGACGCCCTTCCAGGCGAACTCCGGCGTCGTTGTCTTGCCGATCAGGATGGCGCCCGTCTCGCGCAGGCGTGCCACACACGGCGCATCCTCTTCCCACCGCCGGTTGGAATCAATGAGGGTCGTTCCTCTCAGTGTCGGCCATCCGCGGGTATAGAAGATGTCCTTGATGGAGGTCGGAATGCCGTCTCCGGGGCCGAGCGGCTTGCCCGATCGCCAGCGCTCCTCCGACTCTGCCGCGGCTCGGAGGGCCTCCTCGCGGTGGACGGAGACGAAGGCGTTCACCTCCCCGTCCCGCTCTTCGATCGCCGCCAGCGCCGCCCGTGTCGCTTCGACGGGCGAGATCTGCCCGCTCCGGTAGCCGTCGCGCAACTCGACGGCGGTCGCCTGATCAAGATCGTTCATGTCGCCCTCCTCTCTGCCCCGGCGCATGCCGGGCGCGGTACCGAGCATTCCCTTAATCTGTAGGATTGTAGACAACCCTACCGCCTTCTGTGAGCCCTGTCACCCGAAAGGATGCAACCCAAGGCGAGCAATCGTCCACGTGTTATGATTGTCGACAATCGCCCCGTCGGGGGGGCTCAACCGACAGAGGAGGGCGCATGGCGCACCAGTTGCTCAAGCCGGTCGTACAGGAGACAACTCCTGCTCTCATCGCCCGCCAGCTGCGCCGCGCCATCGGACAGGGCGAGCTTGCTCCCGGCGAACAGCTCAACGAAGCCGAGCTCAGCCGCCATCTGGGCGTCAGCCGCGGTCCGCTCAGGGAAGCGATGCAGCGCCTCACCCAGGAGGGGCTCCTCGTGAGCATCCGCAACCGCGGAGTTTTCGTCATCGAAGTCACTGACGATGACGTCCGTGACATGTATCTTGCCCGCGCCGCGGTCGAGCGCGCAGCTGCCGCGCGCATCATCCAGCTCGGGCCCGCGGCTGGCGGGCAGCGGCTGCTCGATGTCGCCGAGACCATGCGTCAGGCCGCCGCAGCGGACGACGCCGATGCTCTCACCGAAGCGGACGTTGAGTTCCACGCCCTTCTGGTCGCTCTCGCGCAGAGCCCGCGCCTCTCGCGGATGCACAACACGCTCATGGTCGAGACCCGCATGTGCATCACGGCGCTCGAGAACCGGTACTCCTCGCACGACATCCGGTACGAGGAGCACCACGCGATCGCCAACGCTATCCGCGACGGCAAGGCTGACGAAGCCGACCGGCTGCTCGTCGAGCACATGGACGACGCTGTCGCCCGGCTCGCGGAAGCGCCAGAGCCAGAGCCAGAGCCAGCCTGACGCCAGCAGACCTCGCAGGAGAGAGGGGGGAGGGCTGCCGCCGGAATCCGGCGGCAGACCTCCCCCCTCTCTCCTGGCTCTCGCATCACACGCGCGGAACAGCCATGTACTTGTACTCAAGGAACTCGTCGATTCCGACGCGGCCGCCCTCGCGCCCAAGGCCGGATGCCTTGACCCCACCGAAGGGAGCAGCGGGATTCGAGACGATGCCCGTGTTGAGTCCGACCATGCCCACCTCGAGGGCCTCTCCCACCCTGAAGCCACGGTCGACGTCCTGGGTGAAGAGGTAGCCGACAAGCCCCCACGGGGTGTCGTTCGCGATGCGGAGGGCTTCGTCCTCAGTGTCGAACGGGACGACCGGTGCCACCGGACCGAAGATCTCCTCGGTCATGAGGTCTGCCTCAGGTGAGACATCGGCCAGCACGGTGGGCGAGTAGAAGTAGCCGCGCCCCTCGGGCCGGCGCCCGCCGCACACGACTGTCGCCCCCTTGGCGAGTGCATCCTCGACGAGCTCCTGAACCTTCCGCAGCGCCTTCTCCTCCACGAGGGGGCCGACGTCCGTCCCCGGCTCGGCGCCGTCGCCAACCGAAAGGGCGCTGAGGCGGGCCGCGAGCCTGCGCGCGAACTCATCGGCGACCGGGCGCTGCACCAGCAGGCGATTGGCGGCCGTGCACGCTTCCCCCATGTTGCGCATCTTGGCGGCAACGGCGCCCTCGACCGCGCGATCGAGGTCTGCATCCTCGAAGACGATGAACGGGGCGTTGCCTCCGAGCTCCATCGAGGAGCGCATGACGTGCTGGGCGGCCTGCTCGAGCAGTCGCACGCCGACCGCGGTCGAGCCCGTGAAGCTGACCTTGCGGGCGATACCGCTCGACATCCAGGGTGAGACGACGTCCGAGGCCTTGGTGGTGCAAACGACGTTGAGGACGCCCTTGGGAAGCCCGGCCTCGACGAGGATGTCGACAAGGGCGAGGGAGGACAGCGGGGTGAGGTTGGCTGGCTTGAACACCATAGTGCAGCCAGCGGCAATCGCAGGGCCGATCTTGCGGGTGCCCATCGCGAGCGGGAAGTTCCACGGGGTGACGAGTACGCACGGGCCGACGGGCTCGCGCGAAACCAGGATGCGATTCTTGCCGTCGCCGGTGGTGGTCACGTCGCCGCCGATGCGGACCGCCTCCTCGGAGAACCAGCGGAAGAACTCCGCCGCATACGCGACCTCGCCCTTCGCCTCGAGGAGGGGCTTGCCCATCTCGGCGGTCATGATGAGCGCGAGCTCCTCTTGGCGGGCCATGATGAGGTCGTAGGCCCGGCGCAGGATTTCGCTTCGCTCGCGCGGCGCAGTCTTTGCCCACTCCTTCTGGACGCGCCCGGCCGTCTCAATGGCGCGTGTCGCGTCCTCGGGTCCGCCATCGGCAACCGTGGCGATGACCTCCTCGGTTGCCGGGTTCACCACGTCGAAGCGCGCGCCGGACGCGGCCTCGCTCCATGTTCCGTCGATGAACATGCCGGTGTTGATCTTGGCGATCGCCTCGCGTGCCTTCTCTGAGGTACGGAGGTCGCTGAGGTTGGTGGTCATGACAGTTCCTCTGCTTCTTGGGTGGGGCGTTCTGCGATGGTTGCGGGGACCGTATGCGGTGTCCCCGGGTCGAGGACTTGGGCTAGGTGAAGGCCCGGTCGCGCGGGATCGAGCTGGTGGACCTGTCGAGCGCAAGAGAAGCCGTCCGTGAGCACGGCAACGGTGGTGTCGGTGGCGCGCAGAGCGGGAGCGAGGGCGTTCTCCGCGACCTGCATGCTCACGTCGTAGTGCTCCTTCTCGAAGCCGAAGTTGCCGGCCACTCCGCAGCAGCCGTTCGCGTCGACGACGACGTGCACCCCGGCGGCGGCGAGCACAGAACGCTGCGCAACCGCGCCGAATACGGAGTACTCGTGGCAGTGCGCCTGCAGCACGGCCTTCTCCGGCACCGAGCTGGCCGGCCTCGGTTGCCAGCCGGACGCTACGCATTCGGCCATGTAGGAGGCGAAGCTCCGCACCCGGGCCGCAACCCGCTTGGCCTGGTCCGTGTGCACGAGCTCCGGGAGGTCCTTCCGGAGGGCGGCGGCGCAGCTCGGCTCGATGACGACGATCGGCCGGTCCGTGCCGTCGTCCAGCAACTCGGCGGCCTGTGAGAGCAGTCGTTTCGCCGTGCCCAGCTGTCCCGTGGAAATCCAGCTGAGACCGCAGCAGGCGTCTGCTGAGCAGACTGCGGGTTGGCCCGCTCCGGCGAGGACGCGGGCAGCCGCGCCAGCGACCTCGGGGCGGAAGCCGCGCGTGAACGTGTCGACGAACAGGACTACAGAGTCCTCGTCCCCGTCGGCTGCCGGAAGGAGTCCGGCAGCATCGACTTCGCGCCGCCACTCGCCCGCACCCGCGAACCGTGGAAGGGCACGCTTCGTGGTCAGGCCACCGGCCGCCGCTGCGGCCTTTCCCAGCGGCGTCGCGAGGACGGCGTTGACGAGGCCCTGAAGGCGTCCGGTGACCTTGAGCCAGCGGGGCAGCCAACCGAGGGAGAAGTGCGAAAGGGGGCGCAGGCGGCCACGGTAGTAGTGGTCGAAGAACTCCGACTTGTACGTGGCCATGTCGACCCCTGCCGGGCAGTCGGTCGAGCAGGCCTTGCACGAGAGGCACAGGTCGAGCACCTCTCTGACCTCCTCCGACTTCCAGCCTTCGTTGACGGTGCGGGCTCCCCGCACCATCTCCTGCAGCACGCGAGCGCGCCCCCGTGTGGAGTCCTTCTCGTCGCGGGTGGCGCGGTAGCTCGGGCACATGACCCCTCCCCCGTCCGCCCGGCAGCGTCCGACGCCGATGCAGCCTTGGACAGCGTGCACCCAGGGATCGATGGGCGCGGCCGAAGAGGACGGACGAAGGTCGAAGCTCGTGCGCCACTCCCGCTCTGGCACGCCCTCGAGGGCAAGGTGGGAATCGATCGGGTCGGGGTCCGTCATGGTGCCCGGATTCAGGATGCCGGCGGGATCCCAGAGAAGCCTGGACCGGGCGAAGGCAGCCATGACCTCCGGTGAGTACATCAGGGGCAGTAGCTCCGAGCGGGCTCGGCCGTCTCCGTGCTCGCCGGAGAGCGACCCGCCGTGGCGGACCACGAGTTCAGCCGCTCGGCGAGTGAACTTCCTGAAGACTTCCCGACCTTCCTCCGTGCGCAGGTCGTAGGTGATGCGGATGTGCATGCAGCCGGCCCCGAAGTGCCCGTACATGACACCCGTCAGCTCGTGCTCGGCCAGTAGCCCCCTCAGATCAGCGAGGTAGTCGGCGAGACGCTCGGGGGCCACCGCGGAATCTTCCCAGCCTGGCCAGGACTCGCCGCCGCTCGCGAGGCGCGAGGAGAGGCCTGCGCCATCCTCGCGCACTCTCCAGAGGGAGGCGCGCGCGGCAGGATCGGGCACCGGCTGCCCTTCGACAAGGCGCCCGTTCTCCCGGAGACGTGCCACGAGCCGTTCTGCCTGCGCGCGGACCGATGCCGCGTCGTCGCCGTCGAGGTCGACGAAGAGCCAGGCGCGGCCCTCGGGGAGGCCCAGGACTGACTCGGGTCCGCGGCGGTGCCGCATGGTCTCGACGATCGCCTCGTCTGTGCCTTCGACGGCAGCCGGGGAGAACTCGAGGATCGTGGGGATGTCGCGAGCGGCGTCGACGACGTCCTCGTAGCCGAGGCAGACGAGAAGGGCATTCGCGGGCTTCGGGACGAGCTTCATGCGGGCGCCGACGACGACCGCCCACGTCCCCTCCGAGCCGACGACGGTACGCGCGACGTTGAACTTCCTCTCGGGCAGCAGGTTCTCCAAGTGATACCCGGAGACCTGGCGGGGTATCTGGCCAAGCTCGCGGCGGAGAACTCCGAGGTTCTCCTGCGCAAGCTGCTTCAGCGATGCAGAGAGCTCGGCAGCCCGGGCGGCCGAGTAGTCGTCGGAAGGATCCATCGGCCGCAGTCCGGTTTCGGTCGCGGTGAGCCGAGCGCCGTCCGACGTCACGAGGTCTATCTCGGACACGTGGTCTGACGTGCGGCCGTGGCGGACGGAGTGGTTCCCGCAGGCGTCATTGCCGATCGCGCCGCCGACCGTCGCCCGGTTCTTGGACGACGGGTCGGGCGCGAAGGTCTGCCGGCCGTCAGTGAACCGCTCCACTTCTCGGGAGAGCGCAGCAAGGACCACACCCGGCTCGACGTCGACTGTCCCTGCTGCCTCGTCGACCACGCCGATGCGGCTCATGTGACGGGAGAAGTCGAGGACGAGCCCCGGACCGACGGCGTTGCCCGCCATGGAGGTCCCGCCGCCACGGGAGATGAGGGGCGTGCCGGTCTTCCGGCACACCGTCACCGCGGCTACGACGTCGTCGACCGTGCGGGGGAAGATGACAGCGAGCGGCTCGATCCGATAGTTCGAGGCGTCGTAGGCGTATTCCGCCCGGCGCCGCGGCGACGAGTCTGCCGGAATCCCTGCCTTCGCCAGTTCGCCCAGGAGCGAAGTTCCGGTGCGAGTCTCCAGCATTCGGGCCTCAGGACTGGGCGGCTGCGGGAACCGCGCCGGTGACTGCGGCGACCGCGGCTTCGAAGCGCTGGAGGCCGAGGGCGATCTCGCCCTGGGTGACAACCAGCGCGGGAATGAGCCGGACGACGTTGCCGGACGGGCCGCACGTGAGTGTGAGGAGTCCTTGGCCTGTCGTAGCCTGCTGGACCGCGGCCGCCGTGGCGGCGTCGGCGGACCCGTCCTCGAGCGTGAACTCGATGCCCTGCATGAGGCCGAGGCCACGCACGTTCCCGATCGCGGAGAAGCGGCCCTTGATCTCCTTGAGGCCAGCCTGGAGCTCGTCACCGCGGACACGGGCGTTCTCGACGAGGCCCTCCTCCTCCACGACCTGCAGCGTGGCAACCGCGGCTGCAGCGGACACAGCGTTGCCGCCGTAGGTCCCGCCCTGGGAGCCGGGCCATGCCTTGGCCATGGTCGCTGTGGGAGCGGCAATCGCAGAGATCGGGAAGCCCGAGGCGATGCCCTTCGCGGTGATGAGGATGTCCGGGGTGGCAGAGGAGTGCTGGTGGCCCCAGAACTTTCCGGTCCGCCCGACGCCGGCCTGCACCTCGTCGAAGATGAGCTGGATCCCGTGGCGGTCGGCGCGCTCGCGCAGGCCCTCCATGAACGCGGGGGGTGTAGGCAGGTAGCCGCCATCGCCCAGGACGGGCTCGATGAGGAAGGCTGCGGTGTCGTTCGGGGCCGTACGGGTCTGGAAGAGGTAGTCAAGCTCCTTGAGTGCGAACTCAACAGCGGTCGCTTCGTCCCAGCCGTAGCGGAAGGCGTACGGGAACGGGGCCATGTGGACGCCGGGCATCAGCGGTGAGAAGCCGGCCGAGAAGCGGGTCCCCGCCGTCGTCAGGGAAGCGGCCGCGACGGTGCGGCCGTGGAAACCGCCTTGGAAGACGATGATGTTGGGGCGTCCGGTCGCCATGCGGGCAAGACGGATCGCAGCCTCGACGGCTTCAGAGCCGGAGTTCGCGTAGAAGACCGAGTCGAGGCCAGCCGGAAGGACGTCTCCGAGCATCTCCGTCAACTGCAGGAGCGGCTTGTGCAGGACCGTCGTGTACTGGGCATGGATGATCTTGCCGACCTGCTCGCGGGCCGCCTCCACGATGCGCGGGTGGCAGTGGCCGGTGCTCGTCACACCGATCCCGGTGGTGAAGTCAAGGTACTCGTTGCCGTCGGTGCCGTGGATCCAGCTGCCGAGCGCGTGGTCCACGACGACCGGCGTGGCTTGCTTGAGGATGGGGCTGAGACTCGTCATGGCACCCATTCTTCAGACACGATTGCATGATTGTCAACAATAGTCAGGACCCGTATCGTAGTTCTCATGAACTCGCTGAACCGCTCCTCCTCGGGGCCGGGCCGGCCCAAGGCCGTCATCCTGACCTCGCCCACGACGACGCCCCCCTACAACGTGGGCGAGCTTGAGGAGAAGGCCCAGGTGGTCTGGGCCACCGCCGAGACGCTCGCCGATGCCCTGCCCGGTGCCGAGATCCTGTTCGTCTGGGACTTCTTCTCCACGGCATTGCGCGACGCATGGGAGCATGCTGACTCCCTCCGCTGGATCCACGTGGCCGCGGCAGGGGTCGACACGCTCCTCTTCGACGCACTCCGCGGATCAGAGATCATCGTGACCAACGCACGGGGCGCCTTCGACAGGCCCATCGCCGAATTCGTGCTGGCGTCGATCCTCGCCCACGACAAGCGCCTGCACGAGAGCGACGACCTCCAGAGACGGGGCCTGTGGCGCCACCGGGAGGGCGGGCTGACAGCCGGCCGCCACGCGCTCGTGGTAGGCACAGGCGGCATCGGGCGGGCAACCGGCCGACTCCTCCGCGCCGTAGGCATGGAGGTCCTCGGCGCAGGCAGGTCGGAGCGAGAGGAGGACCCCGACTTCGGGACGGTGGTCTCCGCCGAGCAGCTTGCCCAGCACGCGCCCTGGGCGGACCACCTCGTCCTCATCGCGCCGCTCACCGAGCAGACACGGGGCATCGTCAATTCCGAGGTCCTGGCCGCCATGAAGCCCGAGGCGCACCTCATCAACGTCGCACGAGGACCCCTCGTCGACGAGGCAGCGCTCCTCGAGGCCCTCCGCGCGGGAACTATTGCCGCGGCTTCACTGGACGTCTTCACCGAGGAGCCGCTTCCGGCGGCCCATCCGTTCTGGAAGATGTCCAACGTGCACATCTCTGCGCACATGAGCGGAGACGTCGTCGGCTGGCGGCACACGCTCGCGGACCAGTTCGCGGACAACCTTTCCCGGTGGTGCGGCGGAGCTGAGCTGATGAACGCCGTCGACAAGGAACTCGGCTATGCGCGGGGACGCTGACGCGTGACGAGGCGCGCCCGGGCAGGCGGCAGGCCTGGAAGCGCAGGAAGAGGCGGGACAGCGCAAGCCGTCCCGCCTCTTGTCATGGGACGCTTATTGCTCCCCTGCGCGCTCGATCACGAGACGCTCCCCGCGGGCGCCTCCCATCCAGATGTCCTGGCTGGCGGCGGCGAGCTCATCCAGTCCTTCAACGATGGTGCCGTAGACGTTTCCCGGGACCCACCCGACATCGCCATTGAGAAGCAGGTTGTTGCGCCCGTAGAAGTAGGCAAGGTCAATGAGGAGCCGACTTTCGTTCGTCCCCGATTCCGCCTCATAGCCGTAGGCCGGGTTATTGAGCACGCCCTCGAAGGTGAAGTAGCAGAGGTCGCCGGGGATCGGGGTGATTGTCTGGTTTTCCGGCCCCGGCTCCTCCGCGGAGAAGGGCGCGACGAGGGTGTAGACCTCGTTGCGGGCGAACTTCCCGTGGAAGACGTCGCCTTTGAGCGGCAGCGCCTGCCAGACGGCTTCGGCGGTCCGCGGTGCCTCCTCGTCGAGAAGGCGGGCACGTGCGGTGACGCCGCGCCGTTCCAGGGTGATCGTGATGTAGCGGGCCATCATTCTCCTTCGGACTGGGGCGGCAAAACCACCCTAGGATTGTCTACAATCCAACTGTAGACTTTATGGGTCGACAGCAAAACCCAGTCGGAGGAATTTCATGAGCACCGTCGCCATCCTCTACCCAGGCCACAGCGCCGAGGACGAGTTCACCCAGCTCGAGGGCCTCGTGCCCGGAGCCTGCTTTCCGGTCATCCACACGTGGGAAGGCAGTACCGACCATGACGTCGCGGCACTCCTCAAGCTGGGATGCCGCGACCTCCTCGAACCACCGGCGAAGGAAGCGGGCCGGGCAGGGGCAGATGCTGTCATGTGGGCCTGCACCTCGGGCAGCTTCGTCTACGGCTGGGAGGGCTGCGCAGAGCAGGCCCGCTGGGTCGCGGACGCGAGCGGCGCGCCCTCGTCCTCGACCTCTCTCGCCTTCGCCGCAGCGGTGCGGCATCTGGGACTCTCGCGGGTCTCAGTCGCCGCAACATACCCCGAAGACGTCGCTTCGCACTTCGTCGAATTCCTCGGTGGGGCCGGGATCACTGTGACGGCCCTGTCCACCTACGACGTCCCGAGCGGCGAAGACGCGGGCCTTCTCGGCAGCGACTGGGTCCTCGGGGTGGCGAAGGCAGCTGATGTCTCGGGAGCCCAAGCGCTCCTAATTCCGGACACCGCGCTGCATACTCTCGCGATCATCGGCCACCTCGAAGAGGCAATCGGCATGCCCGTGCTCACAGCCAATCAGGTGACCGCTTGGCACGGACTGCAGCTCGCCGGCCATCCCGCGACAGCCCAGGGCCTGGGCACCCTCTTCGAGGCCCACTGACGGCGGACCGCACGGGAGCCGGACACAACGCAGCGGCCCCGGTGTCGACGGCCGGCCCCAGAGGGGCCGGCCGCCCTCGCCTCATGCCGCCGCAGTCCTGCTCGCCTCCGCAAGCATTGCTCCTCCCGAAAGCGAAAGGCCCAAGCGGCGCAGCCCAGCCCACGCTGTCACCTGGTTCGCCGTGAGGACCGGCTTCCCCAACTCATGCTCGAGGGGCTCGATGAGGTCGAATGTGGGCAGATTCGTGCAGGCAACGAAGACGGCCTCCGCCTGGTCGGAGTCTGCCTGCCGAACGAGGTCGGCCGTAACGCGGTACGGAACACGCCAGATGAACCTGTCGAGCCCCAGCCCCACACACCCCGTGACCTCCCGCCTCTCCTCAGCCAGGAAATCCTCGAGCCGGACCGTCAGTTCGGGTACGTAGGGAGTTGCGATGGCAAGTCGGGTCACGTCGAGAAGGTCGAGGGCTTCGATCAGGGCTTCAGACGTCGTCACAGCAGGTGCTCCCACCTCCTCGCCGATGGCCCGGGAAATCCGGCGAGCTCCTCGCACCCCGTTCACGAAGCTTCCCGATGTACAGGCATAGACCGCAGCCTCGGGGGAGATGGCCTTGAGGCATCGGGCCGTCGCGCGGATCTCGTCGTCGTCTCCAATCGCAGATGCCATGGAGGCGTCGACGACGAGCGGATGGAAGGGCGTACGAGCGAAGGCGGGGGTCACGTCCTCCGGCATCCATCGCCACAGCTCGCGGTCAAGAGCCATGTCATAGGGGCTCACGACACCGAGGAAGCGGGGATCCGCTGGGCCATCAGGTTCGAGTTCTGTTGTGCTGATCACGCCTCATCTTCCCATAACGTATGATCGTCAACAATAATCAGCACAAAGGAGTTGCTGTGACCTACGTTCCCCATGAATTCGGAGCTCCCCAGCGGCTCTCGCGACTCAGCGCCTACGCTCAAACGCTCCCGCCCGTCCCGAACCCGGCGGGCAACTATGCCACCGTCACCCGAGCGGGCGCGCTCCTCTTTACCTCGGGCCATACCCATGCAGTCGGGGGCGCGCTCCGTTTCCGCGGCGCCATCGGGGACAACGGGGGGCCAACTCTCGATGACGCGAGGGAATGCGCCCGCCTCGCCGTGCGGAACTGCCTCGCAAGTCTGGCCAACCATCTCGGCGGGCTCGAAGAGATCGGCCGCGTGGTCCAGATGACGGGGTACGTGGCCGCCCATCCCGGGTTCGAGGACCATCCGCGTGTGCTGGATGCGGCCTCGGACGAGCTGGGGTCGGTCTTCGGAGAGGCCGGGCTGCCAGCAAGGGCCGCCGTCGGAGTAGCCAGCCTGCCCGGACAGGCGGTAGTCGAAATCAGTCTCACCGTCACTGTGCGAGAGCACTCATAACGAGGAGGAAGAAACGTGAAGTCCTTGACGGTTCTGCGTGCCCGCAGGACGGCCGCGCAGGGTTGGACCCCTGCGCCGGGTGCTGAAGTCGAGATACGCCAGTGGGGGAACCCGTTGCGCAAGGGGGTCGTGGAAACGGTCATGCCGGATGGCCGCGGATTCTGGCTCGCAGCAGAGGACGCATGGCCAAGGCTCTTGATCCATCTGGGCTCCGACGACATGGAGATCTGGATCCGGCAGCCAACACATCGCACCCCGCACCGGGTCGCATGAGGACCATAGCCGCCGGGTGGAAGAAGGATGATGGGCAAGAGCTTCGTCCCGGCGAGGATGTCGCCAGTTCGGGCCGGACTCAGGGTGCGGCCCGAACAGGAGAGCACTGCCCTTCGAGCGGCTGGTGGACCGACGCTGCTCGCACCAGTGTGCCGACGACGGTCTACGTTGCGGAGGGCAGCTTGATGCCAGCCAGTCGGGGAGAGCCTACGACGTGGACTTCCCTCCCTCTCGGGCTGGGCCTGCGGCGGGGTCGGAACCCCTCCTGAAGGGGCGACCGTGCCGATTCGCGTGCGTTGGAAACTCACACGGCGCGGAGGTACCTGTGCCCGCGGACGAGCTCGACCAGGGCTGACTCGGCGGCCTTGGTCCGGGCGAGCCGTTGGTGCTCGGAGGGCACCGCTATCCAGTAGGTGCGCTGGATGGTGGTGCCCTCGATGATGCGCACCAGCCGCTGGTCCCCTGCCGCCACGAAGTCCGGCAGGACGGCGACCCCGAGACCGGCGATGGCGGCCATCCACTGGCCCGTGACGTTGTTGGTCTGCACGGCCGGCCGCACTCCCGGCAGCGTCTCGTCGAGGAACCGCAGGGCCGGGATGTCGAGCAGGGCATCGACGTACCCGATCATCGGATGGCTGGCCAGGTCGGCGAGGTCGGTGGGCCATCCGCGCCGGCTGAGGTAGTCGGGGCTCGCGTAGAAGCTGAGCCCGTAGGTCGCGAGGGGCCTGGATCGGACGCCTCTGGTCGTCGGCTCCTCCAGCGCTATGCCGATGTCGAACTCGCGCGTGGCGAGCAGGCTCAGGCGCGTCTCGGTGACCACCTCGACCGTCAGATCGGGGTAGTCGGCCCGGAGGGGACCGAGCCCGGGCGAGAGCACGAAGGCGCCGAAGCCGTCAGGGGCGGCGATGCGCAGCGTGCCCGAGAGCCGGCCGCGGGCCGAACCGAGCTCCTCGGCCGCCGCAAGGAGCGCTGACTCGATGGCCTCGGCATGAACGAGGAGGCCCTGCCCTGCCTCAGTGAGTTCCCACCCTCCCGGGGTGCGGTCGAACAGGCGGGTGCCGGCAGCCCTCTCGAGCTGGCTCACTCTCCTGCCCACCGTGGTGTGCTCGACCCCCAGCGCCCTGGCGGCCGCCACAAGCCTCTTGGTCCGCACCACTTCCAGGAAGAAACGGAGATCGTCTGCTTGGATCACGCAGCCACCCTACGGCGATGTGTGCATTTGCGCACACGGCTGGGCCGAAATCACCCTTGCCCTCGCCACCGGCTGCACAGAGACTGAAGGCATTCCCCGGTGCCGCGGATCCGCCTGCCGGGAGGTCCAGCCCACTACTGCCGGGAGGCACCGCGATGACGTTCCAGATTTCCCTGCCCCGCCTGATGATCGTGGGCGCCGGCGCGGTCCGCGAGCTAGGGAGCACCGTGCGGGACCTCGGGGCGTCCCGGCCCCTGGTGGTGACCGACCCCTTCATGAAGGACTCCGGAACGGTCGACGCCGCCCTGGCCTCCCTGCGCGATGCGGGGCTGGCCACCGGCCTGTACGCCGAGTGCGTCCCCGACCCCACCACGGACTCCCTGAAGGCCGGCCTCGCCGCGGTTGAGGAGCACCGGGCGGACCTCCTCGTCGGCTTCGGCGGCGGCAGCTCCATCGACACGGCCAAGGCGCTCGGGTTCCTCTCCCAGAACCCCGGCCCGATGCGGGACTACAAGGCGCCCCGGATCAACACCGGCCCCGCCCTGCCCGTCGTCGCCGTCCCGACCACCGCGGGCACCGGCTCCGAGGCCACCCAGTTCACGATCATCAGCGACTCCGAGACGGACGAGAAGATGCTCTGCACGGGCCCGTCGTTCCTGCCGGTCGCAGCGGTGGTGGACTACGAGCTCACGCTGTCCATGCCGGCCCGGCTCAGCGCGGACACCGGCGTGGACGCCCTCACCCACGCGATCGAGGCCTACGTGAGCCGCCGCGCCAACCCCTTCTCGGACGGCTTCGCGCTCTCCGCCATGGCTGCGATCGGCGCGAATCTCCGCGAGGTCTACAAGGACGGCTCGAACCAGGCGGCCCGCGAGGCGATGATGCTCGCCGCCACCCAGGCCGGCATCGCGTTCTCCAACTCGAGCGTGGCCCTCGTGCACGGCATGAGCCGGCCCATCGGTGCGCACTTCCACATCGCCCACGGGCTCGCCAACGCGATGCTCTTCCCGGCCGTCACCGAGTTCTCGGTCTCCGGCGCCGAGGCCCGCTACGCGGACTGCGCGCGGGCCCTCGCCGTCGCGGGAGAGGAGGACGACGACGCCACCGCGGCCCAGGCCCTCGTCGACGAGCTCAAGGCCCTGGCCCGCGACCTCGCGGTGCCCACGCCCGCCTCCCGCGGGATCAGCCGCGAGGACTGGGACCGCGCCGTCCCGGTCATGGCCGAGCAGGCCCTCGCGTCCGGCTCGCCCGGGAACAACCCGGTGGTCCCCACCGCCGAGGAGATCGAGCACCTCTACGCGGCCATCTACGGCTGAACCCCCCAGTCCCTTCCACGTCACATCAGGAGCACATGAGATGACTGTCAAGACCATTCCGCATTTCCTCAACGGCGAGGAGACCCAGGGCGTCGGCGAGCGGACGCAGCCGGTATTCAACCCGGCCACGGGGGAGCAGACGGGCGAGCTGCGCCTCGCCGACGCGGCCGACCTCGAGGCCGCGGTCGCGAACGCCCGCAAGGCCGCCGAGTCCTGGGGGGAGGTCTCCCTGTCCCGGCGGACCGCGGTGCTGTTCAGGTTCCGCGAGCTGGTCGCCGCCCACGTGGAGGACCTCGCGGCCCTGGTCACGGCCGAGCACGGGAAGGTGATCTCCGACGCGAAGGGCGAGATCGGCCGGGGCCTGGAGGTCATCGAGTTCGCCTGCGGCATCCCGCAGCTGCTCAAGGGCGCCTACTCCGACCAGGCCTCCACCGGCATCGACGTCTTCTCCTACCGCCAGCCCGTCGGCGTCGTCGCAGGCATCACCCCGTTCAACTTCCCCGTCATGGTCCCGCTGTGGATGGCCCCGGTCGCGATCGCCACCGGCAACGCCTTCATCCTCAAGCCGAGCGAGCGGGACCCCTCCGCCTCCCTGCTGCTGGCGCGGCTGTGGACCGAGGCCGGCCTGCCGGACGGGGTCTTCCAGGTCCTGCACGGCGGGAAGGAGACCGTCGACGGGCTCCTGACCCACCCCGACGTCGACGCGATCTCCTTCGTCGGCTCGACCCCGATCGCGAAGTACGTCCACGAGACCGCGACCGCGCACGGCAAGCGCGTCCAGGCCCTGGGCGGGGCGAAGAACCACGCGATCATCCTCCCGGACGCGGACATGGACAACGCCGCCGACCACCTCGCCGCCGCCGCGTTCGGCTCCGCCGGGGAGCGGTGCATGGCCATCTCCGTCGCCGTGGCCGTCGGGGAGGCCGCCGACGCCCTCGTGGGCAAGGTCGCCGACCGCGCCCAGGCGGTCAAGGTCGCCGAGGGCACCGAGCCGGACGCGGAGATGGGCCCGATCATCACCGCCGCCTCCAGGGACCGGATGGCCTCCATCGTCACCGCCGCGGCCGACGCCGGCGCCGCCCTGGTCGTGGACGGGCGGGAGTTCACCGTCCCCGGCAAGGAGGGCGGGAACTGGTTCGGGCCCACGGTGATCGACCAGGTCGGCACGGACATGGAGGCCTACACCGAGGAGATCTTCGGCCCGGTCCTGTCCGTGGTCCGGGTGGAGACGGTCGAGGAGGCCATCGAGCTGATCAACGCCAACCCCTACGGCAACGGCACCGCGATCTTCACCTCCTCCGGCTCCAACGCCCGCAAGTTCCACCGCGGCGTGCACGTGGGCATGATCGGGGTCAACGTCCCCATCCCCGTCCCGGTCGCCTACCACTCCTTCGGCGGCTGGAAGAACTCCCTCTTCGGCGACAAGCACATCTACGGCGAAGAAGGCGTCGCCTTCTACACCCGCGCCAAAGTCATCACCCAGCGCTGGCCCGAACCCACCCACGCCTCCGGCGCCACCTACAACTTCCCCTCCAACTAGACCCCAGCCCCTTCCGTCTGAAAGTCACCTCCTGAAGGGCAACGTCCTGACAATGACCTTCAGGAGGTGACTCCCAGACGGGGATAACGGGGAGACGGGGAGACCGAGCGGCTCTACGGCGTCGTCTTGGACTGAGGCGCGCCCCGGCGGAGCGCCTCGGCGAGCACCTGGACGAGGTGGCGCCCCTCGAGCCCGGCGAGGTCGGCCACCTGGGTGCGGCACGAGAACCCGTCGGCCAGGATCGCGCGGTCGGGTGAGGCCTCCGCCCGCGCGAGGATGCCGCCACGGGCAATCTGCTCGGAGACTTCGTAGTGGCCCGCCTCCATGCCGAAGTTCCCGGCGAGCCCGCAGCACCCGGCCGAGACCTCGACGTCGCACCCCATCGCCTCGAGCAGCGCCCGGTCGGCGCGGTAGCCCATCACCGAGTAGTGGTGGCAGTGCGGCTGGACGAGTAGCCTCTCCGCCATGCGCGGCGGCTCCCAGCCGATCCCGGTCAGGAACTCGGCCACGGTCTTCACGGACCGCGCCACCTCGGCGGCGCGCGGGTCGCGCGGGAGGAGCTCCGTGAGGTCCGAGCGCAGCGTCGCGGTGCAGCTCGGCTCGAGCCCCACCACGGTCCGGCCGCCCTGGACGTGCGGGGCGAGCTCGTCCAGCGTCCGGTGCAGGCGCACCTTGGCCGCGTCGAGCTGGCCCGTGGAGATGTAGGTGAGGCCGCAGCACGCCTTTCCGGCCGAGACCTCGACGTCGCATCCCGCGGCCTCGAGCACGGCGATCGCGTCCCGGGGGATCTGCGGGTCGAGGCCGTCGGAGAACGTGTCCACCCACAGGAGCACCTTCGGCGCTCCGGAGGCCGCTCCCGTCGCCTCCGCCGGCGCACGACGCCGCCCGCGCGCCTCCCAGCGGAAGGGCGCCCTGGGCAGGCGCGGCAGGGAGCGGCGCGGATCCGCGCCCATGAGCGTGAGCGCCGCGGCGCGCAGGGCCGGCACCCGGGCGCCCAGGTTCGCGAGCGGTGCGAACGGGGCGGTGAGCCGGAGCCACTGGGGAAGCCGGCCGAGGGTGTAGTGGCTCAGGGGCCTCAGGCGTCGGCGGTACGTCTGGTACAGCGTCTCGGACTTGTACCGGGCCATGTCGATACCCGTGGGGCAGTCGCTCGCGCACGCCTTGCAGCTCAGGCACAGGTCCAGCGCCTCGTGCACCTCCCGCGAGCGCCAGCCGTCCCGCACCAGGCTCCCGTTGAGCATCTCCTGCAGCGCCCGCGCCCGCCCGCGGGTCGAGTCCTTCTCCTCGCGCGTGGCGATGAAGGAGGGGCACATGAACGCGCCCGCGTCCCGCGCGTCGGCGCGGCACTTCCCCACGCCCACGCAGCGGTGCACGGCGGAGGTGACGCTCCCGCCGTCGTCCGCGAAGGCGAAGCCGGACCCCACCCGCAGCTCGACCGCCTGCGGCCGGCGCAGGTCGGCGTCGACCTTCGCGGGCCGCACCACGATGCCCGGGTTCATCAGGTCGTGCGGATCGAACAGGCCCTTGAACTCGGCCATCGCCGCGAGCGCTTCGGCGCTGTACATCGCGCCGAGGAGCTCGGAGCGGGCGCGGCCGTCGCCGTGCTCGCCGGAGAGGGACCCGCCGTGCGCTGCCACGAGCTCCGCGGCCCGTTCGAGGAAGCGGCGGAGGACCGCGCCGTCGTGCTCGAGGGGGAAGTCGAGGCGGAGGTGCACGCAGCCGTCGCCGAAGTGGCCGTAGGCCATGCCGCCCACGCCCTCGCTGTCCATGAGCCCGGCGAGGCCGCGGAGGTAGTCCCCCAGGTACTCGGGCGGGACCGCCGAGTCCTCCCAGCCGCCCCACGCCTGCCGGCCGTCCCGGGTGCGGCCCGCGTGCCCCGAGGCGTCCTCGCGGATGCGCCAGAGCCTGCTCGCCTCCTCGCCCGCTGGGAGGACCTGGACCGCGTCGGTCGCCGCGGCATCGGCGAGGCGGCGGGCGGCGTCGGCGGCGGCGTCGGCCGTCTCCCCGGGCACCTCGGCGATGAGGAGGCAGCCGCCCTCGGGGAGGTCGGGCACGCTGCCGGGCCCCTTGGCGCGCCGGACCGCGTCGAGCAGCCCGGTGTCGAGGGCCTCCAGTGCGAGGGGACGGAAGCGCAGGAGGTTCGGCACGTCGTCGGCCGCGGCGGCGAGGCCCGGATAGCCGAGCACCGCGAGCGCGGGCGCCTCCGCGCGCGGCACGAGCCGGAGCGTGGCCTCGAGGAGCACCCCGCAGGTGCCCTCGGTGCCCACGAGCGCGGCGGCGAGGTTGGCGCCGTTCTCCGGCAGGAGATGCTCGAGGGAGTAGCCGGAGACCTGGCGGCGGAACCGGCCGAACTCCGTGCGCAGCAGCGCGCGCCACCGGTCGACGAGCGCGGCGAGGCCCGGGACGGCGTCGAGCGCCCCCGCACCGGAGCCCACCGTGAGCACCTCCCCCGCCGGGGTGAGCCACGTCAGCGAGAGCACGTTGTCCGCGGTCCTGCCGTAGGACATGGCGTGGGCCCCGCACGCGTTGTTGCCGATCATCCCGCCGAGCGTGCAGCGGGTGCCGCTCGCCGGGTCGGGGCCGAAGCGCAGTCCGTGCGGGGCGCACGCGTCCTGGAGGTCCTTGAGGACCACGCCGGGCTCGACCACCGCCGTCCCCGCCTCCGGGTCGAGGCTCACGATCCGGTTCAGGTACCGCGACGTGTCGATGACCAGGCCGGGACCTACGGAGTTGCCGGCCATCGAGGTGCCGCCGCCGCGCATGGTGACCGGCACGCCGTGCCGACGGGCGGCAGCCACCGCCTCGATGACGTCCTCGCGGCTGCGCGGGTGCACCACGGCGGCCGGCACCACGCGGTAGTTCGACGCGTCCGAGGTGTAGAGCGCCCGGGTCAGGGAGGAGTCGTCCACGTCGCCGCGGAGGCTGCGGCGCAGTTCCTCGACGAGGGGACGGAGGCCCTCAGGGGTGTGGGCGCTGCTGCGGGGACGCTGCGTGGTCGACGTCATGGTCCAGTCCTACCCCGGATCGGGCGCGGTCAACGGCGGCGGCCACCCTCGCTCGGGTTCGATGTGCCGTCCTGCCCACATAGCCTCACCCCGGGCGGCCCGCCGCGGGACGGCACGCCGCGATCACGCCGTGCAGGGGCCTGAAAGTGGGCAGGAACGCATGCGCCGCCTCAGCCGGCGAGCCCCTTCTCCTTGAGCCACGCGTCCGCGGCGGCCTTGGGGTCCTGCTTGGCGCTGCCCGAGACCTCGTCGTTGAGCTTGACGAGGTCCGCGGTGGTGAGCGCGGCCTGGACCTTGTTCAGCACGCCCTTCGCCTTGTCCGTAATCCTGTCGGTGCGCACGAGCGGGACCACCTGCTGGGCGGCGAAGTTGTTCTGCGGGTCCTCGAGGGTCACGAGGTGGTTCTGGGCGATGAGCGGCGAGGTCGTGAACACGTCCGCGGCCTGGATCTGGTTGTCCAGGAGCGCCTTGATGGTCACCGGGCCGCCGCCGTCGCTGAGCGGGACGAACTGCTTGGGCGTGCAGCCGTACTTGGCCTTGAGCCCGGGCAGTCCCTGCGGGCGGTCCTTCGCCTCGGGGGGCATGCCGAGGGAGATCTGGTCGCAGACCTTCCCGAGGTCCGCGAGCGTCTTGAGGCTGTACTTGTCCGCGGTGGCCTGGGTGACCACGATCGAGTCCTTGTCCTCGGCGTTGGCCGGGTCCAGGACGGCGAGGCCCTTGGGCGTGGCCGCGGGGAGCGCCTTCATGACGTCCGCGGCGCTGACGGCGGTGGCGTTCTTGTCGAAGTAGCGCAGGAGGTTGCCCGAGTAGTCCGGCACGGCGTCGATCGAGCCGTCCTGGAGCGCCTTGACGTAGACCTCGCGGGAGCCGATCCCCGTCTTCGTGGTCGCCTGCACGCCGGCGCCGTTGAGCGCCCCGGCGTAGATGTCGGCAAGGATCTCGCTCTCGGTGAAGTTCGCGGAGCCCACCACGATCGCACCGCCCGCGCTGGCCTGGCCCGAGGCCGGCGCCGTGGAGAGCGGATTCGACCCGCCGCCGCACGCCGAGAGGGTGAGCGCGACGACGGGGACGGCGGCCAGGGCCGCCCTGCGGGCAAGGCGTCGGTAGATGGTCACGGGCGGGTTCCTCCTGCGGTCGGTCGGTGACGTGCCGTGGCCCCGGACCGGTGCTCGCACCCGGGTCGAAGGCCATCATGCCTCCTGATTCGGAGCAGACAGGGGAACGGATGGCCACGGGCGCGGCGCGGCAGCGGCGCAGCCGGCCCTCGGAAGGGCCGCCCTACGCGGCGGGCCCGGACTCGACGGCCAGTCCGGCGAGCCGCCACTCGAGCATCCCGTCCTCGAGGCGGCGCGCGGTCACGCCGCGGGCGCGGAGGAGGTCCACAGCGTCGTAGGCCATGACGCAGTAGGCGCCGCGGCAGTAGGCCACGACCTCCGAGTCGGCGGGCAGCTCGGCCAGGCGCGCCTCGAGCTCGTCGAGGGGAATCGAGACGGCGTCGGGGAGGTGCCCGGCCGCGAACTCCTCGGCGGGCCGGACGTCCAGGACGGTCACGGTCCCGGCGGCGGCCCGCTCGGCGAGCTCCTCCCGCGTGAGCCCTTCCTCGGAGGCCCGCTCCCCCGCGAGGCGGAGGTAGGCGACCCGGCGCGGCTCGACGTCCGCCACGCGCTCCTGGGCGACGCCCCGGAGCAGCGCGTACAGGCGCAGGACGTCGGGGCCCGCCACCGTGTAGAAGATGCGCGTGCCCGAGCGGCGGGTGGTGACGAGCCCAGCCTGCCGCAGCGTCTGCAAGTGGACGGATGCCGTGGACAGGCCCAGTCCCGCAGCCTCGGCGAGGGCCTCGACGCTCCGCTCGCCCTGGGTGAGGAGGTCGAGCAGCTCGAGCCGCTTGCCGTTCGCGAGGGCCTTGCCCACGCGCGCGAACTCCTCGAAGAGCGCCGCCTTGTCCTCGCGCCCTGCAGCCGCCGACCCTTCAGCCATCCATTCCTCCAAAGATCCGTGTAATACTGGATCAAATCCTATTCCATGTTTCTTTGGAGAACCAGTGAAGACCACCGTTCCCCCGGTCCTCGGGCTGCGGCAGAACCTCGCCCAGTTCATGCTGCTGGTCGCCGTCAACGCCCTCGTGGGCGGGACGCTCGGGCAGGAGCGCACCGTCCTGCCGCTGCTGGCCACGCGCGAGTTCCGGCTCGACCTCTACACGAGCGCCCTGACGTACATCCTGGCGTTCGGCGTGTCCAAGGCCGCGATGAACTACTTCGCCGGCACCCTCTCGGACCGGTTCGGGCGCAAGCCCGTGCTCGTGGCGGGCTGGCTCGTGGCGATCCCCGTGCCGCTCATGCTCATCGTCGGGCCCCAGTGGGGCTGGATCGTGGCCGCGAACGTGCTCCTCGGCATCAGCCAGGGCCTGACCTGGTCCACCACCGTGGTCATGAAGATGGACCTCGTGGGCCCGCGGCAGCGCGGCCTCGCGATGGGGTTCAACGAGGCGGCGGGCTACCTCGGCGTCGCCGTGACCGCCCTCGCCACCGGCTGGATCGCCGCGCAGTACGGCCTGCGGCCGGGACCGTTCCTGCTCGGCGCCGCCTACATCGCGCTCGGGCTGGGCCTGTCCGTCCTGACGGTGCGGGAGACGCACCACCATGCGAGGCTCGAGGCGGCCCAGCACGTCTCGGCCCGGGCCACGGCCCACGGCGGCCTCACCACGGGCGAGGTCTTCCGGCTCACGAGCTTCACCGACCGCTCGCTCTCCTCCGTGAGCCAGGCCGGAATGGTGAACAACCTCAACGACGGTCTCGCGTGGGGCCTCTTCCCGGTCCTGTTCGCCTCGGCGGGGCTGAGCCTGGGCCAGATCGGCATCCTCGCGGCCGTCTACCCCGCAGTGTGGGGCGCGGGCCAGCTCGTGACCGGGGCGGCCTCGGACAGGTACGGGCGCAAGTGGCTCATCGCCGGCGGCATGGTGGTGCAGGCGGTCGCCCTGGGGATGGTCGCGGCGGGCCACGGCTTCGGGATCTGGCTCGCCGCCGCGGTCCTGCTCGGGGCCGGCACCGCGATGGTGTACCCGACGCTGCTCGCGGCGATCGGCGACGTCGCGCACCCCGCCTGGCGCGCCCGCTCCGTGGGCATCTACCGCCTCTGGCGCGACGGCGGCTTCGCCGTGGGGGCACTCCTCTCCGGCGTCCTCGCGGACCTCTACGGGCTGCCGACGGCGATCGCGGCCGTCGCCGTCCTCACCGCCCTCTCCGGGGTGGTCGTCGCGGTGCGCATGCGCGGCACGGACCACGCGGCGGCGTAGCGCCCCTGCAGAAGGAGGCGGCCGACGGCGGGTGCCCACCCGCCGTCGACCGCCTCCTCTGGCTGCGCCCGCTCCGGCCGCTCAGGCCACCTGCGCCTCGAGGCCCACGGCCTGGATCGCCTTGGCTGCGGCGGTCTCGTCGTTGTCGGACGTGTCGCCGCTGATGCCCACGGCTCCGTGCACGTCCCCGTCGCCGTTGCGGATGATCACGCCGCCGGGCACCGGGACGAGCCGGCCGCCCAGGGCCGCCGCCGCGGCCGTGACGAAGTAGGCCTGCTGCTCGGCGCGCTCCATGATGGCCCGTGAGCCCATGCCCAGGGCGAGGGCGCCGTATGCCTTGCCGTGGGCGATCTCGAAGCGGTTGTTCGAGGCGCCGTCCTCCCGCGCCGCGGCCACCACATGGCCACCGGCGTCGAGCACCACGACGGTCAGCGGCTTGAAGCCCTGCTGCCGGCCGACCGCGAGCGCCTCGTCGACGATTGTGCGGGCAGCTGCGAGTCCGATGCTCATGAGGCGCTCCTGACGAGGCCCTCGGCCTGCTTCTGCGCCTCGCGGCGGCGGTGCAGGATCGGCTCGGTGTAGCCGGAGGGCTGGCTGGCGCCCTCGAGCACGAGCTCGCGGGCGGCGAGGAAGGCCTCCGAGTCGAACGAGGGCGCCATGGGCACGTAGCCCGGGTCACCGGCGTTCTGCTCGTCGACCACGGCCGCCATGCGCCGCAGCGAGTCTTCCACCTGCTCCTCGGTGATGATGCCGTGCAGGAGCCAGTTGGAGATGTGCTGGGAGCTGATGCGGCACGTGGCGCGGTCCTCCATCAGGGGCGTGCCCTCGATGTCCGGGACCTTGGAGCAGCCCACCCCGGCGCTCACCCAGCGCACCACGTAGCCCAGGGTGCTCTGGATGTTGTTGTCCAGCTCGTTGCGGCGGGCCTCCTCGTCCCAGCCGCTCGGGTCCCCGAGCGGGATGGTGAGCAGCTGGCGCAGCGTGGACCGGCGGCCGGTGCCGAGCTCGGCCTGCCGGGCGTCCACGTCGACCTGGTGGTAGTGGATCGCGTGCAGGGTCGCCGCGGTGGGCGAGGGGACCCAGGCGCAGTTGGCGCCGGCAAGCGGGTGCGCGACCTTCTGCTCGAGCATGTCCTTGAGGTTGTCCGGGGCGGCCCACATGCCCTTGCCGATCTGGGCCCGGCCGCGGAAGCCGCACTCGAGCCCGATGTCCACGTTCGAGTCCTCGTAGGCCTTGATCCAGCTGGTGGAGCGCATGTCCGCCTTGCGGACCATCGGCCCGGCGAGCATCGAGGTGTGGATCTCGTCGCCGGTGCGGTCGAGGAAGCCGGTGTTGATGAAGACCACCCGGTGGCGGGCCTGAAAGATGCAGGCCTTGAGGTTCGCCGAGGTGCGGCGCTCCTCGTCCATGATCCCGATCTTGAGCGTGCGCGGCTCGAGGCCGAGCACCGACTCGGCGCCGGCGAGGAGGGCGCAGGCCACGGCGACCTCCTCCGGTCCGTGCATCTTGGGCTTGACGATGTAGACCGACCCGGCGCGGGAGTTGCCGCCCGCGTGCGGGCCCCGAAGGTCGTGCACCGAGCCGAGGCCCGTGAAGAGCGCGTCCAGGACCTCCTCGGGGACCGGGTTGCCGGCGGCATCGAGCACGGCGTCGCTCGTCATGAGGTGGCCCACCTGGCGGATGAGCAGGAGCGAGCGCCCCGGGAGGGTCAGCTCGGAGCCGTCGGGCGCGGTGTAGACCCGGTCCGGGTTGAGGCGGCGGCTGAAGGTGCGGCCGCCCTTGCTCACGTCCGCGGTGAGCGTGCCCTGCATCAGCCGGAGCCAGTTGCGGTAGCCGGAGACCTTGTCCTCGGCGTCCACGGCGGCCACCGAGTCCTCGAGGTCCATGATCGTGGTGAGCGCGGCCTCGAGCACCACGTCCTTCACGCCCGCGGCGTCGGTGGACCCGATGGGGTGGCTGCGGTCGATCTGGATCTCGAGGTGGAGCCCGTGGTGGGCGAGCAGGATGGCCTCGGGCGCGGTGGCCTCGCCGCGGTGCCCCACGAACTGCGCGGGCTCCGCGAGCCCGGTCTCGCCCTGGGCCGTCTCGGCCACGAGGGCCCCGGCCTCGATCCGGTAGGCGGTCACGTCCGCGTGGGAGCTGTGGGCGAGGGGCACAGCCTCGTCGAGGAGCTGCCGGGCCTTGGCGATCACGGCCCCGCCGCGGACGGGGTTGTAGTCCCCGCCCCGCTCGCGGCCCTCGGCCTCGTCGATCACATCGGTGCCGTAGAACGCGTCGTAGAGGGAGCCCCACCGGGCATTCGCCGCGTTCGCCGCGAAACGGGCGTTGAGGAGCGGCACCACGAGCTGCGGGCCCGAGATGCTGGCGATCTCCGGGTCTACCCGCTCGGTCGAGATGCTGAAGTCCCCGGGCTCGTCCACGAGGTAGCCGATCGAGCGCAGGAACGCCTCGTAGGCGTCCTGGTCGATCCCGCCCTCGCCGGCAGAGCGGTGGAACTCGTCGATCTGCGCCTGGATCCGGTCCCGGGTGGCGAGCAGCTCCGCCACGCGCGGAGAGAACTCCTCGATGAGCGCCGCGGCGCCGGACCAGAAGGCATCCTCCTCGATGCCCGTGCCGGGAAGGGCCTCGTCGCGGACGAACGCATGGAGCGCCTCCGCGACCCGCAGCCCGTGGAGGTCGATTCGGTCGGTCATGATGACTCCTCGCAATGAAAGCGCTGTTTCGCAATGCGGAAAATGTATCTCGATCCCCACGAAGGTAGCCAGCGCGACGGCCCGCTGTCAACGCCGCTCCGCCGCCTGGTCCCCCAGAACGGACCGTGGACTGACCACTGTGGACCGACCATTGACCGGTGGCGCAGCTCACACCTAGACTCCGAGGGGCTATTTCGGATAACGGAAAGTAACTTCCGGTCCATAGCGGTCCCCCACAGACAAAGGAGTCTCTGTGAGCACCTTCCACCAGCTCGTCGATCCCCTCAACGGGTCGCTGGCCCTCTCGGCGGTCCTGGCCGCCCTTCCCCTCCTCCTGCTCTTCGTGATGCTCGGCATCTTCCGGACGAAGGCATGGAAAGCCGCCGTGGCAAGCCTCGTCCTCTCGATCGTCCTCGCCATCGCGGTCTGGCAGATGCCGCCCGGCCAGGCCCTCTCGGCCACCGCGGAGGGCGCCTTCTACGGCGTGTTCCCCATCCTGTGGATCCTCATCAACGCCCTGTGGGTCTACAAGCTCACCGTCGCCACGCGCTGGTTCGACGTCCTCGGCACCACGATCCGCTCCATCTCGGCCGACCTGCGGATCCTCGTGATCCTCATCGCCTTCTGCTTCGGGGCGCTCCTCGAGGCCCTCGCCGGCTTCGGCGCCCCCGTGGCCATCACCGCCGCGATGCTCGTGGCGGCGGGCATGAAGCCGCTGAAGTCGGCCATGGTGGCCCTCCTCGCCAACACGGCACCGGTCGCCTTCGGCGCCATGGCCTCGCCGGTCATCGCCCTCAGCGGCGTCACGGGCATCCCGCTCGGGACGGTCTCGGCGATGGCGGGGCGGCAGACCCCGTTCCTCGCCCTGATCGTGCCGCTCCTGCTCGTGTTCATCGTGGACGGCAGGCGCGGTGTCCGGCAGACGTGGCCCGCGGCCATCGTGGGCGGCGTGGTGTTCGCCATCGTCCAGTTCCTCACCTCGAACTTCTTCACCGTCGAGCTCACGGATGTCCTGGCGAGCATCGTCGCGATCGCGGCCGTCCTGCTCCTCCTGCGGGTGTGGCAGCCGGCGGAGTTGCTCGAGGCGGACGGCGTGGCCGAGCAGGAGAGCGAGACGGTGCCCGCCCAGCAGGGCGCGTCGGCCGTCACGCGCGACGTCGATGCCTCCTCCACGGCCACCGTCGGCGCCCGGGCGGGCGGCGCCTCCGCGACGGGTGCCACCGGCGGCGAGCCGCCGCACGGAGCCGGCCGGGCCGGCGTCGGACGCCCCAGCACCCGCGAGATCTGGATGGCGGTCGCCCCCTACCTCGTCATCATCGTGGTCTTCTCGCTGTCCCAGGTCCCCGCGATCAAGACCTGGCTCACGGCGGTGGGCGGCTTCTCCTTCCGGTGGCCTGCCCTCAACGTCGTGGACCCCGCCGGCAAGCAGGTGGGATCGCAGATCATGCGGTTCGACCACCTCAAGGCCACCGGCACCCTGCTGCTCCTCTCTGGCCTCATCACCCTCGCGCTGTACCGCATCCCGTTCGGCCGCGGCGTGCGGATCTACGGCGAGACGCTCAAGGTGCTTCGCTGGACCATCCTCACGGTCAGCGCGGTCCTCGCCCTCTCCTTCGTCATGAACCTCTCCGGCCAGACGGGAACGCTCGGCATCGCCCTGGCATCCGCCGGAGGGATCTTCGCCCTCCTCTCCCCCGTGCTGGGGTGGATCGGCGTGGCCCTCACCGGCTCGGACACCTCGTCGAACTCCCTGTTCGGCCAGCTGCAGGTCACGGCCGCCGCGCACACGGGGCTCTCGCCGATCCTCATGGCTGCGACGAACTCCTCGGCCGGCGTGCTCGGGAAGATGCTCTCGCTCCAGAACCTCGCCGTCGCCGCGGCAGCCGTGGGCCTCGACGGTTCGGAGAGCACCCTCTTCCGGCGCCTGCTCGGCTGGAGCCTGGGGCTCCTCGTGGTCCTCACGGCCCTCGTGCTCCTGCAGACCGGCCCGCTGTCCTGGATGGTCCCGTGACCTCCGGGGCGCCCTCCCCTACCATCACCACAACACCCCAGAAGGCACCATGACGCTCAATATCGGGACCGCAGAAGCCATGCACACTGACACCGGCGCGTTCGCCGGGCACCCCCGGGCCACCTTCGACACCGGTGCGCGCGCCGCAGCGGCCACCGACCGCTCGGGCTACGAGCCGCCGACGCTGCCGGATGCGGTGGTCCACGCCGAGTCCGTGGAGGACGTGGTCCAGGCCCTCCAGCTGGCCCATGAGCACCACCTGCCCGTGGTGCCGCGCGGCGCGGGCACGGGCCTCGCGGGCGGCTCGAGCGCGCACGAGGGAGAGGTGGTGCTCGATGTGTCCCGCATGAACCGCATCCTGAGCATCGACCCGGTCGAGATGATCGCGGTCGTGCAGCCGGGCGTCCTCAACGCAGAGGTCAACGCGGCCGCGGCCGAGCACGGGCTCTTCTACGCCCCCGACCCGGCCAGCACGGCCATCTGCTCGATCGGCGGCAACATCGCCACGAACGCGGGCGGCATGTGGTGCGCCAAGTACGGGGTGACGCGGGAGTCGGTGCTCGGGCTCACGGTGGTCCTCGCGGACGGCCGCGTCCTGCACACCGGCCGCTCCACCATCAAGGGCGTCACCGGGTACGACCTCAACGCCCTGTTCATCGGCTCCGAGGGCACCCTCGGCGTGGTGGTCGAGGCGACCCTGCGGCTGCGGCCGCGACCGGTGCGCACGGAGACGCTCGCGGCCTACTTCCCCGACGTCGAGGCGGCCGGCCGCGCGGCCTCGGCGATCACGGCCGCGCGGATCCAGCCCTCGATCCTCGAGCTCATGGACGGCCCCACGCTGGACGCCGTGGACCGGGCGGAGGGGACCCGGCACCGGGAGCTCGGCGGCGCCTTCCTGCTGGCCCAGACGGACGGCTTCGGGGCGCACCTCGAGCTCGACGAGATCGCGTCGGTCATCGGCCCCTACGCCTCCACGGTGCACCGGGCCGCCGGCGCGGAGGAGGCCGCGGCCCTCGTCAAGGCCAGGCGGGACGCGATCCCGGCGCTCGAGAAGCTCGGCCGGGTCTCCATCGGGGACATCGCCGTCCCGCGCAACCGGCTCGCCGAGGCCTTCACCGGGCTCGAGGAGATCGCCGCCCGGACCGGGACGAGGATCTTCAGCGTGGCCCACGCCGCGGACGGCAACCTGCACCCCATGATCGTGGTGGGCCCCGAGGAGTCGATCACCTCCGGACCGGCGAAGGAGGCGCTCGGCGAGATGTTCCACCTCGCGCAGCGGCTCGGCGGAACGCTCACCGGCGAGCACGGCGTGGGACTGCTCAAGCGCGAGTGGATCGGCGAGGAACTGGGCGAGACCTCGCGCTCGCTCCAGCAGGCGATCAAGGCCACCCTGGACCCCTCGGGCATCCTCAACCCCGGCAAGGCCATCTGACCCGGCCCGCACGGGAGGCGACGCACGACGGCGGGTGGCCGCCCGCCGTCGTGCGTCGCCTTCTGCCGTGCGGCATGTCAGCCCTTGAGCGAGCCTGCGGCGATGCCCTCCATGAAGTAGCGCTGGCCGAACGCGAAGATGACCATCATCGGCAGGGTGACCAGCAGGGAGGCGACCATCACGTACTGGTAGTCGCCGTGGCCGCCGGCCGTGGGCGAGTACATCGTCATGGCGTAGGCGATCCCGAGCGGCACCGTGTACCCCTTGGGGTCGCCGAAGTTGAGGTAGATGAGCGGCCCGGCGAAGTTGTTCCACGAGGCCTGGAACTCGAAGATGAACACGATGATCGCGCTCGGCAGCGCCAGCGGGAACGCGATCCGGCGGAAGAGGCCGAAGAAGGAGCACCCGTCGATCCGGGCCGCCTCGAACAGGTCGCGCGGCAGCGAGAGGTAGAACTGCCGCATGAGGAAGATGTAGAAGGCGGACCCGAACAGCGTCCCGCCCCACAGGGGCACGGTGGTCCCGAGCCAGCCGAGGGTCTTCCAGATCAGGTAGTTGGGGATGAGCGTCACGGCGCCGGGCAGCATCATGGTGCCGAGCAGGACGCTGAACAGCACCTTCTTCCCCGGGAACCTGAAGTAGGCGAACCCGAAGGCGATGGCCGAGCTCGTCAGGGTGACGATCGTGGCGGCGGCCAGCGCGATGAAGACCGAGTTGAAGACCCAGCTGAGCAGGGGCAGCTGGTTCCAGACGTCGGCGTAGTTCTGCGGGGTCGGGGTCAGCGGGATCAGCCGGTTGTCGAAGACCTCGCCGCGGGGCTTCAGCGACGCGGCGAGCAGCCACGCGAACGGGTACATGAATGCCAGCGCGAAGGCGACGAGCAGCACCCAGCGGACGGTCTGGCCGAGCCGGCGGAGCACCCGCCGGCGGCGGTCGGAGACCGATTGCGGGGGCACCGGGCGCCCGGACGCCAGGTGCCCCGACGCGGGTGCGGTGCCTGGGATGGCTGCGCCAGCGGCGACCAGGGGGCCCGCCGCCACGGAGGAGGACGGATCGTCCGCTGCGGTCGGCTCGAGGCCGGGGTTGGCGTTGGTCACGGGCGGTCGTTCCCCTCGTAGTGGACGAACCGGTTGCCGACCTTGATCTGGATCACCGTGATGACCATGATGATCGCGAACAGCAGCCAGGCCATCGCGGCCGCCGGCCCGAAGTTGAACTGCTGGAACGCCTGCTGGTACAGGTACACCCCGTAGAAGCGGGCGGCGTCGGGCACGGAGGAGTTCCCGTCCCGGTAGAACAGCAGGTAGGCCTGGTCGAAGACCTGCAGCGCACCGATGGTGTTGACGATGACGAGGAAGAACAGCGTCGGGGAGATCATCGGGATCGTGATGTGGAAGAACTGCTGGACCCGGTTGGCCCCGTCCGTGGCCGCGGCCTCGTAGAGCTCCCGCGGCACGGCCTGGAGCGCCGCGAGCAGGATGACGGTGGTGCCCCCCACGCCCCACAGGCTCATCAGCACGATCGAGGGCTTCATCCACGCCGGATCCGCGAGCCACTGCGGCCCGTCGATGCCGAAGAGGCCGAGGAACTTGTTGATGGCCCCGCTGTTGCCGTTGAGCAGCAGCAGGAACACGGCGGCCGTGGCGACCCCAGGCGTCATCTTGGGCAGGTAGTAGACCACCCGGAAGAAGCCGGAGGCCCGCTTCACCCCGTTCAGTAGCGAGGCCAGCAGGAGCGCGAACGCGATGTCGAGGGGCACGGCCATCGCGGCATAGATGAACGTGTTCCCGAGCGAGGAGAGCACGTTGGGGTCCTGCACGAGCCGCGCGTAGTTCTCGAAGCCGGCCGGGCTGCTGGCGCCCGTGGCGAGGTCGTAGTTCTGGAACGAGAGCACCAGGCTCCAGCTCATCGAGATCACCGTGAAGATGGCCAGGCCCGCGATCCACGGCGCGATGAAGAGGTAGCCGGCGGCCGACTCCCGGAGGTTGTACTTCCTCCGCAGGCCCCTGCGCCCCCCGCGCGCGGCGCGGGGGGCCCTGGTATGGCGGCCGTCTGTCTCGGCGGTCATCAGCCGTTCTTGCCGGCCGAGGTCTGCTGCCAGGCCCGCAGCGCCGTGGCCTGCGCGTCCTTGAGGGCGGTGGCCGGATCCTTCTCGCCGGAGAGTGCGACGGCGACGGCGTTGGAGAGCGCGTCCTTGATGGCCGAGCCGGCGGGGGAGCTGCCGAAGGAGGCCGTGGTGTCCAATGTCGCGTACGCGGTGCTGATCAGCTGGTCGAAGTCCGCGCTGCCCGAGGGCACCACGTGGGCATCGCGGACGGCCTTGTCGGCCGCCGGGGAGCCGGTGAAGAGGCCCGTGTTGACCGAGTTCTTCTGCTGGACGGTCTTGGCCCGGGCGTCGCCGGCCGCCTTCCAGGCATCCAGGGACGTGGCCTTGATGGCCCACGCGCACGCGGCCGAGGGGTTCTTGGCCGCCGTCGGGATGGCGAGGGCGGTGCCGCCGGCGTAGCCGAGGGCCTTGCCGTCGAGGGTCTTGATGGGCACTCCGACCACGCTTACCTTGTCCTTGGTCGCGGAGAGCACGTTGATGTACCACTGCGCCCACGTCTGGGCGCCCACCTCGTTCTTCACGTACTGGTTCTCGTTGCCGAAGGCGTCCATGGAGTCCTTGAAGGACTTGATGGCCGCGTAGCCGCCCTGGGCGTCCATGAGCTTCTTCATCCAGGTCAGGGCCGTGACGTTGGCGGAGGCGTCCAGGCTCGGCTTGCCGTTGGCGTCCATGGCGCTCCCGCCGAAGACCTGCAGCCACAGGTCGGCCGAGCCGGGCAGGTCGGCGTCGAAGCCGATCACGGAGGGCTTGCCGCCGGAGGCCTTGTACATCTTCTGGGCGGCCGCGACGATCTGGTCCGGCTTGGAGGTGTCGAGCTGGTCGACGCCCACGCCAGCGGCCTGCATCACGTTCTTGTCCGCGATGAGCATGGAGGTCTGGAAGAACTGGGGGACCCCGTAGACCTTGCCGTTGTAGGTGACGCTCTTGGTGGCGGCCGGGTAGTACTGCGTCTTCGGGTCGACGCCCCACAGCGAGTAGCAGGCGTCGAGGGGCTGGATGAGGCCCTTGTCGGCGAGCGTGGGGACGATGCTGCGGTCCACCTGGATGAGGTCCGGCACCTGGCCGGAGGCCGCCTGGGCCGAGAACTTCTGGGTATCGAAGTTGGTGGTGTCCATGGTGACGGTGGCCGGCGCGACGGCCTTCGTGGCCAGGTCAGAACGGGACTTCCCCACCTCGTCCGAGGGGTTGTAGCCGCTGGTCTTGAGGGTGCCCGAGAGGTCCTTGCTGAACGATCCCGCGCCGGCCGAGCCGGAAGGGGCGGCGCTGCCCCCGGAGGCGGCGGGGTTGCACGCGGTGAGTGCCACGAGCACCGACAGGGACAGCGCCGCGGCGCTGAGCTTGGTCCTGTGAGTCGACATTGACATCCTCTTTCCTTCAAGCCCATGAAGCCCCCGGTGCGCAGGGGGGCTTACGGAATTCCGGGCGTTCCCCCTGCTTGAGAACGATGCCCCTTCTACGGCGACGGCTACCGAAGGAGAAGCGGAGGAGTCGCGCACCCGCCCGGCCGTGTCGGAAGCGGTCCGCTTGCCGTCCGGGGCGCTGGGCCTTACAGTAGAAATACCCCTAGGGGTATATCGACCGGACAAAGGAGAATCCCATGTGCAGCCCCGCAACGTGCCCCACCTGCGGCAAGGTGACCTGGACTGGCTGCGGCCAGCACGTCGACCAGGTGTTCGCGAACGTCCCCGAATCCCGCCGCTGCCCCGGCCACGACCAGGCGCCGGGCTCCGGCGCCAGCCTGCTGGGCAAGTTCCTCTCCTGGCGGTGAGCGACCGGGAGCCGCACGGTTCCGCGTTCGACGCCGAGCCCGTCCTCGCACTCCCGGCCGGCGGCCCGCTTCGCCTCGCCTCGGGCTGGTCGGTCCCCATGACGTGGACGGGAAGCAGGTGGGCCACCGCTGCGGCGGCCGCGGTGCTCGCGGCCGCCGCCCTGGTCTTCGCCAACGGCGCCTTCGCCGCGGCGGCCCTTCCCGGCGCCCTCTGGACCGGGGCCCTCGTCGGCGTCGGCTCGGCCGCGTTCGGACTGCTGGTCGGCAGCCTCGTCGGAGCCCCGATCGGGGCCGGGGCGAGCGCATGCGACCTCCGCGGGCCGCTGTTCGGCATGATGGGCCTGCTGCTGGCCACGACGCAGAGCCGCTCGAGCCTCCTCGTCCAGCTGTTCGCGGGCCTGCCCCTGGACGCGATCCGCTTCGGGGTCCAGCCCGCGGTGGGCGCGGCGGCGGTCGCCCTCATGGCAGCCGCCCTCTCGGCACGGCTCCGGCTCGAACGCGACGCCCTCGCGGACCCGGCCGGCGCCCAGGCCTGCACCACCTGCGTGCCGCTGTTCCCGCGCCGCCCGCAGGCGTAGACCCGTAGGTCGCCCCGCCAGGCGGGGGCCTACGGGATCTGCGGCGCCTGGGCCTTGGCAGCGAGGAGCGCGAGGAGGAGCCTGTCCCGCTCGGCGAGCACGGCGTCCCAGTCGCGGCCCTCGAGCTCCGCGGCGACGCCCTCTGCCATCGTCTCGATGTAGTCGTCGGTCTCGGGCTACTCGCCGAGATCGGCCGCCCACTCCCGCATGGCAGGGCCGAGGTGCTCGAGGAAGTGGGTGATGCCGCCGTCCCCGCCGCCGGCGTGCATCGTGAGGAAGGGCCCCAGCAGGGCCCAGCGGAGGCCCGGGCCATACGCGATCGCGGTGTCGATGTCCGCGACGCTCGCCACGCCGGTGCGGACCAGGTGGAACATCTCCCGCCACAGGGCATCCTGCAGCCGGTTGGCCACGTGCCCCGGGACCTCCCGGTTGATGCGGATGGGCTTCTTGCCGATCTCGGTGTAGAAGGCGAGCGCGCGGTCCACGTTCTCGGGAGCGGTCCGTGCGCCGCCGAGCACCTCGACGAGCGGAATGAGGTGCGGCGGATTGAACGGGTGTCCGAGCACGAGCCGCTCCGGGTGGCGCATCCCCTCCTGCGCCTCGGAGACCAGGAGCCCCGAGGACGAGCTCGCGATGAGGGCCGACGCATCGGCGCCCTCCTCGATCTCGGCCAGGATGGCGCGCTTGAGCACCAGCCGCTCGGGCCCGTTCTCCTGGACGAAGTCGGCGCCCCGGGCGGCCTCGGCGATCGAGGGCGCGAAGGCGAGGCGGTCCTGCGGGGCGGCGCCGCCCTCCCCCTCGGCAGCGAGGGCCGCGAGGGTGGGCCAGAAGGCCTCGACCTGGGCGCGGAGCCGGTCCTCGGCGCCCTCGGCCGGGTCCGCGGCCGCCACGCGGAAGCCGCGCGAGAGGTAGTAGGCGGCCCAGCTTGCGCCGATGGTGCCGGTGCCGATCACGGCGACCGTCCTCGGGGTCGTGGGGGTCATCGTGGGTCCTTCCCTGGGGTCAGAGGGCCTTCACGGCGCCGAGGACCTGGGTCAGGGAGTCCTTCGCGTCGCCGAAGAGGAGGGCGGTCTTGGGGTCGTAGAGCAGCTCGTTCTCGATGCCGGCGAAGCCCGGCCGCATGGAGCGCTTGAGGAAGACCACCTGCTTGGCCTCGGCGACCTCGAGGATCGGCATGCCGTAGATCGGTGAGCCCGGCGTGGACTTCGCGGCGGGATTGACCACGTCGTTCGCGCCGACCACGAGGGCGACGTCGGCCTGCCGGAACTCGCTGTTGACCTCGCTCATCTCCTTGAGCGATTCGTAGGGCACGTTCGCCTCGGCCAGGAGCACGTTCATGTGCCCCGGCATGCGCCCTGCCACGGGGTGGATCGCGAACTCGACATCGATCCCCCGTGCCTCGAGGGCGCCCGCGAGCTCGGCCGCGGTGTGCTGGCCCTGGGCGACGGCGAGCCCGTACCCGGGCACGATGATCACCTTCTGCGCGTAGCCGAGCAGCACGGCGACGTCCTCGGGGCTCGAGGAGCGGACGGGGCGGTCCGAGACGGCGGTGGAGCCCGCTGTCGACCCTCCCCGGAAGGCGCCGAACATGATGTGCACGACGCTGCGCCCCATGGCTGCGGCCATGAGCCGGGTGAGGATGGTGCCGGACGCGCCGACGAGGGTGCCTGCGACGACGAGGAGCACGTTGCCGAGCACGAGACCGCTGGCGGCGACGGCGAGGCCCGTGAACGCGTTGAGCAGCGAGATGACGATCGGCACGTCCGCCCCGCCCACGGGCAGCACGAGCAGGACCCCGGCCAGGAGCCCGAGGGCGAGGAGCACGACGGCGAGCGGCACCGAGCCCGTCGCGACCACGGCCCCGGCCGCGGCGAGCGCGGCGAGCAGCACGGCGCCCATGAGCACGGGAAGGCCCAGGAACGTGACGGGCCGGGTGGTCATGAGCTCCTGGAGCTTGGCGAACGTCACGGCCGAGCCGGCGAAGGAGACGGCTCCCACCAGGAGCGTGAAGACGATCGCGAGCCGCACCCAGCCGTCCCCGGGGGCGCCCGCGTGGGGCAGTTCGAGCAGCGCGACGAGGGCCGCCGCACCGCCGCCCACGCCGTTGAAGAGCGCCACGAGCTGCGGCATCTGGGTCATCTTGACCCGGCGTGCCACCGGCGCCGCGATGGCCGCGCCGACCGCGATCGCGGCGAGGATCCAGGGGATGTTCGCGAGCCGGCTCGAGAGGAACACGGTCACGAGGGCGATCGCGGCGCCGAGCACGCCGACGAGGTTGCCCCGGCGGGCATGCTTCGGGGAGGACAGGCCCTTGAGGGCCAGGATGAAGCACACGGCTGCGGCGAGGTAGAGCAGCGCGGTCCAGGTCGGGTCGAGCAGGGGCGCGGAGGCGGTCACCTGGCGTCCTCCTTGGCCGCGGGAGCCGGCCGGCGCCCCCTGAACATCTCGAGCATCCGGTCGGTCACCACGAACCCGCCCACGAGATTGGCCGTGGCGAGCACCACGGCGAGCAGTGCCAGCGCGAGCACCCACCCGTCCTCCGCCTGCCCGGCCACGGTGATCGCGCCCACGAGGATGATCCCGTGGATTGCGTTCGCGCCGGACATGAGCGGGGTATGCAGGATGCTCGAGACCTTCGAGACCACCTCGAAGCCCACGAACACCGCGAACACGAGGATCGTGAGCACCTCCACGCCGCCCATCAGCCCGCCCCCTCCTCGGTCTCGTCCTCGATGCCCGGCGGCCCGTCCGGCCGCGGGGCGCCGGCGGCGACCGAGCTGCCCGCCGATGCGGTGGCTGCGAGGGCAGCGAGCGCCTCGGCCGTGGGCTCGTGGCGCACCTCGCCCGCATGCGTCAGGCATGCCCCGGCCACCACCTCGTCGTCGAAGTCGGGCCGGATCTCGCCGCCGTCGCCGGGGCCCCGCGGGACGAGCAGCTCGATGAAGTTGGCGACGTTCTTGGCGTACAGGCGCGAGGCGTCCGCGGGCATCGCCGAGGCGGCGTCCTTGAGGCCCACCACGGTGACCTCGCCGGCCCCGCCCGCCACGTGTACCACCACGTCCTCGCCCGGGACGGAGCCCTCGACGTTGCCCCCGGACTCGGCCGCCATGTCCACGACCACCGAGCCGGGCCGCATCGCGGCGACCATGTCCCGGGTCACGAGCAGCGGGGCGCGGCGCCCGGGCACCGCGGCGGTGGTGATGAGCACATCGGCCTCCGCGACGTGCGGGGCGAGGAGCTGGCGCTGGAGGGCGCCGCGGTCGGCGGAGAGCTCCCGGGCGTAGCCGCCCGCGGCCTGGGTGGCCTCGGCCGAGTCCACGTCGAGGTGGACGAACGTTCCGCCCATCGAGGCGACCTCGTCCGCGGAGGCGGGGCGGATGTCGTTGGCGGAGACCCGCGCGCCGAGCCGCTTGGCGGTGCCGATCGCCTGGAGGCCCGCGACCCCGGCACCGAGCACGAGCACCTTCGCCGGCGGGACCGTGCCGGCGGCGGTCATATAGAGCGGGAAGAAGCGCGGAAGCCGGATCGCGGCCTCGAGCACACAGCGGTAGCCGGTCACGAGGGCCTGCGAGGTGAGGGCGTCCATGGACTGCGCGCGGGAGATCCGCGGGACGAGCTCGAGCGCGAAGGCCGTCACCCCGGCATCGGCGAGCGCGCGGACCGTGGGCAGCTCGGTGGACGGCGAGGCCAGTCCCACCGTGACGGCGCCCGGCCGGAGGGCCGCGGCCGTGGCCGGATGGAGGGGGCGCACATGGGCCAGCAGGTCCACGCCGGCGGGATCGAGCGCGGGCACGACCTCTGCCCCGGCCTCGGCGTACGCGGCGTCGGAATGCCCGGCCGCCGCCCCCGCGCCCGACTCGACCGAGACGTCGAGGCCCTGGCCCACCAGCTGCCGCACGGTCTCGGGCGTCGCCGCCACGCGCCGCTCGCCGAGGAGCCTCTCCCTCGCGATGCCCACCCTCACGTGCACACCTCCGCTCCGGCGGCGCACCGTGGCCGCCTGAGCCAGAGTCTATGCGCCCCTGCGCCCGTGTCTACGATGCGGCGCCCTGTCCGCCCTGGCCGGCGATGTTGACGAGCCAGGCGATGCCGAACCGGTCGGTGAGCATGCCGAACGTGTCGCCCCAGATGGCCTTCTGCAGCGGCATGGACACGGTGGCGCCTTCCGCGAGCCTGTCCCAGTAGCCGCGCAGCTCCTCCTCCGTCTCCTGGCCGCCGCTGAGCGAGACCGAGAAGTTGTTGCCGGGGCGGTACTCCATGCGGGGCGGGGTGTCCGAGCCCATGAGGGTGAAGCCGCCGGGCGTGGTGAGCTGCGAGTGCATCACGAGCGGCCCCTCCGAGGGGTCCATGGCGGCGTGCAGGTCGTCGAAGGTGGAGATGGTCAGGTCACCGCCGAGCACCGACTGGTAGAACGTCATGGCGTCCCGGGCGTTGTCCTTGAAGTTGAGGTAGGGATTCAGGGTGGCAGGCACAGTGCGGCTCCTCGCGAGTGGTCTGACGCTGACCCTCAGGACCCTACGTCCCGCCACCGGCGGTTGTCAGCCGTCGAACGGCCCTATCCTGCGAGGCGCTCGAGGTGGGCCACGACGGCGGCCCGCTTGGGCGAGCGCGGCGGGAGGAGGCTGAGCGCGGTGCGCCACGCCTCGGCGTCGTCCGCCGCCTCGGGGAGCCGGAGGTAGTGGAGCACGACGTCGACGGCGGCGCTGCCCACCACGGCCTCCCGCAGGGTCGCGGACAGCTCCTCGCGCAGCTCTGTGATCGCCGGCGCCTCGGAGCGTGGCAGGAGCTGGCCGGCGTAGGCGCCGAGGGCCTGGCGGTGTGAGCCGCGGGCGAGGAGCGCGAGGGCGGTCATGGAATCGACCTCGAGGCCCTCCACCCGGTAGGGGCGCGAGAGCAGCGTGACCCCGGTCCCCGAGGCCTCGAGGACCTTGCGGAGCCGCACGAGCTCCGCGCGCAGCGTCACCGGCGGCACGGGCTGGGAGTAGAGCCGCTCGGCCAGCTCCTCGGCGGTGAGGCCGCGCGGGTTCCCGGCGAGCAGCACGAGGATCTCGGAGTGCCGCACGCTCAGGTTCAGCTCGCGGCCTCCCCAGCGCAGCACGCCCTGGTCGCGGCCGGTGACGGCCAGGACCGCGCCGACGGGCCGTTGGGCGCGCTCGATGCGCGGCTTCCGTTCGGGGCCGAGCGTCCGGAGCCTCTCCTCGACGGCGGCGACGGTGGCCCTGAGCCAGGGCAGGGCGTGGCCTCCCACGGCCTGCTCGCCCCCCGTGATGTCGACGACGCCGAGCGTCTGGCCCGTCGCGGGGTCCCGGATGGGCATCGCCGTGCAGGAGAAGGCCTCGACCAGGGGGCTGAAGTGCTCGGCGCCGTGGATCTGCACCGGACCCCCGGTGGCCAGGGCCGTGCCGGGCGCGGACGTGCCGATGCTCGCCTCGGACCAGTCGGCGCCCTCGAGGAAGGCCATCCGCTCCGCCCGCCGGCGCACTGCGGCGTCCCCGCCGAGCCACAGGAGCCGGCTGCCCGCGTCGCCCACGGCCACGAGGATGCCCGAGTCGCGGGCAGGCTCGACCAGGAGCCGGTCGATCACCGGCATCACGGGTGCGAGCGGATGCTCCGCGCGGTAGGCGTCGAGTTCGCCCTCGTCGAGGATGCTCGTGACCACGGCGTCCTCGCGGCGGGGGTGGACGGCGAGCGAGCGGCGCCAGGAGTCGGCCACGACAGGGCGCGCCGACCCGTCGTCCCCCGCTGCGGGGACCGGATCGGGTGCCTGCTGCACCTGGTTCGCACGCACGCCCACCCACTCCTTCATGTGTGCCGTGGCTCACAAGTGTACGCGCCGCCACCGCCGGTCCGGTCGGCGCAACGTTGCGCCGAGGTTGCATCAGAAGCCCTACCGGATGGACGCGGACGGTGGCTGCGGGCCCGGCGGCCGGGACTCCATCGTCCCGGCCGCGCCGGCCCGCTCAGGCGCCGTGCGCCGTGCGGTCGACCACCAGCGCCAGCGCTGCGGCCTCGCGGATCTGGGCGATGGCGCTGCGCACCGCGTCGATGCTGGGCAGTCCGCTGAGGTCGGTGAGGACCTCCCCGGCCGGCCCGGTCATGCGCAGCCGGTAGGAGCCGCGCCTGGAGGGGTCTCGGAGTACTTCGAACGTCGGGCTCATCATCCACCTGTCTGCACAGCACTGTGCTCTGTTCAAAAATGTGACAGTGACAGTCTCATTGAGCCGCGCGACGGTGACCAAGGTCAAAGGTCACATATCGGCATGTTGCGGGCGGCTATCCGCCGGCGATCGACTGGATGACGAGCACTTCCTGCCCCGGGGCGACCGGGGTCGCGAGGCCCCCGCCGCGGCGCACGTCCTCACCGTCGACGTAGATGTTGACGTGCCGGCGCAGCTCGCCCCGCTCGTCCCGGATCCTCCGGCCCAGGACGGGATAGTCGCGGCCGACGGCGTCGAGCGCCTCCCGCACGGACCTCGCCGAGGCGTCGGGCAGCTCGAACTGGGTCCTCCCGCCGCTCGCCGGCGCGAGGACGGAAGGCACGACGACGGTGACGGACACGCCTAGGTCCCCTGGCCGGCGTCGTGCGCTGCTCCGGCCGGCGAGGCGGTGAGCTCGGCGGCCCGGACGCACAGCACGTCGGGCAGGTGCGCGATCACCTCCTGGAAGGACTCCCCCTCGTCGGCGCTCGCGTACACCGAGCCGCCGCGGGTGCCGAAGTAGACGCCCACGGGCTCTGCGGTGTCGACCGAGGCGGCGTCGCGGAGCACGGTGTTCCAGTCCGGCTCGGCCAGACCCGTGTCGAGGCTGCGCCAGCTCTCCCCGGCGTCATCGGTGCGGTGGACCGCGAGGCGGCCGCCGGGCGCGACCCGTTCCCAGTCCGAGACGAGGGGCACCACCCAGGCGGTGCCGCTGCGTCGCGGATGGGTGAGCATCACGAACCCGAAGTCGGCCGGCAGCCCGTCCGCGATGGACACCCACGTGTCCCCACGGTCGTCGCTGCGGTAGACGCCCCGGTGGTTCTGCGCGTAGAGGCGTCCTTCGCTGTCGGCCGCGATCTTGTGGACGCACTGTCCGACCTCGGGACTCGGGTCGGGCAGGAAGTAGGCGGAGATGCCGTGGTTCCGGGCGGTCCAGCTCGCGCCGGCGTCGGTGCTGCGGTAGACGCCGCCGGCACTGATCGCCACGTGGACCTGTTCCGGATCCTCGGCGTCGGGCACGATCGTGTGGACGGCCGCGCCGCCGGCGCCGGGCGCCCACCGGTCCCTGTCCGGGTGCTCCCAGAGTGCCCGGTTCAGCTCGAACGTCGCTCCGCCGTCCGTCGACTTCCACACCGAGATCGGCTCCGCGCCGACCCAGACGACCTCCGGGCGGTCCTCGGAGTCCGGCTGGATCTGCCAGATCCGCTCGACGGCAGCCTCCGTGCCCTCGGGGAAGACGACGGAGCCGTGCTCGGGCTCGGTCCAGGTGGCGCCGAGGTCGTCGGAGTGGACCACGGTGGGCCCGAAGTGCTCCGAGCGGACGCCCACGAGCAGGCGGGTGCGGCCGCCGCGCGTGTCGATGGCAACGGAGGGGATCTCCTGCATCAGGAACTGGGGCTCGGCGACGGTCCAGGTCTTGCGGTCCTCGCTCGTGGCGAGCCAGAGCCCCTTCTTGGTCCCGACGGCGAGGAGGAAGCGACGTGTGGTCATCGCACCATCAGAGCATCGGGCGCAGCGGGGCAGCAAGGGTCCGGCCGCCAGGAAGTCACTACGGCCGAAGGTAGGCACGCCTAACCTGCCGGCGTAGTCTCTTGCCTAGGACTTCGAGGCTGCCCCGGAGCGCGTATTCCCCCAATTGCGCGCTCCGGGGTCTTTTGTGCTTGTTAAGTGCGGGAGCCCCCCAACCGGGTGGTTGGGGGGCTCGACCGTGTGGTGTTGTCCGGCGGTGTCCTACTCTCCCACACCCTCGCGGGTGCAGTACCATCGGCGCTGTGGGTCTTAGCTTCCGGGTTCGGGATGGGTCCGGGCGTTTCCCCCACGCTATGGCCGCCGTAACCCTTCTACCCTTCCCGGCCCCTGTGTGGGGTGGGTGGGTGGTCTGTGGTCACGGGTTTCCGTGATGTGTATTCGGTTGTGGCGGGGTTCCCCGGGGTTTGTTGTCTGGGGACCGTATGGTGGACGCGGAGCATTGTGTGGTTCCACCGCACCCCCTTTTTTTCCTTGCGGTGGTGGGGGGTGTGGT